>JAFEFM010000100.1 GCA_018240585.1 Pseudomonadota bacterium
GACATGGCCGCCGCCAAATTTTTCGATCAGGCGCTCGAGCAGCGGCACCACTTCGGCAAGATGCGGCGGAATCGGCTGCGACACCGGGTCGGCAAGCCAGCGCACGGTGCCGGTGAGCAGGCCGTCCTCCTCCAGCTCGTGATCGAGCACCCGGAACCGCCGCCGTCCGCGCACGACGATGTCCACCACGCCGTTGCGCAGGTGGTCGGCGCTGACGATCTGCGCCTCGGTGCCCAGCAGGTAGGGTACGGCCGGCTCGCCCACCTCGCGCCCGGCGGCGATCAGGCACACGCCGAAGCTGCCGTGGTCCTTCAGGCACTGGGCGATCATGCGCCGGTAGCGCGGCTCGAAGATGCGCAGCGGCAGACTGCCTCCGGGGAACAGCGCGGTGCCGAGCGGGAACAGCGGAATCCGGGCAGTATCGGTCATGATGCCTCTCCTTCCTCGCCCCAGCGCGCCATCAGCCGGTGTGGCACGCCGAGCTGGTCGAGCACGCGCGCGACGACGAAATCGACGAGGTCCTGCACCGTCTGCGGATGGTGGTAGAAGCCGGGGTTGGGCGGCAGGATGCAGACGCCGAGGCGCGCGAGCCTGAGCATGTTCTCCAGATGAATCGCCGAATACGGCGTCTCGCGCGGCACCAGCACGAGCTTGCGCCCTTCCTTGATGACGACGTCGGCCGCGCGCTCGATCAGGTTCTGGCTG
The DNA here is from genome assembly GCA_018240585.1 of Pseudomonadota bacterium. Lineage (GTDB taxonomy): Bacteria > Pseudomonadota > Gammaproteobacteria > Burkholderiales > Rhodocyclaceae > Thauera. The sequence continues at coordinate 706 of JAFEFM010000100.1, forward strand.
AGCCCGCCGGCAATCGCCGCCAGCGTCGCCATGGTGCACGGGCAGACGACCATCGCGTCCGGCGGGTTGGAGCCGGAGGCCGGCGGCGCGAACCATTCCTCGCGGCCGAACACACGCAACTGGCCGGGCGCAGCCCCGAAGCGCGCCGACAACTCGGCCTCGACGTCGGCCGGGCGCGCCGGCAGGTTCCAGTCCATCTCCTGCCGGGCGACGATCTGCGCCACCTGTGAATACAGCAGCCACACCCGGCAGCCGGCGTGCAGCAGGCATTCGACCAGGCGCACGCCATAAGGCAGGCCGGAGGCGCCGGTGAAGGCGACGGTGATGGTGCGCATTTGATCGTTGCTCATGGTCCGGTCCGGAGATCACATCCCTGCCTGCAGGTTAACCGATCGAGGCCGTCATGGAAGAGCCGCCACGGGCAGGAAAGGTCACTTCAAGTAATCCGAAACCAGCTCCCACTTCCCGTTCCGGATCTGCGCCAGCCGACCGTAGCGGTTGCCGAGATGGTCGGTGGGCGTGAAGCGGTATTCCGGGCTGCCGAAATAGTCGCGGGTGAAGTCAAACTTCTCCAACGTACGGGCAAAGCCGTCGATCGTGAGCTGCGGGCCGGCGGCTTCCGCCGTGCGCACGAACATGTCGGCCAGCGTATAGCCCATCACGCTCCACACGTTCGGATCCACGCTGTAGCGCTTGCGGTAGCGCTGGATCCAGTCGGCGAGCTGCTTGTTGGCGCCGTCGGCGTACGGGTGCGGCAGCACGCTCACGCCATACAGCCCCTCCACCGCCGCGCCGCCCAGTTCGTGCGTCTGCGCCGAATAGCCGGAGGCGGTGACCAGCATGTCGACCTTCCAGCCGATCCTGCGCGCCTCGCTCATCGCCGCCACCGTCTCACGCACCACCGTGGCGAGCACCACGAAGTCGCAGCCGGCGCCGCGCAGGCGGGCGACCTGGCTCGACAGGTCGGTGGCGCCGCGCTTGTAGCTGGTCCTCTCGACGAGCGGACGGCCGAGCTTGCCGAGCGCCGCCTCCACACCCTTCATCACCTCCAGGCCGTAGTCGTCGTCCTGGTACAGCAGGCAGGAACGCTGGTAGCCGTGGGTCTGCACCATGTGCCGGGTGGCCGCTTCCATGTAGGTCTGGTAGGGCGCGAAGTTCTGGAACTTCAGCGGATGCAGCGGCAGGTAAGTGGATTCGTGCGGCGAGAACGGGAACAGGTGCAGGCGGCCGGCGTCGACGATGACCGGCATCGAGGCCATCACCACCGGCGTCCCCATGTCGGCGATGAAGGCGAAAGCCTGGTCGCGTTGCACCAGCTTGCGCGCGGCGAGCACCGCGCGCTTGGGGTCGTAGCCGGAATCCTCGACCATCAGGCGGATCTTGCGGCCATGCACGCCACCGGCCGCGTTGGCCTCGTCGAAGCGCATCAGCATGCCGTCGCGCACCGGC
>JAFEFM010000101.1 GCA_018240585.1 Pseudomonadota bacterium
CTGCCGCCGGAGGTGCTGGACGGGTTTGCGCCGGAGTCACGGCTTCGCATCCCGATGCGGCCGACCAATCGCAGCATCAACCTGTCCAACGCGGTGGCTGTCGTCGTGTATGAAGCCTGGCGGCAACAAGGGTTTGCCGGCGCGGCAGAGCCGCAGGGAAGTAGCTGAGCGCGATACGTTTGCCGATGCCTGGAGGACGGGCGCTGCGGACTCCGTAAGCGGCCCGCGACGCCGCGGGGACTCCGCCTATTCGTGGCGAGGATCGCGCGCCAGCAACTGCTCGACGGCCGCGCGCGCGCCCAGATCGTGATGCAGCAGGGCATCGACGGCTTCGCAGATCGGCATCTCGACCTGCATCCGGCGGGCAAGGCTGACCACTTCGCGCGCCGTGGAAACGCCCTCGGCGACATGGCCGAGGTCGCGCAGGATGTCGGCCAGGGTCTTGCCCTGCGCCAGCGCGAGGCCCACGCGCCGGTTGCGCGACAGGTCCCCGGTGCAAGTCAGGATGAGGTCGCCCATGCCCGCCAGTCCCATCAGCGTTTCGGCGCGGGCACCGAGGGCGCGGCCCAGTCGCGTGATTTCGGCCAGACCTCGCGTGATCAGTGCCGCCCGGGCATTCAGACCGAAACCCATGCCGTCGGAAACGCCGGCTGCGATCGCCATCACGTTCTTCACCGCGCCGCCGATCTCACAGCCCACGAGGTCGGTATTCGCGTAGATGCGCAGCCTCGGCTGGTGAAGCAGGCCGACCCAGTCTTCGGCAAAGGTGGCATCGGCCGCGGCGAGGGTGATCGCAGTGGGGAGGCCGCGCGCCACCTCGGCGGCGAAGCTCGGGCCGGTGAGCACGCCACTCGGCGCCGCGCTGCCGAGCTCCTCCGCGACGATCTCGTGCGGCAGCTTGCCGCTTCCTGATTCGAGGCCCTTGCACGCCCACAGCAGCGGCGTGCCGGGGGCGAGCCGGCTCAGAGTCCGCACCGTCTCGCGCAGGCCCGACAGCGGCGTGACGACGAGGTGCATGTCGGCATTGCGGGCCGCGCTATCGAAGTCGGGCTCGCATCCGAATGCCTGGCTGAGCCGGATGCCGGGCAGGTAGCGCGCGTTCTCTCGCGTTCGGCTGATTTCGTCGAGTTGCCGCGGATCGCGTCCCCATAGGCGGACGCGGTGGGAGTCTGCAAAGGCCTGTGCCAGCGCCGTACCCCATGCGCCCGCGCCGAAAACGCTGATGCGACGGCTGCTGCCGCTGGCCGGTGTTGTCACAGGCCCCAGACCTCGTTGACGCGAATGTAACCGGTCGCCCCGTCGGCGTGGCGCACCTTGGCCCAGCCTTCTGCGGGCGCATCGGCAAGCTCGAGCACGACATCCTTTGCAGCTTCGAAGACGGGCGCGGACGACTCGGTGGGTTGCTTGCGGACCACGGCGCGCGTTGCGCTGACCTGGACGGTGCGTTTGGCGCTGAGCGCGCTGCGCTCGATCCAGTTGATCGAGCCGGCCGGTTCCCGCACCTTGATCCACTTGTCCAGGTTCACGATGACTTCGACCGGCGTGCCTGGGGTAACGATGAACACGCGCTTTCCCTTTTCGGAAGGCGAGTCGTAGAGGATGGCGGGTGTCGAGACCGAACGGTATTCGATCGCATGGACGATGCCGCTTGCGCCGAGTCCGCAGACCAACGCAAGCGCGGCGCCGAAGCGCCGGCGCAGGGCAGGGACGTTCCGCATGTTCAGCTCACTGGATGGGCACTTCGCCCGAGTCGCGACCAGCCTGTTCGCGCTGGGCCTGGTACAGCGCCTCGAAGTTCACCGGCGCGAGCAGGACCGGCTGGAAGCCGGCGCGGGTAATGGCATCGGAGACCGTCTCGCGAGCGTAGGGGAAGAGGATGTTGGGGCAGCCGATCATCATCACCGGTTCCAGGTCGCCTTCCGGGATGTTGCGGATCTGGAACACGCCGCCTTGTGCAACTTCCACCAAAAACACGTTGCGTTCGCCGCCCAGCTTGGCCGTCACCGTGACGGTGAGCACCACTTCGAACAGGCCTTCATCGAGGCCGCGCCCCTCGGTGCGCAACTGGATGTTGATTTCGGGCGTCTCGCGCTCGAGATACACCTGGGGGGCGCCAGGCACTTCGAGCGACAGATCCTTGACGTAGATCTTTTCGATGGAGAAGACGGGTTGCGCGTTTTCGGTCATTTGAACGTTCCGGGAATGGGACTGCAGGTTGGGTGTCTGGAGGGGCTTGGCCCGTGGTGATGTGCGCGTGCGCTCAGGTCGCTTCGCCGCGCAGCAACGGGTCGAGCCGGCCCTCGCGGTCGAGGGCGTAGAGGTCGTCGCAGCCGCCGACATGGTAGTCGCCGATGAAGATCTGCGGAACCGTGCGGCGTCCGGTCAGGCTCATCATCTCGTCGCGGCGCACTGGGTCGAGGTCGATACGAATCTTCTCGAGATTGGTCACGCCCTTGCGCTGGAGCAACTGTTCCGCGCGCACGCAGTATGGGCACACGGCGGTGGAATACATCCGGATGGCAGGTTGCATGGTCATTTTCTCTTGCGGCTGATCGGTTGCCCGGCTTTTTCCCATTCGGCAAGGCCGCCGCGCAGGTTGTAGAGCTTCTCGAATCCGGCTTTCTTGAGCTGGGACAGCGCAGATGCGGAGCGGGCGCCGCTGGCGCAGCACAGGATGACCGGGCGGTCCTTGAACTTGTCGAGCTCGCCCGCACGTCGCGTGATCTCGCCGAGCGGTACGTGGCGGGCGTTGGGGATGTGGCCCTGGGCGTATTCGCCCTGCTCGCGCACATCGATCACGATGGCATCCTCGCGGTTGATCAGCAGGGTGGCTTCGACCGGGGACAGCAGGGTCTTGTCGCCCTGGCTGCGCGCCAGATCCACCAGCAGCCACGCGCCGCTCGCGGCAGCGAGCGCCGCCCAGTACCAGTTCTGTTGCAGGAATTCCACGAAATGCGTGCTCCGTCAGTTGGGGTCAGGAATCGGTGGCGATACCGCAGAACACTTCGCGCATGAGGCCGATGAGCTGAAGCGTGCGCTGGTCGCCGACACGGTAGTAGACGCGGTTGGCGTCCTTGCGCGTCTGCAGGACGCCCTTGTCGCGCAGGATCGCCAGATGCTGTGAGATGTTGCTCTGCGAGGTGCCGACGGCCTCCACGATATCCTGCACGCACACCTCGCTGTCGCCGAGCACGCAGAGGATCTTCAGGCGCAGCGGATGGGCGATGGCCTTGAGGGCACGCGCCGCAGTCTCGATGTGCTCGTCTTTCTCGATGAGCGCGAGGATGTCGTCTTTATTCACGAGTGGGTGCCGGGTCCGACAAAATCATTAGTATAAAATATCGTACTCTGCTCATGCTCGAATAGCGGGCGCCACTTTGTTGTCCCGGCGCCCGAACTGCAATCGGAAACTCGCGCACCATGTACTACACGGCTCCACTCGGCCCCTGCGGCTGTCCCGATGGCAAGCAAGAAGGGCGCGCTGCGCGAGGTTGTCGCGCCAGCCTGGTGAAAGGCTGAAGGGCGGTGGGTACAGGCTTTCGGCACGGTGCGCTCGCACGTGCCGCGCTGATTTTCCTGATGCTGCCCCTGACCGCCGCCGGCCTGCCGGGGACGGCAGGCGCACAGGCTGGCGGCGAGATCACCGACAAGCGCACCGATCTCGACGATCTCAAGCGACGCATCCGCGACCTGCAAAGGGAGATGGCACAGACCGAGGCGTCGCGTTCGGGCGCTGCCGACGCGGTGGCCGAGGCGGAGCGCGCGGTGTCGCGCGTGCAGCGCAGCCTGCGTGAGGTCGAGGGCCAGCGCGGCAATGCCGAAAAGGAGATTGCGTCGCTCGAGGCGCAGCAGCAGGCGGTCCTCGCGCGCATGGCGATGCGCCAGGGGGAGCTCGGCGACTGGCTGCGCCGCCACTACATGCACGGGCCGGCCGATGGTGTGGCGCCGCTGCTGGCCGAGCGCGACCCGAACCAGATCGCGCGCGATGCGCACTACCTAGAGCATCTCGGCCGCGCGCGGCTCGCCCTCATCGATGGCTTGCGTGCGGACCTGCGCGACACCCGCTCACGCGCGGCCGACATCGCCGCACGCCGCGACCGCCTTGCGGCGCTCGAATCCGAGCAGCGTCGCCAGCAGGGCGAACTCGAGTCCGTCCATGCCCAACGGCGGCAGGCCCTTGCCGCGCTGTCGGCGCAACTGCAGAACCAGCGCAAGGAAGTGACTGACCTGCAGCAGGACGAGCAGCGCCTCGCGCGACTCATCGACACCCTGGTCAGGCGCGCGCGGGAGCAGGCGGCGCGAGAGGCGGCCCGCCGCGCGGCCGAACAGCGCGCAGCGGAGCGCCGCGCTGCCGAGCTGAAGGCGGCGGAACAACGCGCCGCGGCACAACGCGCAGCGGAGCAGCGTGCGGCCGAGCAACGCGTGGCGGAACAGCGCGCCGCCCAGGCCCGCTCGGGCGAGATTTCCCCGGCGCCGGCAACTGCTGCGGCGAATGCCCGCGCCGAAGCGGCCTCTGCCCCTTCCCGCGCCGTGCCGCCTGCTCCGGTGCGCCGTGCCGAGCCGGTGGTGGCCGAGGTTGCGCGCAGTGCCGGGCCGACGCCGACCGGTGTCAGTTTCGGCCAGTTGCGGGGGCAGCTTCATTTGCCGGTGCGCGGCGAACTGATCGGCCGCTTCGGCGCTCAAAGGGCGGAAGGCGGAACCACCTGGAAGGGGATCTTCATCCGGGCGGCCGGGGGCAGCGACGTGAGGGCGGTCGCCTCTGGCGAAGTCGTGTTTTCCGACTGGCTGCGAGGCTATGGCAACCTGCTGATCATCGATCACGGCAGCGATTACCTGTCCGTGTATGGCAACAACGATTCGCTGCTGAAGGAAGTCGGCGCCGCGGTGAAAGGCGGGGACGTGGTCGCGAGCGTGGGGGCCGGCGGGAGCTCGGCGGATTCGGGTTTATACTTCGAAATCCGCCATCAGGGTCGGCCGCTCGACCCCATGCAGTGGGTCAGGCTCAGATAGGAATGGCGGCGCAACGCGTCGTGCGGGCATCTTCTCCGATGGAGTATTCATGGGTAGCAAGCTGAAGCAGTTCGGACTGGTCATGACGGGGGTGTTTGCCGGCGTGATGATCAGCCTCAATTTCTCCGCCAATGCCGACAAGGTGGCGCTCGCGCCGCTGCCGGTCGAGGAATTGCGTGCCTTCGCCGACGTGTTCAACGCGATAAAGCAGGGCTACGTCGAACCGGTCGAGGACAAGAAACTCATCACCGATGCCATCAGCGGCATGTTGTCCGGGCTCGACCCGCATTCTGCCTATCTGGATGCCGAGGCCTTCAAGGAGCTGCAGGTCGGCACGCAGGGAGAGTTCGGCGGCCTCGGCATCGAGGTCGGCATGGAGGACGGCTTCGTCAAGGTGGTGTCGCCGATCGAGGACACGCCAGCCTTCCGCGCCGGTGTGAAGACCGGCGACCTCATCGTCAAGCTCGACGACACCCCGGTCAAAGGCATGAGCCTGAACGATGCGGTCAAGCGCATGCGCGGCAAGCCCAAGACCGACATCACGCTGACCATCATGCGCAAGGGCGAGAACCGCCCCATCGTGATCACGCTGACGCGCGAGGTCATCAAGGTGCAGAGCGTCAAGTCCAAATTGATCGAGCCCGGCTACGGCTATGTGCGCGTCGCGCAGTTCCAGGAAAATACGGCGTCATCGCTGGTCCAGCACCTCGACAAGCTGGCCAAGGGCAACGACCTGAAGGGGTTGGTGCTCGATTTGCGCAACGATCCGGGCGGCCTTCTGCACGGTGCGGTGGGTGTGGCGGCAGCGTTCCTGCCGGCCAACACGCTGGTGGTGTCTACCGACGGGCGCACCGAGGACGCCAAGCGCGAATACCGTGCCGCTCCGGAGGATTACCTGCGCGGCACGCGCGACGACTTCCTTCGCAGCCTCCCGCCCGCCGTGCGGGATCTGCCGATGGTGGTGCTGGTCAATGGCGGTTCGGCGTCGGCCTCGGAGATCGTCGCCGGCGCGCTGCAGGACCACAAGCGGGCTGTTGTGATGGGCACGCAGACCTTCGGCAAGGGCTCGGTCCAGACGATCCTGCCGCTCAACAACAACACCGCGATCAAGCTCACCACTGCGCGCTACTACACGCCGAGCGGGCGTTCGATCCAGGCCAAGGGCATCGAGCCGGACATCGTTGTCGAGGACACCCTGAACGGCTCGAGCAAGCGGCTGCGTGAGGTCGACCTGCAGCGCCACCTTGGCAACGACAAGGATCCGGGTGCAGAGCGCAAGGCGGAGCAGAAGGAAAAGACTTCCCCGGCAGAGGACGAAGCCGCCGAGACGCCGCGTTTCGAACTGGCCGGCAAGGATGATCGGCAACTCGATCAGGCGATCAACCTTCTCAAGGGATTGCAGATCGTCCAGAATAAAAACAAGTGAACGCAGGGAGCGGCATGATGCGTCGTGAAACCGCCTACAAGCTGGCCGGCAGGCATCACGAGCATCCCGCGCGCGGCAGCGGGCTGATCAAGCAACGCGAACTGCGCTTCAAGGCGATGCCGCCCGGTCAGGTCGAGCGCGCGCGGCAGGCCCTCATGACGCTCAAGGGCCTGCATGTGGAGCGTGCCGACCGAGAACTCGCGCTTGTCGTGCGGTATTCGGTGCTCGACTATTCGCTGGAGGTGGTCGAGGACGCGCTGCGTGACGCCGGTTTTGCCCTCGACAACACGCTATACATGAAGCTCATCCGTGCGCTGGTGTATTTCACCGAGGAAACCCAGCGTCACAACCTGATCTCTCCCGAGCGCTTGCTCAAGCAGTCGAACGAGGTCTACATCCAGGCCTGGAATCACCACGCGCACGGCGATCACGACGATACGCCGCCCGAGCTTCGCGAATACAGGTAAGGCCACGCGGGGTCTGCGGGCATGGCGCGGGGCACCGGCGTCGCGTTCCAGCCAGAGCCGCTGTGCTCCATCGCCACATGAACGACGATCAACTGCTGCGCTACAGCCGCCATATCCTGCTCCCTGAAATCGACGTCGCCGGGCAGGAGGCGATCCTCGGCGCCCGCGTGCTCGTCATCGGCGCCGGTGGGCTCGGATCGCCCGCAGCCATGTATCTTGCTGCTGCGGGTGTCGGTACCCTGGTGCTGGCGGACCATGACACCGTCGACCTCACGAATCTTCAGCGCCAGATCCTGCATTCGGCCGAGTCGATCGGCCGACTGAAGGTGGAATCGGGGCGTGACACGCTGCACCGGCTCAACCCTCATTGTCGGGTGGAGGTCATTGCACAGCGCCTCGAGGGCGATGCGCTTTCGGGGCAGATCGCTGCTGCCGACGTGGTGCTGGACTGCAGCGACAACTTCGCCACCCGCCATGCGGTGAATCGTGCCTGCGTTCGCCACCGCAAGCCGCTCGTCTCCGGGGCGGCGATCCGGTTCGATGGCCAGGTGTCGGTCTTCGACCTGCGTCGTGCCGACGCGGCCTGTTATCACTGCCTGTTCCCTGAGGGGGAAGATGTCGAGGAGGTGCGCTGCGCGGTGATGGGGGTGTTCGCACCGCTGGTCGGCATCATCGGTGCGGTGCAGGCGGCCGAGGCGCTCAAGCTGATCGTCGGCTGCGGCGAGCCACTGGCGGGGCGCCTGCTCCTGCTCGAGGGTTTGTCGATGACCTGGCGCAGCGTGGCTTATGGAAAGGATCCGGCCTGTGCGGTGTGCGGTCAGGCTGAGCCGCTGCGGTCGGCAGGCCTATGAAGCGCACCCCTGCGGCAACGGGCCGGTGGGGTTGAGGCGGGCGACCAGCCGGAAGTCGTTGCCGACATTACGCAGGTCGTGGATGTGCAGCCGCAGGGCGTCGTCGAGTCTTGCAAGCTCCGGTAGCCGGAACAGGCCCTGAGCCGCGTCTCCGACCAGGATCGGCGCGACATAGAGGAGCAGCTCGTCGACGCAGCCCGCGCGCAACAGCGAGCCGTTCAGCTTCATGCCGGCTTCGGCGTGGATCTCGTTGATGCCGCGCTCGCCGAGGACGTGCATCAGCCGCTGCAGATCCACCTTGCCGGCTGCATCCGGAAGGACCACGACACCGTGTCCGTGGGACTCCAGCGCGCGAATGCGGTCCATGTCTTCGGTGGCCGTCGCGATCAGGATCGGCTCACCTTGCAGGATGCGCGCCTGGGGCGGGATGTCCAGCCGCGCGTCCACCACGATGCGCAAGGGCTGTCGCTCGCACGGCACGGCGCGCACGGTGAGCTGCGGATCGTCTTCGCGCACGGTGCCTATGCCGGTCAAGATGGCACAGGCGCGCGCGCGCCAGTGATGGCCGTCGCGGCGCGCGGCTTCGCCGGTGATCCACTGGCTGACGCCGTTGTTGAGCGCGGTCTTGCCGTCCAGCGTGCTCGCCGCCTTCAGCCGCAGCCAGGGGCGGCCGCGCGTCATGCGCGACACGAAGCCGATGTTGAGTTCTCGTGCCTCGCTCTGCAGCAGACCATGATCGGTGACGATGCCGGCCGCACGCAGGCGTGCGAGTCCGCGGCCCGCGACGATCGGATTGGGATCTTCCATTGCCGCCACCACACGGCCGACGCCGGCATCGATCAGCGCATCGGCGCAGGGCGGCGTGCGGCCGAAGTGGGAGCAGGGTTCCAGCGTCACGTAGGCGGTGGCGCCCCGCGCGGCACCGCCCGCCATCGACAGGGCGTGCACCTCGGCATGAGGCTCGCCGGCGCGCCGGTGCCAGCCTTCGCCAACGATCTGCCCGTCCTTCATCAACACGCAGCCGACGCGGGGATTCGGTGCGGTCGTCTCCAGGCCGCGTGCTGCGAGCGCGAGCGCGCGCGCCATCGACGCGTGGTCAGTTGCCGAAAAGGTCATTCTCGGAGTCGGCGGCAGGTTGCGCAGGCGGGCGGCCGCGTTTCGGGCGGGCCTGGACTTCACGGATCACTTCGGAGAATTCGTCGACGTCGGCAAAGTTGCGATACACCGACGCGAAGCGGATATAGGCGACCTTGTCGAGCTGCTTCAGCTCCTTCATCACCAGTTCGCCGACCTTCTCGCTCGGCACTTCCTGCTCGCCCATCGACAGCAGCCGGCCTTCAATGCGGTCGACCGCGGCCTCGATGGCCTCCATCGTCACCGGGCGCTTGCGCAGCGCGAGCTTCATGCTGCCGGCGAGCTTGTCGTGGTCGAACTCGGTGCGATTGCCGTTGCGCTTGACGATGTGCGGCATCTTGAGGTCGATGCGCTCGTAGGTGGTGAAGCGCTTGTCGCACTTCACGCAGCGACGGCGACGCCTCACGACGTCGCCGTCCTCGTTCTCGCGCGTGTCGGTGACCTGGGTGTTCGGGTCACCGCAGAAAGGGCATTTCATGGCCGCTCTGGCGGGAAGGGCAGGGCTTGCGCCCTGCCCGGGCGCTTACTTGCCGTACACCGGAAACTTCGCGCACAGCTCGGCGACCTGGCCGCGCACGCGCGCGAGCACCGTCTCGTCATCCGGCGAGTCCAGTACGTCGGCGATCAGGTGGGCGATCTTCTCGGACTCGATTTCGGTGAAGCCGCGGGTGGTCATCGCCGGCGAGCCGATGCGGATGCCGGAGGTGACGAAGGGCTTTTCCGGATCGTTGGGGATCGCGTTCTTGTTCACCGTGATGTGGGCGCTGCCCAACACCGCCTCGGCCGCCTTGCCGGTGATTTTCTTCGGGCGCAGGTCCACCAGGAAGACGTGGCTCTCGGTGCGGCCGGAGACGATGCGCAGGCCGCGCTCTTCGGACAGCACGCGCGCCATCACGCGGGCGTTGGCGATGACCTGCTCCTGGTAGTTGCGGAACTCGGGCGAAGCCGCTTCCTTGAAGGCCACCGCCTTGCCCGCGATCACATGCATCAGCGGGCCACCCTGCAGGCCAGGGAAGATGGCGGAGTTGATCGCCTTCTCGTGCTCGGCCTTCATCAGGATGATGCCGCCGCGCGGGCCGCGCAGCGTCTTGTGCGTGGTGGAGGTGACGACGTCGGCGTGCGGCACGGGGCTCGGATAGAAGCCCGCAGCGATCAGGCCGGCGTAGTGGGCCATGTCCACCCAGAAGATGGCGCCCACTTCCTTCGCGATCTTCGCGAAGCGCTCGAAATCGATGCGCAGCGAGTAGGCCGAGGCGCCGGCGATGATGATGCGCGGCTTGTGCTCACGCGCGAGCGCTTCCATGCGCTCGTAATCGATCTCTTCCTTTTCGTTCAGACCGTAGGCGACGACGTTGAACCACTTGCCCGACATGTTCAGCGGCATGCCATGGGTCAGGTGGCCGCCTTCGGCCAGGCTCATGCCCATGATGGTGTCGCCCGGCTTTGCGAAAGCCATCAGCACCGCCTGGTTCGCCTGCGAGCCCGAGTTGGGCTGCACGTTCGCCGCCTCCGCGCCGAACAGCTTCTTCAGGCGGTCGATCGCCAGTTGTTCGGCGACGTCGACATGCTCGCACCCACCGTAGTAACGCTTGCCCGGATAGCCTTCCGCGTACTTGTTCGTGAGCTGGGAGCCCTGGGCTTCCATCACGGCATGGGAGACGTAGTTTTCCGATGCGATCAGTTCGATGTGATCTTCCTGGCGGCGGTTCTCCGCCTGGATGGCGGCCCACAGCTCGGGATCGACCTTGGCGAGGGTGTCTTGCGAGGAGAACATGGAGCAGACTCTGAAAAGGGTTGATTTCGGACGCGAATTCTACCATGCGTGCGCGCGTCGGGCCCCGCTGTGGCGCCGCCGGAGACCGCCGGTTCAGGCATTCGGCAGTTCGTCCAGCGCCTGCGCCAGGTGGCGCTCGTCGCCCCAGTGGATCAGGCGCCAGCGCCCCGCGTCGTGCTCGATCCAGTTCAGTGCCGCATTGGGGATCGTGAAATCGCGTGGCGTGTCCAGCGGCTTGGCGGCCGCGAGGCGGTGGGCGACATCGAGCACGCCACCGTGAGTGACGACGAGCACGCGCTGTCCGGCGTGGCGCCGTGCGATGTCGATCAGGGCTTCCGTCACGCGTGCGGCGAAGGCAGCGAGGCTTTCACCCCGCCCGGGGATGGGGTGGTCGAGCTCGCGCGCCTTGAAGCGATCATATGCCTCGGGAAAGCGGGCAGCCGCCTCCTCGTAAGTGAGTCCCTGGAAGTCTCCGTAATGCCGCTCGCGCAGGCGCGGCTCGATGGCCAACGGCTGCGGGCGCTGCGCGGCGATCGCCCGCGCAGTGACGTGCGCGCGCTGCAGGTCGCTGCTGTACATCGCGCTGAAATGAAAGGCGGCGAGGCTGTGCGCCGTACTCAGGGCCTGGGCGCGACCCCGGTCATTCAGGGGGATGTCGATATGGCCCTGAAGGCGCCGCTCGGCATTCCAGCTCGTCTCGCCATGGCGCACCAGGCAGATGGTGCAGCCCGTCCGGGTGGAAGGTTGAATGTGCTCTTTCATCGATACGTACTCGCCCTAGCTTGGCGCAAACCCGCTCCATGCAATAATCTGCGCGCCCTTTGGTTCCGTCTTTCCCGTGCGGTGCGTGTTCCAGCGGAGCGGGATGTCCTCGTCCGCCGCATCAGAACCGATATTTCTTCCAAGGAGCTTTTCGTGTCCTTCCTGCTTAGCCTCTCCCGGTTGATCGACTGGATCAACGAACGGGTCGGTCGGGGCGTGCTGTGGCTCGTGCTGATTGCGGTAGTGATCAGCGCAGGCAATGCGCTCGTCCGCAAGCTGTTTAACACAAGTTCGAACGCACTGCTCGAGATCCAGTGGTATCTGTTTGCTGCGATCTTCATGCTTGCCGCGGGCTACACCTTCCTGCGCAACGAGCATGTGCGCATCGACGTCGTCACCAGCCACCTGTCGGCCAAAGGCCAGAACATCGTGGACATCGTCGGCATCCTGTTCTTCCTGATGCCCATGGTCGGGCTGGTGCTGTGGCTGTCCTGGGCACCCTTCATGCTGTCCTTCAATTCCGGCGAGATGTCGGCCAACGCCGGCGGCCTGATCCGCTGGCCGGTCAAGCTGCTGCTGCCGGCGGGCATGGCGCTGCTGTTTCTGCAGGCGATCTCGGAACTGATCAAGCGTGTGGCCTTCCTTGCCGGCCATATCCCCAATCCGCTGGACAGGCGCAAGGGACCTTCGGCCGAGGAAGAACTCGCCGCCTTGATCAAGGCGCAGAAGCAGGGGGGGGCGCAATGACGCAGTTCCTGATCGCCAACATGGCGCCGGTGATGTTCGCGGCGCTGGTGTTCTTCCTGCTGCTGGGTTTTCCGGTCGCGTTCGCCCTCGCCGCCAACGGCATCCTGTTCGGCCTCGTCGGCATCGAACTCGGCCTGCTCAGCCCGGCGCTGTTCCAGGCCCTCCCAGAGCGCATCTTCGGCATCATGGCCAACGACACGCTGCTGGCCATCCCGTTCTTCACCTTCATGGGGCTGATCCTCGAGCGCAGCGGCATGGCCGAGGACCTGCTCGACACCATCGGCCAGCTCTTCGGGCCGATCCGCGGCGGTCTCGCCTACGCGGTGATCTTCGTCGGCGCATTGCTGGCCGCGACCACCGGCGTGGTGGCGGCTTCGGTGATATCCATGGGTCTCATCTCGCTGCCGATCATGATGCGCTACGGCTACGACCATCGCATCGCCTCCGGGGTCATTGCGGCATCGGGCACGCTGGCGCAGATCATCCCGCCCTCGCTCGTGCTGATCGTGCTGGCCGACCAGTTGGGGCGCTCGGTCGGCGACATGTACCAGGGTGCGCTGCTGCCCGGCCTGGTGCTGACCAGCCTCTACCTCCTCTACATCCTGCTGGTGACCATCTTCTGGCCGGCAGCGGCGCCTGCGATGCCGGCCGAGGCACGGACGATCCGCGAGGACAACGGCGCCAGCGGCCTGCGCTCGCTTGGTGTGCTGTTCGTGCTGTCGGTCGGCGCGGCCTGGCTGTTTGCGCAATCGTTTGGCGCGGGCAAGGCCAAGGACGAGATGATCGTGATCGGTGCGCTGGTGGCGATCGGCTTCGCCTTCGTCGCGGCGATCGTCAATCGCGTGACCCGCATGGGCCTGCTGTCGAGGATGGCGGAGCGCGTCACCTTCGTGCTGATTCCGCCGCTCGGCCTGATCTTCCTGGTGCTCGGCACGATCTTCGTCGGGGTCGCGACGCCAACCGAAGGGGGCGCGATGGGAGCTGTCGGTGCGGTGCTGATGGCCGTTTCGCGCAAGCGCCTGTCGATAAGTCTGCTCAAGCAGGCGATGGACTCCACGACCAAGCTGTCATGCTTCGTGGTGTTCATCCTGATCGGCTCCACCGTCTTCGGCCTCACCTTCCGCGGGGTCAATGGCGACCTGTGGGTGGAACACCTGCTGATCTCCATGCCCGGCGGCCAGACGGGATTCCTGATCGCGGTGAACATCCTGGTGTTCGTGCTCGCCTTCTTCCTCGATTTCTTCGAGCTCGCGTTCATCATCGTGCCGCTGCTGGCGCCCGTCGCAGACAAGCTGGGCATCGACCTGATCTGGTTCGGCGTGCTGCTGGCGGTGAACATGCAGACTTCCTTCATGCATCCACCTTTCGGCTTCGCGCTGTTCTTCCTGCGCTCGGTGGCGCCGCCCAAGGTCAAGACGACGGAGATCTACTGGGGCGCCGTGCCCTTCGTGATCATCCAGATCATCATGGTCGCGCTGATCATCATGTTCCCCAACCTGATCTCGCACGACGTTGCCAAGGCAGGGGGCAAGCCGGCCGAGCTCCAGCTCGAGCTGCAGTTGCAACAGGGGAGCGGAAGCGGTGACGGCGGCGCGCCTGACCTGTTGCAGCAACTGCAAGGGCAGAAATGAGCCCAACCGGCTGGTGCTTCAGTGCCAGCCGGAGGCGAAAAAAAACCGCACCGAAGTGCGGTTTTTTTTCGGCCGCCGCGCTTAACGCTGGGTTTGCACGAAGCGGTCCATGCTGGCTTCCGCGACGCTGAACCAGGCGTTTTCGGTCCTGCGGTACTTGTCGTAGGCCGCGAAGATCTTGGCGAACGCCGGATTCTTGGCGGACTCCTCGTTGTAGAACTCGAATGCGGCCTTGTAGGCAGCCTTCAAGACGTCGTCCGGGAAGGCGTGCAGCTTGGCGCCGTTCGACAGCAGCCGTGCGAGGGCTTGCGGATTCTTGTCGTCGTAGGACGACATCATGGTCACGTTGGCTTCGTGCGCCGCTGCGCGGAACGCCGACTGGTAGATCTTGGGCAGCTTGGCCCACTCGGCCTTATTGACGAAGAAATGAATCGCCGGGCCCGGCTCCCACCAGCCCGGGTAGTAGTAGTTGGGCGCGACCTTGTAGAAACCGAGCTTCTCGTCGTCGTACGGACCGACCCACTCGGCGGCATCGATGGTGCCTTTTTCCAGCGAGGGATAGATGTCACCGCCAGCGATCTGCTGCGGGATCGCGCCGATGCGCGCGAAAACCTCGCCACCGAGGCCGGCGATGCGCATCTTGAGACCCTTGACGTCTTCCAGGGACTTCAACGGGTTGCGGAACCAGCCGCCCATCTGAACGCCGGTGTTGCCGCCGGCGAAGGACACGACGTTGTAGTTGCTGTAGAACTCGTCGAGCAAGGCCTGACCGCCGCCGAACTGCAGCCATGCGTTCATCTGCCGGGCGTTGAGGCCGAAGGGCACCGAGGTGCCGAAGCCGAAAGTCTTGTCCTTGCCGACGTAGTAGTACGAGCAGGTGTGGCAGGCTTCCACCGTGCCTTGCTGCACCGCGTCGAGCGCCTGCAGGCCGGGGACGATTTCGCCCGCCGGGAACACGCGGATGTCGAACTTGCCGTCCGTCATTTCGCGCAGGCGGTTGGCCAGGGTCTCCGCACCGCCGAAGATCGTGTCCAGGCTCTTGGGGAAGCTGGACGTGATGCGCCACTTGACTTCCGGCAGACCGGTCTGGACTGCCGGTGCTCCTGCAGGGGCGGCCGCCGGTGCCGCGGCGGGAGCGGCGGCTTGCTCCGCCTTGCCGCAGGCGGCGAGGCCGACGGCCGCGCCGGCTGCCAGGCCGGCGCCAGCTTTCTTGAGAAATGAGCGACGTTCCACGTTGTCTCCTGGTCGTGGTTGAGGGATGAAAGCATCGGCAAACGATTATAGGGACCGCGATCAGGCCGCCATTCACGGAAAACCCTGACCCGCGACC
>JAFEFM010000102.1 GCA_018240585.1 Pseudomonadota bacterium
CTCGCCCACCGTCACGCTGCGCCGCATGCGCTCGCCTCGGGCGATGCCGGCCGCCAGCGCGTCGAGCGCCGCGAGATCCGGCTGCGCTTCGATCACCAGTTCCATGCTGCCGCCGCAGGGCAGGCCGTAGCGGCGCGCCTCGTCCTGGGTGACGCCGCAGGCCTGCACGAAAGGCGCGCCCGCCGCGAATCCGCCACCCCGCATGCGCTCGATCAGCTCGGCTTCGAGGCAGCCGCCGGAAACCGAGCCTTGCACTGCGCCGTCCTCGCGCAGCGCCATCCACGAGCCCGCCGGACGCGGCGCCGAGCCCCAGGTGCGCGCCACGGTGACGAGGGCGAAACGCTGCCCGGCGGCGGCCCAGCGCCTTGCCGCGTCCAGGACCTGGCGGTCGGTACTGTGCATGGTCGACGTCTCCGGATCAGGCGAGCTGGTCACGGATCGGCAGGCGGCGGATGCGCTTGCCGGTGGCGGCGAAGATCGCATTCGCCAGCGCCGGCGCCACCGGCGGCAGCCCGGGCTCACCGACGCCGCCGAGCGGGGCATCGAAGCCGGAGGACGCCACCAGGTGGGTGTGGATCTGCTTTGGTGCCGCGCCGATGCGGGTGACCGGGTAGTTGTGGAAATTGCTCTGCTCCACGCGCCCGGCCTTGAAGCTGATCTCGCCCTCCGTCGCCAGGCTGATGCCCTGGATGACTGCGCCTTCCAGTTGCGCACGCACGCGGTCCGGGTTGATCACCGCGCCGCAGTCGAGGGCGATGTCGACGCGCGGAATCGTCAGCGCGCCACCGGCACCGACCGCCACTTCCACCACCACGGCCGCATAGGTCACGAAGCTGCGATGCGCGGCGATGCCCAGGCCGTGGCCCGGCGGCAGGCTGCGCCCCCAGCCGGCCTCCTGCGCCACGCGCTCGATGACGCCGCGCAGGCGCGCGGTGTCGTAGGCGTAGCGCTTGGGATCCTCGCCGTACAGCCAGTCGTCGGACATCGATACCGGATCGATGACGCGGTCCGCACCGAGCAGCTCCAGCAGGTAGTCCTTGGGGTCGCGCCCGGCGGCGGCAGCGAGCTCGGCAGCGAAGCTCTGCACCGCGAACGCATGCGGGATGTTGGACACCGAACGGAACCAGCCCAGGCGCGTATGCGCCTCGGCGGCCGGATTCTCCACGCGCACGTCGGGAATCGCGAACGGCATGTCGACCGCGCCCATCGCCAGCTCGAACGCGCCTTCCTGCTTCGCGCCCGGCATGAAGATGGACTGGATGGTGGGCGCCACCGTGCGATGCAGCCAGGCCTGCGTCCGGCCCTGGGCATCAAGCCCCGCCTGCAGGCGCTCGACCGACACGGTGTGCAGGAAGCCGTTCTGCAGGTCGTCCTCGCGGGTGAACGTCAGCTTGACCGGGCGCCCGTTCATCGCGCGCGACAGGATCGCCGCCTCGCTGGCGAAGTCCGGCTTGGACTTGCGCCCGAAGCCGCCGCCGAGCAGCAGCGGATGCACGACGACCTTGTCCAGCGGCAGCTTGAAGCGCTTGGACAGATCGCTGCGGATCGCCTCCGGGGCCTGCACGCTGCACCACACTTCGCACAGGTCGGCGGTCACGCGTGCGGTGGCGGTGGGCGGCTCCATCGGCGCCTGGGCGAGATGCGGGATGTAGTAGGTCGCCTCCACGCGCCGCGCCGCACGCGCCAGCGCGGCATCCGCATCGCCGTTGTTGCGCACCACCTTGCCGGGCTGGCCCGCAGCCGCCTCCAGCGTCTCGCGGTAGCGCGCGGAGTCGTAGCCGGCGTTGGGGCCGTCGTCCCATTCGATGTCGAGCAGCGCGCGGCCCTTGATCGCGGCGTAGGTGTTGTCGGCGATCACCGCGACGCCGCCCAGCGGCTGGAAGGCGGAAGGGATCGGCGTCGGATCGATCACC
>JAFEFM010000103.1 GCA_018240585.1 Pseudomonadota bacterium
ACGCGCCCGCCCGGGTAACTGCCGTCGGCGGCGCGCTCGAAAGTGCTCGCGAGGTGGATCGGCGGAACGATGTCGCGATACGGCTCGGCAACGCGGCCGAGGCCATGGACGGTGAGGGTTTCGACTGAGGTCATGAGGTGGTCCTGATGCATGTAGGGTGAAAGAAGGTCGTGCTGTTATCCGCGAGGCGCGTTCGAGCCGGCTTACTGCCGCGCGGCGAACGAACCGCCCGCGCTTTGCTGCCACACGTGCCGATAGACGCGCTCTGCGGCGGTCCGCTTGTCTTCCTGCGTATACGGCGGGTCGGGGAGCGCCTGATAGACGTGGTCGAGGATGAAGACTTCCACCTCGGCCTGGGTCTGTTCCTTCTCGGTCCACTGCGCCAGCGGGGCGATCAGCTTCTGCACCTCCGCCAGCAGCGTCCGGCTTTCTTGCTTGACCTGCTCGAGCGCCGCGCCGCTTAGCGATTTGCGGCTCAGCAGATCGAACACCGCAAGTTGTTCCTCGGTCAGCCCGAGCCTGACCGCCCGCATCTGCTCGTCGTCGATGCTCTCGATCAGGTCCGTCATGCGCCTGAAGGTCTCCTCGACAGTGGCGCGATCCTTGTCGGCGTTGTAGGCGGCGATGATCTCCTGGTACTTCTTCTCGAAGTTCATGCGCAGCGGGTTGGCCGCGAGCATCTGCGCCAGCTTCGCCTCCACGATCTGGCGGATGTCCTCGATGACGGTCGCCTTGCGCCGGACTTTCTTGTCGAATTCGGCGCGCAGCTTCTCCATGTCGATGTGCGACAGGTCGACCGTCAGGCCGCTCGCCTGGTCCGCGCCGGGCGCATGCGTGGCGATCGCCTGGTTGACGATGCGGTGCAGCACCTTCAGCAGGGCGCTCACGTCGGCGGTATCGCGGCGCTCGGTCAGCTTCTTGTAGATCGCTTCGAGATTGTCGTGCCGCTCGGCATACGCCAGCGCGCTCGGCTCCGCGAGCAGCGCCTTGAAGCGGCTGAACACCAGCCGCGCCAGGATCTCGTAGCGACGCTTGGTCTCGTCGGAGGTGTAGATCGCCTCGACCGCGTCGGCCAGCGCCTCGATGCGGTCGAAACCCGTCGCGCCGTCCAGGCGCGCAGGATCGAAACCCAGGGCGGCGAGATGCGCTTCGGTCGCTTCGATCGCTTCGTGCAGCGCGGCCACGCGCTCTTCCAGTGGCGCGACGACCTCGTCGTTGCCCTTGCCGTCGCCAAGCGCGTACTGGGCCAACGCCTCGCGCAGGCTCTTCAGCATGCCGTTGTAGTCGACGATCAGGCCGAAATCCTTGCCGGGGTAGCGCCGGTTCGCGCGCGCGATGGCCTGCATCAGGTTGTGCGCGCGCATCGGCTTGTCGATGTAGAGCGTGGACAGGCACTCCACGTCGAAGCCGGTCAGCCACATCGCGCACACGATCGCCACGCGGAAAGGATGCGCGGGGTTCTTGAACGCGGTCTCGACATCGATGCGCTTGCCGTCCGCGGTCTCGAAGCCCTGCTTCATGCGCGCCCGGTGCGGGATGATGTCGAAGCCCCAGGCCTTGAATGCCGCGACCTCGCCCTGGCCTTCGCTGACGATCAGGCCGACGAGGGTCTCGTCCAGCCACGCCGCCTTCGCCAGCAGCCGGTCGCGCTGGGCATGCAGGCGCTGCCGGGTCTCGTCGTCGGCCGCGGCCGCGAT
>JAFEFM010000104.1 GCA_018240585.1 Pseudomonadota bacterium
CCTGAAAACCTTCACGCTCACTTTCGACCAGTTCTGGGCGGTGGTCACCGCGCCGCGCGTGGTGGCGTCGTACAAGCTGTCCTTTGGCATGTCGCTGCTGGCGGCGGCGATCAACGCTGTGTTCGGCCTGATGCTGGCCTGGGCGCTGGTGCGCTACACCTTTCCGGGCAAGAAGCTGATCGACGCGCTGGTCGACCTGCCGTTCGCGCTGCCCACCGCGGTGGCGGGCATCGCGCTCACCGCGCTGTATGCGAAGAACGGCTGGATCGGCCAGTTGCTCGAGCCGCTGGGCATCCAGGTCGCGTTCAAGCCGCTGGGCGTGCTGGTGGCGCTGGTGTTCATCGGCCTGCCTTTCGTGGTGCGCACGGTGCAGCCGATCCTGGAAGACCTCGACACCGAACTCGAAGAGGCCGCGGCCAGCCTTGGCGCGGTGCGCTGGCAGATCTTCCGCCACGTGATCCTGCCGGTGCTGCTGCCGGCGCTGCTCACCGGTTTCGCGCTGGCCTTCGCGCGCGCGGTGGGCGAGTACGGTTCGGTGATCTTCATCGCCGGCAACATCCCGATGGTGTCGGAGATCACGCCGCTGATGATCATCACCAAGCTCGAGCAGTACGACTACACCGGGGCGACCGCGATCGCGGTGGTGATGCTGATGTTCTCGTTCACGCTGCTGCTGGTGATCAATGGACTGCAGGCGTGGGCGGCCAAACGTACCGGGAGGAACCGCTGATGTCCGGCTCAGTGGCAATGCAATGGAGCGGCGCAGGCGACGGCGCGGCCCGCTTCGAATCGAAGGCGGCGACGCGCGAGGCGCCGCTCGTCAAGTGGATCATCATCGGCGTGTCGCTGAGCTTCTTCGCGGTGTTCCTGCTGATGCCGCTGGTGGCGGTGCTGGTCGAGGCGCTGAGGAAGGGCTGGGAGACCTACCTCACCGCACTGCTCGACCCGGATGCGCTGTCGGCGGTAAAGCTGACGCTGATCGCGGCGGCGATCGCGCTACCGCTGAACCTGGTGTTCGGCGTCGCCGCGGCGTGGGCGATCGCGAAGTTCGAGTTCCGCGGCAAGCACTTCCTGATCACGCTGATCGACCTGCCGTTCTCGGTGTCGCCGGTGATCGCCGGCCTGATCTACGTGCTGGTGTTCGGCGCGCAGGGCTGGCTGGGGCCGTGGCTGTCGGACCACGACATCAAGATCATCTTCGCGGTGCCGGGCATCGTGCTGGCGACGGTGTTCGTGACCTTCCCCTTCGTCGCGCGCGAGTTGATCCCGCTGATGGAAGCGCAGGGCAAGGAGGAGGAAGAGGCGGCGGTGGTGCTCGGTGCCAACGGCTGGCAGACCTTCTGGCACGTGACGCTGCCCAACATCAAGTGGGGCCTGATGTACGGCGTGATCCTCACCAACGCGCGGGCGATGGGCGAGTTCGGCGCGGTGAGCGTGGTGTCGGGCCACATCCGCGGCGAAACCAACACGCTGCCGCTGCACGTGGAGATTCTCTACAACGAGTACCAGTTCGCCGCCGCGTTCGCGGTGGCCTCCCTGCTGGCGATGCTGGCTTTGGTCACGCTCGGCCTCAAGACCTGGGTGGAACATCGCGCCGCTGCGGCGCACAATGAAAAACAGGACAGCACATCATGAGCATCAGGGTCAGCAACATCGAGAAGCGCTTTGGCGACTTCGTCGCGCTGGACAAGGTCACGCTCGACTTCCCCACCGGCGAGCTCGTCGCCCTGCTGGGCCCCTCCGGCTGCGGCAAGACGACGCTGCTGCGCATCATCGCCGGCCTGGAGGCGGCAGACGGCGGCCGCGTGCTGCTCGACGGCGAGGACGCTTCCGGCACCCATGTGCGCGAGCGCCAGGTGGGTTTCGTGTTCCAGCACTACGCGCTGTTCCGTCACATGACGGTGTTCGACAACGTCGCCTTCGGCATGAGGATGAAGCCGCGCGCGCAGCGCCCGTCCGAGAAGCAGATCCGCGCCAAGGTGCATGAGCTGCTGAACCTGGTGCAGCTCGACTGGCTGGCGGACCGCTTTCCCGCGCAGTTGTCCGGCGGCCAGCGCCAGCGCATCGCGCTGGCCCGCGCGCTGGCGGTGGAGCCGCGCGTGCTGCTGCTCGACGAGCCTTTCGGCGCGCTCGACGCCAAGGTGCGCAAGGAGCTGCGGCGCTGGCTGCGCAAGCTGCACGACGAGCTGCACATCACCTCGATCTTCGTCACCCATGACCAGGAAGAGGCGCTCGAAGTGGCTGACCGCGTGGTGCTGATGAACCGCGGCCGGGTGGAGCAGGTGGGCACGCCGGAGGAGGTCTATCGCCGGCCGGCGACGCCTTTCGTGTATGGTTTTCTCGGCTCGGTGAATCTCTTCCACGGC
The DNA here is from genome assembly GCA_018240585.1 of Pseudomonadota bacterium. Classification (GTDB taxonomy): domain Bacteria; phylum Pseudomonadota; class Gammaproteobacteria; order Burkholderiales; family Rhodocyclaceae; genus Thauera. Next base: position 2,367 of record JAFEFM010000104.1, read on the forward strand.
CGCGTCGATGGCGAGGCCGTGCGCGTGGGCGAGGATGTGCTGCCGCCGGATGCGCTGACGCACGAGGCAGGGACGTTCGATCACGGGGCCGAGGTGGTCGCCTTCGCCCGTCCGCACGAGCTCGACATCGTCGTCGATGCGGGCGCGACGGCCGGCGTGGCGGCGCGGGTGAGCCGCATCCTCGCCTTCGGCGTCACCGCACGGGTGGAGCTCGACGGCGTCAATGGCACCAGCGGCCAGCATTTCGAGGTGGAACTGACACGCGAGCAGGTGGCCGCCCTGGGGCTGGCCGAAGGGCAGGCGGTGCGGCTGGTGCCGTCGCGCCTGAAGGTGTTCGAGCGCGAGGTCGCGGGCGCAGGAGCGGCAGCATGAACTTCCAGCAGTTGCGCATCATCCGTGAGACCGTGCGGCGCGGCTTCAACCTCACCGAGGTGGCCAACGCGCTGTTCACCTCGCAGTCGGGCGTGTCCAAGCACATCAAAGACCTCGAGGACGAGCTGGGCATCGAGCTCTTCGTGCGCAAGGGCAAGCGCCTGCTCGGCCTCACCGAGCCGGGCAAGGAACTCGTCGTGATGGTCGAGCGCATGCTGCTCGATGCCGGCAACATCAAGCGCCTGGCCGAGCAGTACAGCAATCGCGACGAGGGCACGCTGACCATCGCGACCACCCATACGCAGGCGCGCTATGCGCTGCCAAAGGTGGTGACCGAGTTCAAGCACGCGTTTCCCAGGGTCTACCTGAAGCTGCACCAGGCCAGCCCCGA
>JAFEFM010000105.1 GCA_018240585.1 Pseudomonadota bacterium
CGAACTTGACGGAGACGTTTTCGAAGAGGGGCTTGGCCCCGAATTGCATCGTGATATTGGCGGCGACGAGCACGGAAGATCCTGTTTCTGCTAGAAAATCAAGCGCGGGATTATAGCGCAGAAGGGGGGTGGTTCTTGCCCTCGTTATGCTCGGGGCGCTAATCCGCGCCGGGCGGGAAATTCCTTCCGGCGGCTGCCGCTACGCGGCGCGGCGGAGGTCACTCAAATGCGCGCCTTCGCTGCGCTCGGCTCAGACAGTCCTCGCCGCCTCCAGGAACATCCCACCCGGCGCTTTGCTGTGGGGGTTTTCAGAACGTAGGGAGGCACGGTCGTTGCGACGTGCGGGGTATTCGCGGAAGGGGCGAGGACTGTCTGAGCCCGAAGGGCGAGTTCCGCAGCCCCTGGAGCGAATACCCCGCATGTCGCAACCGGAGCACGAACCCACTCAACAGCCCGAATCAAACGAATCAGACAAACCGCGCGATGTAGCAAGGTTCATTCGGAGACGCCCCCTCCGGTAGCGGCAGCCACACCCGCCGTCCGCTCCCCGGTACCAGCGCGACCGCCTCGCCGTCCGCGTTCTCGATCCGCTCCGCCACCGCCGCGCGATTGCCGTCCGGCAGCACGAATTCCAGCCGGTCGCCCTGCGCGAAGCGGTTCTTCACCTCCACCTCGGCCAGTCCGCGCGCCGCATCGAATCCCACCACCTCGCCCACCAGCAGGCTGCGGCCCGATTCCGCGTGGCCGCGCAGGTAGTTCTGGTGCTCGGGCGTGGAATGGCGCTGATAGAAGCCGTCGGTGTAGCCGCGGTTCGCCAGCCCCTCCAGCTCGCCCAGCAGCCGGGTGTCGAAGCTGCGGCCGGCCACGGCGTCGTCGATCGCGCGGCGGTAGCTCTGGCTGGCGCGCGCGGCGTAGTAGGGGCTCTTGGTGCGGCCCTCGATCTTCAGCGAATCCACGCCGATCTCCACGAGCCGCTGCACGTGCTCGATCGCGCGCAGGTCGCGCGAGTTCAGGATGTAGGTGCCGTGCTCGTCCTCCTCGATCGGCATCAGCTCGCCCGGGCGCGTGCCTTCCTCCAGCAGCCATACCTTGCTGCCGCCGATGTGGCGCGGGCCGCCGCCCAGGCCGGCGCCGAGGTCGTTCCGCGTGGCGGTGCCCACCGTGCCGGCATCCAGCGGGTTGCCGATCGGGCTGGCGCCGCAGGCCTGCACGTCGCCGGCGCCGTTCTCGGACGCCTCGTGCAGCTTGTAGTCCCAGCGGCACGAATTGGTGCATGTGCCCTGGTTCGGGTCGCGGTGGTTGAAGTAGCCCGACAGCAGGCAGCGGCCGGAATAGGCGATGCACAAGGCGCCGTGCACGAACACCTCCAGCTCCATGTCCGGGCAGGCGTCGCGGATCTCGGCGACTTCGTCCAGCGACAGCTCGCGCGACAGGATGATGCGTTTCACCCCCACCGACTGCCAGAAGCGCACCGACGCGTAGTTGGTCGTGTTGGCCTGCACCGACAGGTGGATGTCCACCTCGGGCCAGCGCTCGCGCACCATCATGATCAGCCCGGGGTCGGCCATGATCAGCGCGTCCGGCTTCATGTCGATCACCGGCGCCATGTCCTCGTCGAAGGTGCGGACCTTGGCGTTGTGCGGGTAGATGTTGGCGACCAGGTAGAAAGCCTTGCCGGCCGCGTGCGCTTCGGCGATGCCGGCGGCGAGCACGTCGAGCTTGCCGAAGCTGTTGTTGCGCACGCGCAGTGAATAGCGCGGCTGGCCGGCATACACCGCGTCCGCGCCGAAGGCGAAGGCGGTGCGCATCATGTCGAGCGAGCCGGCAGGGGCGAGCAGTTCGGGGCGGCGGGGGAGGCGGAGTGAGGACATCGGGCGGGCGAAGCGGAGAGGGGAGCCGGATTGTACCCCTCGGGTCGCCGGGCACCTCGCGGGTGCGTCCGCTCCCGCAGGCAACCCGGGCCGCGTTCACGGCTCGCGCGCCATCGTGGGGCGCGCGGCAACAATGCGGCACCATTGTGGTGCATCGTTGTGCCCGCTTCTGGACGTGAGTTCCTGATCCAGCGGGGATTTGCGCACTGGAACAGTGCTTGCTAATTCGCAGCATCCCTTCTGGAGGTCTCATGGAAGCATACAAATCGAGCAGCGACGTGCTCTTCATCCTGCTGGGCGCCATCATGGTGCTCGCCATGCATGCCGGCTTCGCCTTTCTCGAGGTCGGCACGGTGCGCAAGAAGAACCAGGTCAATGCGCTGGTGAAGATCCTCACCGATTTCGCGGTGTCCACGCTGGCCTATTTCTTCATCGGCTACGGCGTCGCCTACGGCGTGCATTTCTTCACCGGCGCCGACACGCTGCTGGAGAAGAGCGGCTACGAGCTGACGAAGTTCTTCTTCCTGCTCACCTTCGCGGCGGCGATTCCCGCCATCATCTCCGGCGGTATCGCCGAGCGCGCCCGCTTCCAGCCGCAACTGGCCGCCACCTTCTTCATCGTCGGCTTCGTCTATCCCTTCTTCGAGGGCATCGCCTGGAACCAGGCCTTCGGCATCCAGGCCTGGCTCAAGGCCACGTTCGGCGCCGAGTTCCACGACTTCGCCGGCTCCATCGTGGTGCATGCGATGGGCGGCTGGATCGCGCTGCCGGCGGTGCTGCTGCTGGGCGCGCGCCACGGGCGCTATTTGCGCACCGGCGCCATCTCCGCACACCCGCCGTCGTCCATCCCCTTCCTTGCGCTGGGTGCCTGGATCCTGATCGTCGGCTGGTTCGGCTTCAACGTGATGTCGGCGCAGACGCTGGACAAGGTGTCCGGCCTGGTGGCGCTGAACTCGCTGATGGCCATGGTCGGCGGCACGCTGGCGGCGCTGGCCGCAGGCAAGAACGACCCCGGCTTCGTGCATAACGGCCCGCTCGCCGGCCTGGTGGCGGTGTGCGCCGGCTCCGACCTGATGCACCCGCTTGGTGCGCTCGTCGTCGGCGGCGTCGCCGGTGCGCTGTTCGTGGTGATGTTCACGCTGACGCAGAACCGCTGGAAGATCGACGACGTGCTCGGCGTGTGGCCGCTGCATGGCCTGTGCGGCACCTGGGGCGGGCTGGCCGCCGGCATCTTCGGCAGCCACGCGCTGGGCGGGCTGGGCGGCGTCGCCTTCATGTCGCAGCTCGTCATGACGCTGATCGCCATCGCCATCGCGGTGGTCGGCGGTGGCGTGGTCTATGGCGCGCTGAAGGCCTTCGTCGGACTGCGGCTCGACCAGGAGGAGGAATACAACGGCGCCGACCTCTCCATCCACCGCATCACCTCCACGCCGGAGCGGGAGCCGAACTGGTGAAGTGTCAGGCAGCAGGATGGGTCGGGGACACGCATGCCGTCAATGCAGCGTGAGGGTCGCAACCGGCAACCGAGTCGCATTCGGGCGACTCACTCCATGCGACCGTCAGCGTGAACTGACGGCAATCCATCAGGCACGCGGACAATGCCCGAACGCTGCGGCTACGCTCCTGGAGCGACCGCCCGGGGGGCCTGCCAGGCGTTGAAGCGGGCCTCGGCGTCGGCAAACGCGGCCTTCGCCCGCTCGACGTCCCACGGCGCCTCGGCGAGCGTCTCGTGGTCCCACATGCTGCGTGGCTCGGGCGGAGCGAAGAAATCGCCACCATAGACGTGGATCGCGCAGGTCATCTTGCCGATCGGGTTGAGCACGGAGTGGATCGCGTCGCGCTCCAGGGTTGTGATGTCGCCCGCACCCATGGATTTCGCCCCGTGCGCTTCGAGGCCGCCCACGGTACGCCGCCAGAACACGTTGTCCTCTCGACCCGTGTAGATGCCCACCACCGAGAACATGTGGTGGTCGTGAGGCATGAGGCTCATGCACGGGGCCCACACGAAGTTGATGATGGTCAGGTTCGGCGCGCGATACAGCGCGTTGATGCCGGCATGGGTCGGTTCGCCGAGCTCGGCGATCACGCGCGCGCCATCCGATACCGCCGCGGCGACGAGCTCGCTGATCGCGCCTTCACCCTCGCCGACGAACTTGATGCAGTCCTCAATGAAGTGGTCCTTGCGGAACATGGCAGCGCTCCTCGATTCCCGCTCCCTGTCCGTCGGGCGCGAAGGCGAACGGATCCCGTTCGCCATTCCATTTTCAGCCCGTTGTTTGACCCTTTTGTAGACAATGCGTCGGATGTCCGCAACCCGGTTGTCGGCTGGCCACACGAATGGCCTGGCGAACCAAGGCGCGCGCCGGCCGCCAGCCGGTTCGGCAATGGGGGCTTTCGATCGCCGAGAGGCTGCGTTACTTCCTTCCGGCCAACCCGGCCGTCATGAACCAGGCCCGGCACAACTTTCTTTGCCGTGCCGGCTTTGCGCGGGGACTCGGCCTTCCGCGACCGGTAGCGGCCCTTCGTTGCGCGTGTCGGCGATGGCCTTCGACACGCGATGCGTGCGCGGCGTGGCGACCGGAGCGGGTTTCATCCCGTTGTGCTGGCGTATCCCGGTTCCTCCACCGTCCGCCCGTCGCGGATGTGATACAGGCGGCGGAAGGTGGGGATGATCTTCTCGTCGTGGGTGACGACGATGATGGCGGTGGCGAACTGCTGTGCCATCTGGTTGAGGATGCGGATGACGGCCAGTGCGCGTTCGCTGTCGAGCGGCGCGGTGGGCTCGTCGGCGAGGATGACCGGCGGCTGGTTGGCGAGCGCACGGGCGATCGCCACCCGCTGCTGCTCGCCGCCCGACAGTTGCGAAGGCTGCGCCCTGGCGCGGTGGCCGATGTCCAGCGCCTCGAGCAGTTCGAGCGCGCGCTTGCGCGCTTCGCCGTTCGGCCGCCCGGCGAGCATCGGCAGCAGGGCGACGTTGTCCGTGACGTCGAGGAAGGGGATCAGGTAGGGCGCCTGGAACACGAAGCCGATGCGGTCGCGGCGCAGCGCGCGCAGGTCGGGGATCTTCCAGCCGTCGTCGTAGATCACCTCGCTGCCCAGGGTCATGCGCCCGGCGCTGGGCTCGATCACCGCGCCCAGGCATTTGAGCAGCGTGCTCTTGCCCGAACCGGAGGGGCCGATGAGGCCCACCACCTCGCCCGGGGCCACGATCATGTTCACGTCCTTCAGCGCGTCGACCGCGGTGTCGCCCTCGCCGTAGCGCTTGCGCAGGCCTTCGATGCGGATGCCGTAGCCGTCCATGTCAGCCTCCGATCGCCGTCGCCGGGTCGACGCG
>JAFEFM010000106.1 GCA_018240585.1 Pseudomonadota bacterium
GGCGTGCTGATCATCGAACCCAAGGTCTTCGGCGACAGCCGCGGCTTCTTCCTCGAAACCTTCCAAGTCGAACGCTACCGCGAGATCGGCATCACGCTCCCCTTCGTGCAGGACAACCACTCGCGCTCGCAACGCGGCGTGTTGCGCGGACTGCATTTCCAGAAGACGAAACCGCAGGGCAAGCTGGTGCGCGTGAGTCGTGGCGCGGTGTATGACGTGGCGGTCGACATCGATCCCGCATCGCCCACATTCGGCAAACACGTCGGCGTCGAACTCAGCGACGACAACCACCGCCAGATGTGGATTCCGCCGGGCTACGCGCACGGCTTCTGCGTGCTCAGCGAGATCGCCGATTTCGAATACAAGTGTACCGAGCTCTATGACCCGGAAGACGAAGGCGGATTGATTTGGAGCGACCCCGACATCGGCATCAGTTGGCCATGCCAAAACCCCGTTCTTTCGCAAAAGGATGGATCGCTTCCCAATCTCCAACGCGCCATCTCTTGCCGCTAAGCCCTGACCAAGCCTTGTGTTCTCGTCGCCGAGCACACGCCACCAGTGAAGCCGTGCCAATCTAAGCCAAAAAAATTCAACAGATGAAACTCGCGCAAGATATTCGCGAAAGCTCAAAATGGCTTATCGGCAGTAACGTCGTCAGTCAAGTCCTGCAGTTTGCGATTGGCATCGCGTTGGCCCGCCTTCTCGTCCCAGCAGATTTCGGGATGCTCGTAACCATTCAGATTTTCACTGGCGTCCTTGGCATGCTCGCGTCGGGTGGAATGGGACAAGCTCTCGTTCGGGCCAGGGACGCGTCAGAGCTTGATTTTCAAGTAATCTTTACTCTGCAGTTCCTCTTGTGCCTCACAATCTTCGCAGCCCTTTATTTCATTGCACCAGCGTTTTCCAGTTGGTTTAATGAACCCCTATATCGAGACTTGCTACGCGTTTCAGCGCTCGGCTTTATTCTTCGTCCATTCATCGGAATCCACACGAATTGGCTCACCAGGGAGATGCGATTCAAGGACCTCTCCATCCAGACCTTTTTGTCGGGCGTCATAAGTGGAATTGCCAGCATCGGAATGGCAGCAAACGGATTTGGCGTATGGAGCCTCTTGTTTGGAGGCCTACTTGGTAGCGTGTCAAACTATGCGATGATTGCGCGCCTAACCCCCCTCCGCGCGCGATTCCGCTTCGACCGAGAAATTACACGCACGCACAGCAGCTATGGGATCAAGTTGGTAGTAAAGGATTTCGTTGTCTACTTTCGAAAACAAAGCAGCAACCTGATCATTGCAAAGCTGGGTGACGCAAATATGGTTGGCCTCTTTAACAAGGGCAGCAGCCTCGCCGAATTGCCATTTACCGCAATAAGCGGACCCATATTTCAACCTGTCTTTCGCACAATGGCCGCAGAGCAGGACAATCCGGAAAGAATTAAATACCTCTTCTACAAGATGATCACGCTACTGATGCTGTATACGGCGCCGCTGTATATCGGCCTATCGTGGCTCGCAGAACCATTCATCATCGCCGTCTTCGGCGAGCATTGGCGAGAATCCGCCATCGTCCTCCAGCTACTTGCTCCGCTGGGACTGCTCTACTGCATGGGTCATCCAGCGGGCGCTGTCCTTGCCGCTACAAATCGACTGGGGCGAGAGGCAATTGTTCACACCATCACATGGATAATTGTTGCTTCAGGTTGCGTTATCGGGCTCCATTGGGGCCTCGTCGGAATTTCGATCGCCATCATCATCAGCCAGATCTACTCTACGCTCCATATCTTCCTGATTGCGCAGAAGGCATTTTCGAGTTGCGCACGCGATTTGCTCCGCGCAATAGGGCCGCCATTGATCTTCTGTTTGGCGCTCGTTTTTACGCTAGCCATATTGGAATTACTGCTTCCCGCGGAACTCAAGATTGACGCACCAAAGACATTTCTCGCTCTCATGACTTCAGCCGGGGCAGCCGCATATGCGCTGTGCTTTTTTTATCTTCCGTTTCCCGCAACCCAAGCGGAAGCAGAGCGTATCCGGCGCTTCCTTGCAAAGAGACGCATGACGCCGAGCCAATCATAATCGCATCGCCTCGCTGGCGTTTCGCTCCCTTCCCCATGTTTTACGGCGTACATGATGGAACCTGACACCCCCCAAAAGAAAAAAGCGCGAATCATTGCCTTCCATTTACCGCAGTTTCACCCAACCCCAGAGAACGATCAGTGGTGGGGTAAGGGCTTCACGGAATGGACGAACGTCGCAAAGGCAACGCCACTTTTCCCGGGCCATTATCAGCCTCACATTCCCGCCGACTTGGGTTTCTACGACCTTCGGCTTCCGGAAGCAAGACAGGCACA
>JAFEFM010000107.1 GCA_018240585.1 Pseudomonadota bacterium
ACGAACTGCTCGCGCGACGCGCCCAGCCACATCACCAACGGGCTCGCCACCAGCACCGACGAATAGATGCCGAAGCAGATGCCGATGGTCAGCGCCATCGCGAAGTAGTGCAGCGTCTCGCCGCCAAACAGCAGCATCGACAGCACCATCACCTGCGTGCTGCCGTGGGTGATGATGGTGCGCGAGATCGTGCTCGTGATCGCGTGATCGAGCACCTGCGGCGTGGTGAGGTTGCGCTTCTTCCTGAACGTCTCGCGCACGCGGTCGAACACCACCACGGATTCGTTCACCGAATAGCCCAGCACCGCCAGCACCGCCGCCAGCACCGGCAGCGAGAACTCCCACTGGAAGAAGGCGAAGAAGCCCAGGATGATGATCACGTCGTGCAGGTTGGCGATGATCGCCGACACCGCGAAACGCCACTCGAAGCGCAGCGCCAGATACACCACGATGCCGACAATCACCAGCAGCAGTGCCATCGCGCCATCGGACGCCAGCTCCTTGCCCACCTGCGGGCCGACGAACTCCACCCGGCGCAGCTCGGGCACCGGGCCAGCCACGGCCTTCAGCGTGCCCATGACCTTCTCCGACATACCGGTCGTGTCGAGGTCGTCGCGGTTCGGCAGGCGCACCAGCAGGTCGCGGGCGCTGCCGAAGTTCTGCACCTGCGCATCCGGGTAGCCGCTGGCAGCCAGCGCCTCGCGGATCGGTTCGAGCTTGGGCGCTTCGGCATAGGTGACCTCCACCAGCGTGCCGCCGGTGAATTCCACCGACAGATGCAGGCCGCGGGTGGCGAGGAAGAACACCGCCAGCAGGAAGGTGACCAACGAAATCACGTTGAACACCAGCGCATGGCGCATGAACGGGATGTCTTTCTTGATGCGGAAGAATTCCATGATTGCCTGTTCCTTTCGTTCCGCTCAGTTGCTGCCCGGCTTCCAGATCTGGCCGATGGCGAGCGACTCGACCTTGCGGCGCCGGCCGTAGAGGAAGTTGATCATCATGCGCGACACCAGGATGGCGCTGAACATCGAGGTCATGATGCCCAGGCAGTGCACCACCGCGAAGCCGCGCACCGGTCCGGAACCGAACACCAGCAAGGCGATGCCGGCGATCAGCGTGGTGATGTTGGAGTCCAGGATGGTGTCGAAGGCGCGGTCGTAGCCCGCAGCGATCGCCGCCTGCGGCGTGGCGCCGTTACGCAGCTCCTCGCGGATGCGCTCGTTGATCAGCACGTTGGCGTCGATCGCCATGCCCAGCGTCAGCGCCATCGCCGCGATGCCGGGCAGGGTCAGCGTCGCCTGCAGCAGCGACAGCAGTGCCACCAGCAACAGCATGTTGGCCGCCAGCGCGATCGACGACACCAGGCCGAACAGCATGTAGTACGCGGTCATGAAGATCGCGATCGCGACGAAGCCCCACAGCGTGGAGTGGAAGCCCTTGGCGATGTTCTCGGCACCGAGGCTGGGGCCGACGGTGCGCTCCTCGATGATTTCCATCGGCGCCGCCAGCGAACCGGCGCGCAACAGCAGCGCCACGTCGTTGGCCTCGGCGGTGGTCATGCGGCCGGAGATCTGCACGCGGCCGCCACCGATCTCGCTGCGGATCACCGGCGCGGTGACGACTTCGCCCTTGCCCTTCTCGATGAGCAGGATCGCCATGCGCTTGCCGATGCTCTCGCGCGTGACGTCGCGGAAGATGCGTGCGCCGGCGGCATCCAGCGTCAGATGCACCGCGGGCTCGTTGGTCTGGCCGTCGAAGCCGGGCTGGGCGTCCGTCAGGCGGTCGCCGGTCAGCACCACCTGCTTCTTCAGCAGCAGCGGCGCGCCGCCGCGCTCCTTGAAGAGCTCGGTGCCGAAGGGAACGTTGCCGGCCAGCGCCTGTTCGAGCAGGCCCGGCGTGTCGTCGACCATGCGCACTTCCAGCGTCGCGGTGCGGCCGAGGATGTCCTTCGCCTTGGCCACGTCCTGCACGCCCGGCAACTGCACGAC
>JAFEFM010000108.1 GCA_018240585.1 Pseudomonadota bacterium
GGGAACATGCTGACGACGAGCAGCGCCAGCAGGTAGCCGAAGGCGGCGAAGGTCAGCAGGGCGGGGTTGCGCAGCCACAGCGCGAGGCCGTCGCGCAGCCAGGCCCAGCCGCGCTGCATGGGAAGTTGGTTTGCTTGCATTGGGGGTCTGAAGGGCTAGGCCGCGGGCGGGGCGTCGTCGCGCTGCGCGGATGCCGGCGTCGGCGCGGGCAGTGCCGGGCGGGCGTGGAAAGTGTCCTGCCAGGCTTCGAGCAGGGCGCCGGCCAGAACCGGCACCAGCACCAGCATGCCCAGGCCGGCCGGCAGCATCGCCACCCATACCAGCACGTAGAGCATCGCGGCCAGCACGACGAAGGTCAGCAGGTTGCGGAAGCAGGCCTGGGCGGAGAGCTTCATCGCCTCGAGCGGTGCGACGTCGTGCAGCATCACCAGCGCCGGCGCGAACCACAGCGCCATCATCAGCAGCGACCACAGCACGGTGAATACCAGCACGCCGAACATCATGCCGCCGGCGGCCATGCCCATGCCGGCGACGGCGCCGACCAGCATGCCGGTGAGCACGGCGCTGCCACCGATCGCCGCAGCGATCAGCGCCGCGAGCAGCGTGCCCAGCAGGTGGAATCCGCCCACCATCAGCAGGTTGCCGGCGTGACGGCGCAGGCCGTCGAACAGATGGCCCACGCGCAGCGCCTCGCCGCGCTCCAGCGCCAGCGCGCCCGACAGCATGCCGGCGCTCAGCACCGGCAGCGCCACCGGCGTGACCGCCCAGCCGATGAAGGGCACGAAGCCGAGCGCGGCCAGGATGACGATGAAGACCGCCGATTGCGCCAGCCACACGCCCGGGCTCTTCATGAACAACTGCCAGCCGGTGGCGAGCCACTGCAGCGCCTGGGCGGGCGTGACCGTGCCGGGCTGGGGATGGTTGTGGGGATGCAGGAGGCGGGTCATCAGGTTCGGAGGCGCTCAGGGAAAGCGGATGGGCGAGGGCAGGCGTCGTTCGGAAGCCGTCTGGAACGAGGCTCGCAGCCGATGCTAGCCGATGGCCAGGGCGAGTTCAAAGCCAGACCGTCACGGCAGCGGCGGCACGCCTGCGACACGCAGGCGCAGGATGTCGCGATATTCGTCGGGATTCTTCACCAGCACCATCTCGCCCGCGCGCGGCAGGTGGAAGTCGGCGGCGCGCGACATCCAGAAGCGGAACGCGGCGGCGCGCAGCATCGCCGGCCAGGCAGTGCGCTCGGCGTCGGTGAAGGGGCGCTCGGCATCGTAGGCGCGCAGCAGCGCGGCACAACGGGCGAGGTCCAGCGTGCCGTCGGCGTTGGCGCACCAGTCGTTTACCGTGACGGCGACATCGAACAGCAGCGCGTCGTAGCCGGCGAAGTAGAAATCGATCACGCCGCCGATGTGGGCATTGCCCGCCTCGTCCGCATCCCACAGCACGTTGTCGCGGAACAGGTCGGCGTGGATCGCGCCGGCCGGCAGCTCGGCGGCATTCACCCTGGCCTGGAAGGCCACTTCCGCGTCGAGCAGGGTCTGCTCGTCGGCCGGCAGGAAGCTGCGCACCGCCTGCGCGGTGGCCGCGCGCCAGGCCGGGCCGCGCGGGTTGTCCTGGCGGCGGCCGTAGGACTGGCCCGCCAGGTGCAGGCCGGCGAGCATGGCGCCCACCTTCTCGCAGTGCTGCGTGCCGGGTTCCATCACCGAGGCGCCGGACAGCCGCACCACCAGGGCGGCAGGCCGCTCCTGCAGCGTGCCGAGGTATTCGTTGTCGCGGTTGGCGATCGGTGCCGGCACCGGCAGTCCGTGGCGCGCGAGATGCGCCATCAGGTTCAGGTAATAGGGCAGCTCGGCGCGCGGAATGCCTTCGAACAGCGTCAGCACGTAGCGGCCGAGCGTCGTGGTGACGAAGAAGTTGCTGTTCTGAACTCCGGCCGAAATGCCCTTCAGCTCGACGAAGCGGCCGATCGCGTAGTTCTTGAGCCAGTCGGCGAGGATGGATTCGGGGACGGGAGTGAAGACGGACATGGCGTGCGAGTGGTTGCTGGGGTTGCTGCGGGAAAATGAAGGTTGGGCCGCGGCTCAGGCGGCATGCGCCAGGGCGTGCGGGCGCGGCGTCAAGTCGGCATCGGTGCCGGCGAGCGCCTCGCGCACC
>JAFEFM010000109.1 GCA_018240585.1 Pseudomonadota bacterium
CTGCGACCAGGTGCGCCGCGAGCGCGCACCGCGCCTCGGCATCGATCCGCGCGCCGGGCATGACGCGCTTCTCCTGCAGCTTCGCCGCCGCGCCAACGATGGCGCCCAGACCCGCCCCGAGTGGGGGCTCGCCGGCAACGCCGCCTTCATCATCGCGCCGCGCCGCCGCAGCCAGGGCGCAGTGCTCGGCGGACGCTGCTTCCTGCACGACTACGACCCCCAACAGGATGCGGACGGCAGCCTGCTGGAACAGCTCATGACCGCGCCCATGCTGGTGACGCACTGGATCAACTGGCAATACCACGCCTCGACCTGCGACCCCGCACGCCTGGGCAGCGGCAACAAGCTGCTGCACAACGTCGTCGGCGGGCACATCGGCGTGTTCGAGGGCAATGGCGGCGACCTGCGCATCGGGCTGGCGCGGCAGTCGGTGCATGACGGCAATCGCTGGATGCACGAGCCGCTGCGTCTCACCGTCGTCATCGATGCGCCGCGCGAGGCGATCGAGCGCGTGATCGGCAAACATGCCGTGGTGCGCCAGTTGCTCGACAACGGCTGGCTGCATCTGTGGCGCTTCGACGATGCGCGCCTGCTGCGTTACCTGGAGGGAGACTGGCAGGCGCTGGGGCTCGAGGCCGCGGCCCCGTCGGCCGGGACAGCGACGGACCCGGCGTCGGCGCGCTGACGCAAGTGCCCGCAATCGAACGGGAGCCCCCCGCCATGCCGACTTGGAACAGCCGGCCCGGCGGGCAGTTGGCAGCGTTCATTCATCCGCCGGCACCGGCGGCTCTCCACGCAGCACATGGGCGTGGCCGCGGCCGTCGCCCACGCGGCGCGTGAAGCCGACGCGGTCGAGGAATTCGAGGATCTGGATCGCGCGCTTGCGGCCGCCGCCGATGTGGTCGCGAAAATCCGCCGCGCGGATGCGGCCGTCGTTGGCGGCGGCGAGTCCGGCGGCGATCGCGCACAACCGGCCGACCGTCGGCCGTGGGTAGAACAGGTCGCGCACCACCTGGAAGACCTCGCCGCGCATCGCCATGCGGCGCAGCAGGCCGCGCGTGGCGGTTTCATCGAGGGCGCACAGGGCGGCGAGGTCGCGCACCCAGGGCGGGTCGCAGTCGCCGGCAAGCAGATGTGACGTCAGCGCATCGGCGCGCTGGCGTTCGGCAGGGCCGAGTTCGACGGTGTGCGTTGGCAGATGCCAGGCCGAACCGGTGCGCGCCACGCGCCCTTCGCCCAGCAGCTCCTCCAGGCGCGCGAGGAACACCGCGGACGGCAGTTGCGGCATGCACATCCGCCGCAAGCGCTCGCGCTCGACGCCCAGCTCGTCGGCAAACTGCGCGTGATGCGCGGCCAGCCGCGCCAGCACGGCCTCGCCCAGTGCCGCCCAGGCGGCCGGCGAGAAGATGCGGTCGCCGGCCTTCGCCCTCACGTGGCGGGCGGCGGGCAGCAGATCGTTCAGGCCGCCGCCCGGCAGGTTGTGCGCCAGGGCAAGTTCCTCCGCATCCAGCCCGCAGGGGGCGCGCTCGACCAGGGCGGCGAGCCGTGTGGCGCGATCCGGGTCTTCCAGCACGGCCAGCACCGCGAGGCGCTCGGGGCGGCGGCGGTGGCGTGCGGGCGGGAAGGGATCGAGCACGCGGCCGCCGCCCAGTGTCTCGCTGCCCGCCGCGTCGCGGATCACGATGCGATCGCCGCAGCAGGCGAAGACCGGCCGGTCGCACACGGCCTGGACGAGGCCGCTCGCGCCCGGCGCAAGGCCGCCCGCCTCGAGGGCGCCATCGAGCAGCGCCAGCCGTGCCATCGCGTGTCCGCCGGCGTGATGCAGCGTCACGCTCGCCCACTGCCCCAGCTTGCGCGGCGCCTCGGGCAGCAACTGCAGGCGCAGGTCGATGCGGTCGGTAGCGCGCACTGGCTGCGGCGTCAGCAGCCAGTCGCCGCGTTCGGTCTCGCCGTAGTCGATGCCGACCAGATTGACCGCGCAGCGGCTGCCCGGGCCGCCGGCTTGCGCCATGCGGTTGTTCACCCGCAGGCCGCGCACGCGCACGTCGCGCCGCAAGCCGTCCGCGCGCGCAAGCAGCACCGTGTCGCCCACGCGCACCACGCCGGCATGCACGGTGCCGGTGACGATGGTGCCGGCGCCGGCGAGCGCGAAGCGGCGATCGACCACCAGCCGGAAGCCCGCGTCGGCGAGCGGCTTTGCCTCGTCGCGCGCGATCGCATTCAGGTGCGCGCGCAGCGCGTCGATGCCGGCCCCGGTGACCGCCGACACGGCGAAGATGGGGCTGCCAGCCAGCAGGGTGGGCGCGAGCAGCCGGGCAATGTCGGCCGCCACTTCCGCAATGCGGTCGGGCGTCACGCGGTCGCACTTGGTCAGCGCCACCGCGCCGCGCGCGATGCCCAGCAGATGCAGGATCGCCAGGTGCTCGCGCGTCTGCGGCATGACGCCGTCGTCGGCGGCGACCACCAGCAGGGCGAAATCGATGCCGCTGGCGCCCATCAGCATGGTCGGGATGAAGCGCTCGTGGCCGGGCACGTCGATGAAGCCGAGGCTGCACGCGGCGCCAGCCGCGGCCGCGTCCGCGTCGCCGCCTTCCACCGGCGCATAGGCATAGCCGAGCTCGATGGTGATGCCGCGCGCCTTTTCCTCGGGCAGGTGGGTGGTGTCCACGCCGGTGAGCGCGCGCACCAGTGTGGTCTTGCCGTGGTCGATGTGGCCCGCGGTGCCGATCAGCATGGGCGCCCGCTCCGCGCTGCGGGTGTCGTCAGCCGCTCGGCCAGTTGCCCCGCGAAGGCCGCCTCGTCCTCGCTGCGCAGGCAGCGCAGGTCCAGCCACAGCGCGTTGTCGGCGATGCGGCCGATGACCGGCAGCGGCAGGCCGCGCAGCGCCTGTTCGAGGCGGTTCAGCGTGCCACCCTTGCGCTGCGGCCGGCAGACGAGGCCGGCGGACGGCAGGCGGTCGACCGGCAGGCTGCCCGAGCCGATCTGCGAGCGCATCGGCTCGACGGTGACGGCGAGCGGCCAGCCGGCCAGCGCGCGCGCGAGCGCAGGCTGCAGGCGCTCGGCCTGGGCGAGGATCTCCGTCTGCGGGCGGGTCAGCAGCCGCAGGGTCTCGAGGCGCTGGGGCAGGCGTTCCGGGTCGCGGTACAGGCGCAGCACCGCTTCGAGCCCGGCCAGCGTGATCTTGCCCACGCGCAGCGCGCGCTTGAGCGGGTTCTTCTTGAGCTTGGCGATCAGCTCGCGCCGGCCGACCAGGATGCCGGCCTGCGGGCCGCCCAGCAGCTTGTCGCCGGAGAAGCTGACGAGGTCGGCGCCGGCTGCGATCGCCTCGCGCGGCGTCGGCTCGTGCGGCAGGCCCCAGGCCTCCAGCGCGGTGAGCGTGCCCGAGCCGAGATCCTCGACGAAGGGCAGCCCGCGCGCGTGGGCGATGGCGGCCAGCCCGGCCCGCGGCACCACCTTGGTGAAGCCTTCGACGGCGTAGTTGCTGGTGTGCACCTTCATCAGCATCGCGGTGCGCGGGCCGATGGCCTCCTCGAAGTCGCGCGCGTGGCAGCGGTTGGTGCAGCCGACCTCGACCAGCCGCGCCCCGGCCCGCTTCATGATGTCGGGCACGCGGAAGGCGCCGCCGATCTCGACCAGCTCGCCGCGCGAGACGATCACCTCCTTGCGCTGCGCCAGCGTGTTGAGCAGCAGGAACACCGCCGCGGCGTTGTTGTTGACGACGGTGGCGGCCTCGCCACCGGTCAGCTCCACCAGCAGCTCGTCGATCACGTCGTCGCGGTCGCCACGCCCGCCGGATTCGATGTCGTATTCCAGCGCGCAGGGATGGCGCGCGGCATCGACGATGGCGGCGATCGCCTCGTCCGGCAGCGTGGCGCGGCCGAGGTTGGTATGCAGCACCGTACCGGTCAGGTTGAAGACCCGCCGCAGCTTCGCGCGGCTCTCCGCCTCGATGCGCCGCACGATGGCATCGACCAGCATCGCGCCGGCAGGCAGGTCGCCACCGGCGCGCATCGCTTCACGAACGGCCGCAAGCTCGGCACGGACGGCATCGGTGACGGGCCGCCGGCCGTGGGCTTGCGCCTTTGTGAGCAGCGCGGGTTCGGCCAGCAGGCGGTCGACGGCGGGAAGGGAAGCCAGTTTTTCCATGGTCATGAAACAGGCCCGGACCGGGCATCTGGTTTATGCGGAACTTACCGGAATCAGGCCTCGTAAGCCGTCAGGACCACCTCCGCGGCTGCGTCGCGCAGCGGGATCAATGCCTGGTAGGCGGGCGAGTCGAACCAGCCCTTGAGTGCATCAGCGCTCGGAAAGCGCAGCACGACCACGTCGGAATGGGGACAGTGTCCGGCGAGCGCGGCGAACTGCCTGCCGCGCAGGACGGCCTCGCCGCCCCAGGCGTCGAAGGTCTCGGGAACCCGCTTGCGGTATTCGGCCCAATTCGCCTCGTCCTTCACCGTCACCTGCCCGACCACGTAGGCGAAACCCATGTTGTGTCTCCCGCGCTGGTTTGGGCAGCCAGTTTAGCGGACAACATCGCACCGAACGCGGCCGGGCATCGCGCGGCTCAGGCCTTCCTGCGCATGGGCCCGAGATAATCGCGCTTGATGAGCGGCAGGCCCTGGTTGCGCAGGATGTCGTAGAGGGTGGTGGCGTGGAAGAAGAAGTTGGGCACGGAAAACGACAGCAGGAAGTCCTGCGCGGTGAAGTCGATGCGCCGCCCGGGCGCCTCGAAGCACATGTCGCGGCCGAAGAAGCCATTGACCTCGCCGGGGTCGAGCGCGGCGACCGCCTGCCGTGCGTCGGCCACGCGCGCTTTCAGCCCGGCCAGGGTGTCGGGCCAGGGCGAACGGTCGGGCGAGAACGTGCCCCGGCGCACGCCTTCGATGGCGCCGATCGAGTGCACGACGACCGAATTCACCTGGAAGCCGAGCGGAAACATGTCCGGTGCGAGCCTGGCTTCGATCAGCGCCGAATCCGGCAGCGTGTGCCCGGCGCAGTGGGCCTCGGCCTTGTCCAGCAGGCCGGACACCGCATCGAGGGTCTGCAGCCAGTTGGGAACGAGCGCGTCGTAAAGGGTGAAGCTCATCGGGGGCTCCTTGGGCATCGGTGTCGGGAAGGGGATTGTGGCATCAGGCCGTCTCGAGCGCGCCGTGCAATGCCTCGAGCGCAGCGGCAGCGCACTGCTCGTCCTGTTGCACGCTGCCGCCCGACACACCCACTGCGCCGATCACCTCGCCATCGACCACGATCGGGATGCCGCCGCCGAAGATCACCAGGCGCGGGCGCTGCAGGATGTTCTGCTGCACCAGCGGCGGAAAGCCCGCCAGCGCCTCGGCCCACTGCGAGGTCGGAAAGCGGAAGCTGGCGGCGGTGTAGGCCTTGTCCATGGCGGTCTCGGCCGAGTGAAGCGAGGCGTCGGGCATGCGCAGGAAAGCCATCAGCGCGCCCGCCCGGTCCACGACCGCGGCATTCACGCTGATGCCCAGGCGCTCGGCTTCGTCCAGCGCGGCATTGGCGACACGCTGCGCGGCATGGCGGCCGATGTTGCGCTGGAGGTGGTCGACCGCGACGGCAGCGCGGCCGGCTTCATGCAGATTCATCGATTTCTCCCGCAAAAAAATGGGGGCGCGCCCATCAGCGACGCCCCCGAACCCAGGACGAGGAGGAGCCTTGTCAGCGGCCGCCGGCCTGCAGGGTCTGCAGCGAGACGTCCGTTTCCTTCACGCCCGCCGGGTTGGTCTTCCACGACGAGGTGTCGATCAGCGACACGGTGGCGTGGTTGCGCTGGAAGTCGATCACCGCGCCGCCGGCGGTGCGGATGTCGAGGAAGCCGTCCTCACCCTTGCCCGGGTAGGAATGCCATTCCATGAACTTCCAGAACTCGCCCTTGCGGTTGTAGGCCTCGCCGTAGTGGATGCGCGGGAATTTCGTATCCACGTAGATGACCTTCTTGCTGTAAGGGTGCTCGGACGGCGTGGTGGCCTCGATCACGTAGACCTCGCGCGGCTCGAAGTTGTTGTTGTTCATGTTCCAGTACGGCGGCTTGTTCTCCAGCACCGGGTACTTCTCCTCAGGCTTCGTGCCCTTGGTGTTCCACAGCGGGTACTTGCTGTGCATCACCGCGAGCACGTGGCGCTTGCCGAGCAGCTTGTAGCCCTTGTACCAGCACGGACGCGCGTTGAAGATGTCGAGGTCGTCCTGCAGCTGGTCGGACGAGCCCACCGGGTCCATCCACGCGCCGCCCGACAGGCGACGCACGCGGCGCACCGCCGGCACGTAGGCCCACACGTCGTTCACCTTGGCCGAGTCGTACTGGATGGTGAAGGTGCCCAGGCCCTTCATGTCCGACGGCGACTTGAAGTACAGCAACTGACGGCCGCGCTCGCTGCCGTCGCCCTGGGTGTGCTCGCCGTTCAGGCGCCCCTTCATCGAGTAGCGGCTGAATTCGGCGATCGGCTCGGCGTGCACGCCCTTCTCGCCGTCGATCAGCACCTGGGTGTAGAAGGGCACGATGGCGACGTCACCCAGCAATTGCCCGAGGTGCCAGTTCCACACGATCTTCTCGGCAGCCTGCGGGTCCTTCATGTCGATGTTGGGAAAGGGCTGGCCGGCCGTCCAGCCGTCGATCTGACAGGTCTCCGAATTGATCTTGGTCTTGCCGGCGTTGGCCTGCGAGGCCTTCACCCAGCTCGGGTCGAGCGGCACTTCCTTGGACTTCGCCAGCGGCAGCTTCCAGCCGTTGTTGCGGATGCGCCATTCCATCTTCTCGGTCAGCAGGCTGCTGATCTTGTGGCCTTCGAAGGTGTCGTCCTTGATCTTGTCGAGGTTCTCGGCCGAGATCACCGTGCCGGCCGGCAGTTCGGCTGCCTGCACGCCGAGCGCAGAGAGGGCGAGCGCCGCCGCGACGGCGCCGAACAGGGGTTTGCGGATTTTTGCCATGGTCTGTAACTCCGGAGGGGTCAGAAGAGGTAGGTCAGGCTGGTGTAGAGCTGGTCGCGCTTGTTGAAGTAACCGAACAGGCTCTGGCTGTCGCAGGAGGCGGCATTGGGATAACCGCACTTGCTGGCATTGCGGATGTCATCGTTCCAGAACTTGTCGTACTCGACCTTCCAGCGCCAGTTCTTGGCCAGTTCGAAGGTCACGGACGGCACGATGAAGCCGCCGCCGTAGCTGAGGTCGGCGCCCACCACCAGGTTGGGCTTGATGCGGCCGTTGTCGTAGCTGAGGTCGAAGATGCCGGTGAGCAGGAAGGAGTGCTCGTTGGTGCGCTGGCCGGAGCCGACGGCGTTGAGCAGGCGCTCGCCCTTGTCGTAGTCCTGCAGCCATTTGTCGAACAACTGCAACGAGAAGAACATCGGCTTTTCCGTGCCCAGCCATTGCTGGGTGGCGGCGATGTTCTTGTCCATGCGCAGCATCCACGCCAGGACGTCCTTCTTCTTGATGCCGTCGAAGCCGGGTGCGACCGCCTGGCTCAGCGGACCGCCCTTGCCGCCGCTCAGGAACTGGTAGGGCGCGTCCTTGATGTAGGCCACTTCGGCGCTGAACACCGCATCGGCCCAGTCGGAATAGCCGCTGGCGGTGGCACCGAAGATGTCGACCGTCGGGTAGATCAGCTCGCCGGCGGCGCCCACGGTGTCGCCGCGGCCCAGCGTCCTGACGCCGGACGGCACGTCCGGCAGGCCGAACAGCTTCAGCGAGCTCGATGCGTTGAGCATCGGGCTGGGCCAGTAGGTCTTCAGGTAGGACAGCGAGTAGTTGATCTCATGGGCCAGACCGGTCCAGCGGATGCCGCCGGTCACGTCGCGCGCGTCGCCTTCGCGGTTGCGGAAGTTGTAAGGATCGATGTTGCGGAAGTCGATGCCGGCGGTGGATTGCGTCGACCAGCGGCTGCCGTAGATGTCGAACTCGGTGCCGATGTCGGACTTGCGGTCCCAACCCGGGCGCACGAACATTTCGATCCCGCCGTCGAGCTCGGGCACGTCGATGTTCAGCTTGGCCATGATGTTGGCCTTGCGCAGTTCCTCGTTGGCGGGCTCGAGGAAGGAGCGCCAGGTGTAGTCGAAGCCGTGCACCAGGTCGTTGGCGGCGAAGAAGTCCGTCTCGCCCCACACGATCTGCTGCTTGCCCAGGCGCAGCCGGGCGCGCTCGCCCACCGGGAAGTCGACGTACATCTCACGGATGACGTCGCTGATGTCGTTCTTGTTGTACAGATCCATGAGGTTGCCACGGCCGTCCGCCTCGCCGTAGTTGTAGGCGCCCATCTTCTCCAGGTGCTTCAGGAACGCTGTCCTCGGCTCGCCGACCAGGCGCAGCTTGGTGACCACCGACACGTCGCTGGTCGGCTTCCAGTCGAGGTTCACCCGCGCGGTGGTGCGCGCCATCGACAGCTTGCCGCGATCGTTGTAGTCCGGCGTGTCCTGCCAGTTCATCGTGTTGAACGACAGCTCCTGCTTGAGGAAGCCGTCCACCTTGAGCTCGCCGGCGCTCTGCGCCTGCGCCGCATGGCCGGCCGCGACCAGCATCGCGGCGGCGGCGATGCGCGTCAGGCGGGAGGGAACGGGCACACCGCTCGGGTTTCCGCTTGTCATTGTTTGTGCTCCTGGGTTGCTGGGGAAGGGTGCCGGACGTCCGGCAGACTGGTGAATCGGAATCGGGGCGGGCAGGCACGCCGCGCCTGCCCGCGGCTCAGGCTTCTTGCAGGCGGGGCTGGAGGGCGCCGAGCACGGCGGCCTCCTTGCGGCCGAAGATGAAGTCGGGGCGGAACACGTAGATCACCGAGGGCATCACGAACAGCGCGGACATCGCCGAGATGCCGAGCCAGATCGCCATCAGCAGGCCCATCTCGGCCTGGAAGCGCAGCGAAGAGGCCCACCACAGCAGGGTGCTGAGGATCAGCACGCTGGCGGTGACCAGCACGCCCATCCCCGCCGAGTGGAGCGCGGTGCGGATCGCGCCTTCCGGCGTGTTGCCGGCGGCGATCTCTTCCTTGATGCGGTCGGCGACGTAGAAGGCGTAGTCGACACCCAGGCCGATGCCGAGCGCGGCCACCGGCACGGTGTTGATGCTCATGCCGATGCCCTTCCAGGCCATGAAGGCGAAGGTGAGCGTGTTGGAGATGATCACCGGCACCATGAACAGCATGCCGGCCACCGTCGAGCGGTAGACGATGGTGCAGATGACCATCAGCACCAGCAGCGCCAGCGCCACGCCTTCGATCTGGCTGGCGAGGATCACCTCGTTCATCGCCGCGGTGATGCCGATCAGGCCGCCGGCGAGCTGCCAGTGCCCTTCGGCGAGCGGATTGGCGGCGATGAACTCCTTGATGCGCGACATCGCGGTGCGGATGGTCTCGCCCTGGCGATCGCGGAACATCAGCGTGATCGAGCCGTTGGCGGCCTGGCCGTCGACGAAGCGATCCATGTCGCCCGGTTCGGACACCGATTCGAGAATGGCCATCAGGCTGCCATTGACCGCGGCGGTGGCGCCCAGCTCCTCGTAGCGCGGGTTGCCCTCGCGCAGCGTGCGGTTGAGCACCGGCACCACGTCGGCGATGGAGATGGAGCCGCCGATCTCGGGCTGCACCTCCATGAAGCGCTGGAAGCGGTTCATCGCCTGCAGGGTTTCGTTGCGCTTCACCAGGCCCTCCTTGCCGTCCTCGCCCACCACCACGAACAGCCGGTCGACACCGTCGAAGCGGTTGTTGATGGCGGCGGAATCGCGGTTGTAGGTGGCCTGCGGCCACAGGATGGGCGAACCCGGATTGGCGTCACCGACCTTGAGCTTGAACGCGTACCAGCCCGAGCCCGCCAGCACCAGCACGCTGCACACGATGACGACGTAGCGGAAACGGCTGAGCGCCATCCACAGGCCGAAGTCCAGCACCTTGCGCAGCAGCGGCGACAGGTCGAGCCCGTGCACCGTGCCGTGCGGACGGCGAATCCAGGACAGCAGTACCGGCGTGAGGATCACCGCGCTGATGGTGAGCGTCGACACCCATACCACCGCCAGCAGGGTCAGCTTCTGCAGCATCGGGATCGGGCTCAGCGCCACCACTGCCATGCAGGCCGCATCGGCGATGACGCCCACCATGCCCGGGCGGAACAGGTCGGCGAGCGCGATGCGCGCGGCATGCGCGGAAGTCTCGGCGCCCTCGGCGATGTTTTCGAGCTCGTCGTCGAAGCGATTGACGATCTGCACCGAGTGCGACACCGCACGCGAGGTGATCAGCATCGCCACGACGATCACCAGCGGCTCGAAGTGGATGCCGAGCAGGTGGCAGATGCCGAGCGCCCAGATCGCACTGACCGCGCCGGCGAGCAGCGGCAGCAGCACGCCGCGCCAGGTGCGCAGCAGCAGGAACAGCATCGCCAGCGTCAGCGCCAGCGCGATCGCCACCAGCTTCAGCGTCTCGGGCAGGTAGTGTTCGACCCAGCCGTACAGGATGGGCGCGCCGACGACACGCACGCCGACCTTGTCGTTCTCGACCTTTGCGACGAGCGCGTTGATCTCGTCGAACACCTTGGAGTAATTCACCTCGCGGTCGATGAAGTCGACCGTGATCAGCGTCGCCTGCAGGTCCTTGGACACATAGGGGCCGTACACCAGCGGGTTGCGCAGCACCGCCTGCTTGAGCTCGGCGATCTCCTCGGCGTTGGCCGGCAGGTCGGGCCACATCAGCGGCCGGGTCTCGATGCCGTCGGTGGAGGCGCGCACTTCCTTCAGCTTCTTGGAGGCGAGCGAGATGATCTGGAACGGATTGACCGCCGACACCTCGCGCAGGCCCAGCGTCAGCGTGCGCACCTTGTCCAGCACCTCGGGGTCGAAGATGTCGCCGTTGTCGACCTCGAGCATGAGGGTGACCATGTTCGAGCCGCCGAAGGTGTCCTTGAACTTCTGGTGCGTCTTCACGTACTCGTGGCGCGAGGGCAGCATGTCCTCGAACACGGTGCGCACTTCGATGTGCAGCGCGAACCAGCTCAGCGCCAGGGTCAGCAGGGCGATGACGCCCGCCACCGGGCCGCGCCGGCGAATGCAGAATGCGGCGATTCTTTCGATCATGATGTCGGGTCTCTGAAGGGGAAACAGGGGCGGGGACGCGCTCGTGCGGGGCGCGCTCAGTGGCCGAGCGCCGCCCAGCGCTGGCCGTCCCAGCGGCCGATGCTGGCGCCGGCGAACCAGGCCTCCTTGCCGGCGGGCAGCACGCGGGTGTGCCAGGCGAGGTCGCGCTCGTCGAGACGGCCGGCGCGCCAGGCGGCAGCCTCGGCGTCGGCGCTGACCCAGCCACCCAGCGCGCCGGCGCCCAGCCAGCGCCGGTTGGCCTCGTCCCAGGCGATGTCGAACAGGTGGTCGCGGGCGTCGACCGCCGCCTTCGTCCAGTGCGCGCCGCCGTCGTGGGTGACCAGCACCATGCCCTCGAGGCCGACCGCCACACCTTCGCCGGCATCGCGGAAGGCCACCGCCATCAGCGAGCTCTCGACTGGCGAGGCGGGCGTCTGCCAGCTCGTGCCGCCGTCGCCGCTGAGCAGGATGCGGCCGAACTCACCGACCACCACGATGCGGCCGCCGGGCAGCATCGCGGCGTCGTTCCAGGCGACGTCCTCCTCGTCGCGCAGGCGCTTCCAGCTCGCGCCGTAGTCCTCCGACAGCAGCAGCGCGCCCATCTCGCCGGTGGCGATGGCGCGGCCGCCGGCCGCGACGCGCACGCGGGTGAGCTTGTTGGCGACGCCGGAGCGCGGAATGCCTTCCACCACCTTCCAGTCCTTGCCGCCATCGGCAGTGACGAGGACGACGCCGTCGTTGCCCACCGCGACCGCGTGCTGCGCATCCCACACCGCGATGTCCTGCAGCGTCTGCGTGGTCGGTGTCGGCAGACGCTCGGCGCGGCCGGCCCCGTCGAGCGCGACGATCTTGCCGCCCGAGCCCGCCACCCACACGCCGCCCGCGGGTCCGGCTGCGACGCCGAAGAAGTGGTCGCGGCGCTCGATCACGGGCGGCTGCACCGTGCCGCCCACCGCCTGCGGCTTGATGAAGAGGCCGGCCCACAGCAGGCCGCCGATGATCAGCCACGGCACGGTGGAAACCGCGACCTTGACCACCTTGTTGCCCGCGCCCTGCGGCGGGGCGGAGATGGAGGAAGCCGGCGAGGCGAGCGCCTGCTCGGCGATGGAAGAAATCCGATCCATGTCTCGTGTGTCCGATTGGGTGATGGAGACCCGCTTGTGCGGGCCGCCTTTGACATGGATCAAAAGTACGGACAGGGCGAAAGGGCAGCTATCCGGCGAGCGCAGCCGCTGTCCTGTGGATGCAGGGGATTGAAGAACACGGTGCGCGGCGCGGATTGGCGCATCCGGCCGTCGGCCGCCGCCGGGAGAAATGCGCGCTGGCGGGATAGGTCCTGCAGTCGCCGCATAGTCGGCCGCGGGGGCGTGACCGAAATTGAAAACGCCGTCGCTGAGGCAATCGACGCGACCTACAACAGAGGAGCTACACCACCATGCGCAAGATCACGATCGTCGGCGGGGGCCAGGCCGGCCTGCAACTGGGCATCGGCCTGCTCGGCAAGGGCCATCAGGTGACCGTCGTTTCCAACCGCACGGGGGCGGAAATCGCCGCCGGCAAGGTGCTGTCCAGCCAGTCGATGTACGACATGGCGCTGGGCTGCGAGCGCGAGCTCGGCCTGTCCTTCTGGGACGACAGCTGCCCGCCGATCGAGGGCGCGCACGTTCGCGTCGGCAAGCCCGAGGCCGGTGTGATGCTCGACTTCCGTTCGCGCATGTCGGCCAACGGCCAGTCGGTCGACCAGCGCGTGAAGATTCCGCGCTGGATGGACGAGTTCGAGCGCCGTGGCGGCACGCTGGTGATCGCTGATGCCGGCATCGCGGAAGTGGAAGGCTATGCCGAGACCAGCGACCTGGTGATCCTCGCCACCGGCAAGGGCGAGCTGGGCAAGATGTTCACGCGCGACGACGCCCGCTGCCACTTCGACCGCCCGCAGCGCACCATCGCCCTGACCTACGTGCATGGCATGAAGCCGCGCGAGGACTTCACCGCGCTGAACATCAACCTCCACCCGGGCATCGGCGAGCTGGTGCACTTCCCCGCGCTCACCCACAGCGGCCCCTGCGACATCATCAACCTCGAGGCGATCTGCGACGGCCCGATGGACCGCTGGGCCGAAGTCAGGACGCCGGAACAACACCTCGCGATGACGAAGGCGCTGATCGAGGAATACTTCCCGTGGGATGCGCCGCGCTTCAGGGACATCCGCCTGACCGACGACAACGGCATCCTCGTCGGCCGCGTCACGCCCACCGTGCGCAAGGGCGTGGGCACGCTGCCCTCCGGCCGTCCGGTGCTGGGCATGGCGGACGTGATGATCCTCAACGACCCGATGACCGGCCAGGGCTCGAACAACGCCAGCAAGGGCGCGAACCTCTACCTGAACGCCATCGAGGCGCGCGGCGACGCGGCTTTCGACAAGGCCTGGATGACCGACCTCACCGAGGCCTACTGGGACTATGCGCAGTGGTCGGCGCGCTTCACCAACTGCATGCTCGTTCCGCCGCCGCCGCACGTGCTCAAGCTGCTCGGCACCTGCCAGCAGCACGCCGGCCTCGCGCACCGCTTCGCCGATGCGTTCAACGACCCGAAGAGCCTGTCCACCTGGTTCTACGATCCGGCCGATGCCGAACGGGCGATCGAGACCTGCATGGCACCCGCCTGACGAAACCCTGGACAGACCGCGCAGCGCCGGCCGATCATCACGTCGGCCGGAGCCCTGCGCGCGCCCGGCTTCAGGAGACCGAACCATGTCGGGGCGCCGCCTCGAGAACTTCGAACTGCTGCAGTCCAGCGATCTCGACGAAACGCGGCATCTGGTCGCCAGCAAGTTCTGCGAGCACCGCCTCGCCCTTGCCCGCGCCGATGGCGCGCTCGACTATGCCCACCAGCACGCGCGCATCGGCGAGTTGAGCTTCAGCCTGATGCGCTACGGCGCAGCGGTGCACATCGAGCCGCGCGAGCCGGAATCCTTCTACCTGGTGCAACTGCCGCTGGCGGGCACCGACCTCATCGAGCTGGGCAGGCATACGCTGCACTGCAGCGCCGAACTGGCCTCGGTCATCGGGCCCGACGAATCCTTTCGCATGAACTGGAGCGCGGACTGTTCCAAGCTGGCGATCCGCATCGAGCGCGAGGCCCTCGAGCGCCACGCCCGCAGCCTGCTCGGCGACCGGCGCTGCCCTCCCCTCCACTTCCGCCCCGACATGGACCTGCGCGGTGGTGGCGCCTCGGTTTGGCTGCGGACGGTACAGAAGCTGCTGGCCGAACTGCAGGCCGAAGTCGGCATGCTCGATTCGCCGCTGCTGCAGGTGCAGTTCGAGCAACTGGTGATGTCGGGCCTGCTGGTCTGGCAGCCCAATTCCCTCAGCGAACTGCTGGGCCGGCCGGCGCCCGAACCGCTGCCGGCTCACATCCGGCGCGCCGAGGAGTACATGCGCGCCAATCCGGGCGCACCGATCACGGTGGAAAGCCTCGCCGCCCTCTCCGGCATCAGCGTGCGCACGCTCTACAGCGGCTTTCGCAGGCACCACGGCATGACGCCGATGCGCTACCTGCGGAACCTGCGCCTGGAGCGGGTGCGCGAGCAACTGCTCGATCCCGAACAGCCACGCAGCGTCACCACGCTGGCGATCCGCTGGGGTTTTCTTGAGCTCGGGCGGTTTGCCGCGGAATACCGCAAGCGGTATGGCGAGCTGCCGAGCACCACGCTGCAGCGCGCGAGCCCGGCCAGACCCGCACCAGGCGACTGACGGCCGCGGCCGCCATCAGTAGTCGGCGAAGTTGCGGAAGATCTTCTGCAGCGACTGCATCAGCGCCTTCATTTCCTCCACCGGCATGCCGTCATAGCCGCGCGCGAAGACCTTGCGCGTGGACTGCTCGATGCGCGCAGCCAGCTCCTCGCCCCGGGGCGTGATCAGCACGTCGGTGACGCGGGCGTCGTCCGGGTTGGTGCGGGTTTCAACGAGACCCTCGTCACGCATGCGCTGGACGATGCGCGTCAGCGTCGACATCTTGATGATGGTGTGCCGGGAAAGGTCGGAGATGCTTGCCGTACCACGCAACTTCAGCATCAGCAGCACGCGCCGCGTCGGCATGTCGGTGCCGATCTTCTTCAGCACCTTCTCCATTTCGAGGACGTAGATCGCGTGCGCATGCGCGAGCCAGTAGAACGGAAATTCCTCGAGGGAGAAATCTTCCGCTACCGCAGGGGCTGCTTTCTTTTCCGGCATGACTGACTGGATTCGGGCCGATGGCGCGGGGCAATTAAGAGAGCATGAATATAGATCAGAACGCGGCGCCCGCGCGGCGCTCAGTCGCCCTTGTACGGCCCGGCGCCGAGGCCGATGGGCGCCGGGGCGGCCTCCACCAGCTTCGAGAAGATGCGCGTGAAGTCCTCCTCGCCCGCCTTGGCCCGCGTGCCGCGCAGCGGGTCGTCGGCAAGGAAGCCCGCGTCGGCCCGCGCCCAGTCCTCGTCGGTGAAGTGCGCC
>JAFEFM010000010.1 GCA_018240585.1 Pseudomonadota bacterium
CGGTCAATGACTACGAGATGCGCCTGATGAGCGAGAAGACCGGCCTCTCCGAAGCCGAACTGGCCGCCGAGGTGGATGCGCTCATCGTGACGCTGGGCGCGGAAGGCTCGCGCATCCACGCCAGGGGCGAGTGCGTGGAGATTCCGGCGGTGAAGCCCGACGAGATCCTCGACCCCACCGGCTGCGGGGACGCTTATCGGGCCGGGCTGCTGTACGGCCTGGCGAACGGCTGGAACTGGTTGCAGAGCGGGCGCCTGGCGGCAGTGATGGGCGCGATCAAGATTGCCCATCGCGGTGGGCAGAACCACCGCCCGACGCGCGACGACATCGCCGCGCGTCACCTGGCGGCGTTTGGGGAGAATCCATGGTGAACGGACAGACGATGACGACGCGTGCCGTGCTCGGTGCGCTGGTGGCCGCGCTGATGCTGGGTGGTTGTGCGGCGGGGATGGGCGGTCGCGACTATGCGCGCGCCGACGCACGGCGCACGATGGTGGTGCAGTTCGGCACCGTGGCGGGTGTGCGCGGCGTCAATCTCGAAGGCACGAAGACGCCGATCGGCACGGTGACCGGCGCTGCCGTCGGCGGCATCGCCGGCAGCACCATCGGCAGTGGCAAGGGTTCCGCCGTGGGCGCGGTGCTCGGTGCCGTGGTCGGCGGCATGACGGGCGCAGCGGTCGAAGAGGGCACCACGCGCAAGGTCGGGGTGGAGGTCACGGTGCGGATGGACGACGGGCAGTATCTCGCCGTGGTGCAGGCCGACGAAGGCGAGAACTTCCGCGTGGGCGAGCGTGTGCGCATCCTGCGTGACGCGGGTCAGACGCGGGTGGCGCGTTGAGCGCCGATCCACGCATGCCGGGCGCGCAGTGGCGGGTCCGGCGCCAGGCCAACGCTGGCCCCGGGGTTCAGGGATAGAAGACGTACACGCGATATCCGGTGGGCGAGGCGCCTTCCAGGCGGAAGGGCAGTCGCACCGGGATCGTGGCGCGCGCAGGCAGGCTGGCCTTCGGCGCGTCGGCGGGCATCCAGTCGGTCGGCGCGAACACGCGGCGGACCACCGGCGTGTCGCTGCCGTCGGTCAGCGTCAGCTCCAGATGCGGCCAGGCTTGCGGGTAATCCGCACGGTTCCTGACGGTGGTGAACAGCGTGTAGCGGCCGGCGCGCGCGGGGTCGGATTGCAGATCGGAGGTCTCGATCCCGATCAGTGCAACATCCTTGGGCAGCGGCACCTCGCAGCCCA
>JAFEFM010000110.1 GCA_018240585.1 Pseudomonadota bacterium
CCCTTGAAGTCGCCGCGCGACACGATGCCGACGACCTTGCCGGCATCGACGATGGGAAGGTGGCGGTAGCCGCAGTCGGCCATGCGGCGCAGCGCCTCGATGGCAGTGGCTTCCGGCGGGATGGTGTCGGGCCCGGCGGTCATCACGGCGGACAGGGGCGTTGTTGCCGGGGGCTGGCCTTCGGCGAGGGTGCGCACCGCGTCGCGGCCGGTGAAGATGCCCACCAGGCGGCCGCCCTCGGTCACCAGCACGGCGCCGACGCGCCGCTCCCACATGCGCTGGCAGGCGTGCTGGACAGTGGCGTCGGGCGGTAGCGTCAGCGGGTCCTGGTTCTTGATGATGTAGGCCAGGCAGCGGTTCGTCATGGTGGATGTCTCCGGGCGGTGATCGATGTATGCATTCGACTCTCAATATAGACGCCCGCATAACAATTTGTTGCGGGGCCGCCGGGCCGGCGCTTGCAGCATGCAATCGCACTAGAATGTCGACCGCTTTTCCGGCTTCCGGCAGTGCCGGAAATGGTTTGCCCAATTCCATCACTTTTCCATGGCCACATACGCAATCGGTGACATCCAGGGCTGCTATCCAGCGCTGCAGCGGCTGCTGGAGCGGGTGGCGTTCGATCTGCTGAAGGATCGGCTGTGGATCGTGGGCGACCTCGTCAATCGCGGGCCGCAGTCGCTGCAGGTGCTGCGCCTGCTGCGCGACCTGGGCGCCGCGGCGACGGTGGTGCTGGGCAACCACGATCTTTACCTGCTGATGGTGGCGGCGGGCTACCAGCGCCGCGAGGATGACGACACCTTGTACCAGGTGCTGGAGGCGCCGGACCGTGATGAACTGCTGCGATGGCTGACGTGCCAGCCGCTGATGCATGTGGAGGGCGACTACGTGCTCGTGCACGCAGGGCTGCTCCCGGGCTGGACGGTGGCGCGTGCGCAGGAGCTGGCCGACGAGGTGGCTGCGGCGCTCATCGGGCCGGATTCGAAGGATTTCCTGCTGCACCTAGCCGGCAACAAGCCCGACCGCTGGTCCGACGATCTGCAAGGGGTCGAGCGGCTGCGTGTGGTGGTGAATGCGATGACGCGGATGCGCTTCTGCACCGCCGACGGGCGCATGGCGCTACGTGCAAAAGGCCCGCCCGACAAGGCGCCGCCGGGGACGATGCCGTGGTTTGTCGCGCCCGACCGCTTCAGCCGCACCCACACCATCGTCTGCGGGCACTGGTCGGCGCTGGGCTTCTACCGCGCGCCGGGGCTCATCGCGCTGGATTCCGGCGCGGTGTGGGGCGGCAAGCTGACGGCGGTGCGGCTGGAAGACGGCGCGGTGATCCAGGTGCCGGGCTGAGCCTTACAGCCGGGAGAGGATGATTTCGCGCGCCTCGCGCGCCAGGCTGCGCCGATCGGTGTGCGGACCGGTGGCGAGCGGCGCGGCAGCCTGCACCCGGGCGATGATTTCCCGTTCGCCGATGATGCTGGCGATGCACTGGCCCAGGCTGATATTCCCGTCGTACGCCGCCGCGCGGCTGAAGCTGCCGTCCGGCGCGTGATAGGACAGGGCGACCGGCTGCACCGCATGGCCCGCGGCGATCGCCGGCTGCAGCAGGGCGGCGTGGAAGTCCAGCACGTGGCTGCCGTCGGTGGTGGTGCCTTCGGGGAAGATCGCGACGTTGCGCCCGGCATCGAGCTGCGCGGCGGTTTCCTCGTTGATGATCTTCGCGTGGCCGCGGCTGCCGCGGCGCAGGAAGATGGTGCCGTTCTTCGCCGCGAGCCAGCCGATGAGCGGCCAGTTGCGCACTTCAGCCTTCGACACGAAGGAGGCGGGCGCCACTGCGTTGATGACGAAGATGTCCACCCACGAGATGTGATTGGCCACCAGCATGCAGCCCGGCTCGACCGCCGCACCTGCGGTGTGCAGGCGGATGCCGAGGATGGCCAGCAGGCGCTGCGACCAGCGCTGGCGCAGGCGGCGATGCGTCGGTTCGGCGCTGAACGGGTAGATCAGCGCGATCGTCGTCGCGCCTTCGGCGATATGCAGCGCCAGTCGCAGGTAACGCCAGCCGCGCAGCAGCGCAGGGCTGGCGCTGCGGCTGGCGGATGCGGTGGTGGCCGCGGCGGCGGCGGTGCTCATCGGCTTCAGTCCTTGCGTCCCATGAAGTGTTTGGCGTAGCGGTCGTCGACCTTGTTCATCGGCATCAGGATGGGCAGGTCGGCGGTGTTGAAGTCGGGATCCCATGCCGGTTCGCCGCAGATCCAGGCGCCTGCGCGCAGATAACCCTTGATCAACGGCGGCGCCTCAGCCGGCAGGTCGTTGCGCAGCGCGTCGAGCGGCAGCGGGCAGCGCGGGAAGACGCGGTATTCCAGCGGCGCCATGTGATCTTCACGCAGGCGATTGTACAGGTTGGCCGCAGCGTGGCCGCCGTCGGCCATGCTGATCGAGGCGCAGCCCACGAGGTAGTCGTAGCCGTTTTCCTGCATGTAGCGCGCGAGGCCCGACCACAGCAACGCGATGACGGCGCCGCTGCGGTATTCGGCGTCGATGCACGAGCGGCCGATCTCGACCAGGCGGCTGCGCAGGTGCTGCAGGCGGGTGAGGTCGAATTCGTTCTCGGAATAGTAGCCGCCGACCTTGCGCGCCGCCGCTGGCGACAGGATGCGATAGGTGCCGACGATGCGGCCGGCGTCTTCGTCGCGCACGATGAGGTGCTCGCAGAAGGGGTCGTAGATGTCGCGATCGACGCCCGGCGTGCGGGTGGCGAGGCGGGCGCCCATCTCGTCGGCGAAGACGCGGTAGCGCAGCTTCTGCGCTTCGAGGATTTCCGTTTCGCAGCTTGCGAGGCCCACATGCAGGTTGCGGCCCTTGCGCCTGGCGGTGGCAAGATCCGGCTGGGTGTGCTTGAGCATGGCGTGCTTCCGTCTGGTGAGGATGGGGCCATTCTCGAAAGCCTGCGTTGCGGCACGGTGACGCGCTGGTTACGATCGGGTGACGGACATGACATCGAAGAGAGGAGTCGAGATGGACAATTGCGTTTTCTGCCGCATTGCGAAGGGTGAGCTGCCGTCGTCGAAGGTGTACGAGGACGAGCACACGCTGGCGATCATGGACATCCAGTCGGTGAACCCGGGCCACACGCTGGTGCTGGTGAAGCCGCATCGCGAGAACATCTACGCGCTGGACGACGAGCTGGCCGGCGCCGCCTTGCGCACCGCGGCGCGCGTGGCGCGGGCGGCCAAGCAGGTGACCGGCTGCCAGGGTGTCACCTTGTTCCAGGCCAACGAACCGGCCGGCGCGCAGACGGTGTTCCACTTCCACATCCATGTGCTGCCGCGCTGGGAAGGCGATGGCATGGCGCTGGCGTGGCCGGTGAAGAACCCGCCGCGCGAGGCGCTGGAGGAGATGGCGGCAAAGCTGAGGGCAGCGGTGGGAGCCTGATCGCGATTGGGCGGATGCGGTCGCGCTCAAGCGCGCTCCTACATGGGGGCGAGCAGCGAGGGGTGGCGCGGCGGCGCCCGCCTATAATGGCGGTTCCAGACACTTCCGTACGGAACCCGACATGTCCATCCTCGTCTGCGGCTCCATGGCCTATGACTCGATCATGGTGTTCAACGACCGCTTCAGGAATCACATCCTGCCCGAGCAGATCCACATCCTGAACGTGTCCTTCCTGGTGCCGGACCTGCGCCGCGAGTTCGGCGGCTGCGCCGGCAACATCGCCTACAACCTGAAGCTGCTGGGCGCCGATCCGCTGATCATGGCGACGGTGGGCGAGGATTCCGACCCCTACCGTCGCCGTCTCGACCACCTCGGCCTGCGCCAGGACCACGTGCGCGAGGTGCGCGGCACTTTCACCGCGCAGGCCTTCATCACCACCGACCTCGACGACAACCAGATCACCGCCTTCCACCCGGGAGCGATGTTCCATTCGCACCTCAATGACGTGCGTGACGCGGTGGGCGTGAAGCTGGGCATCGTCGCGCCCGACGGTCGCGACGGCATGCTGCGCCATGTGCAGGGCTTTGCCGATGCCGGCCTGCCCTTCATCTTCGATCCGGGCCAGGCGCTGCCGATCCTCAGTGGGGACGAACTGCGGCATTGCCTGAAACTGGCCACGTGGTGCACGGTCAATGACTACGAGATGCGCCTGATGAGCGAGAAGACCGGCCTCTCCGAAGCCGAACTGGCCGCCGAGGTGGATGCGCTCATCGTGACGCTGGGCGCGGAAGGCTCTCGCATCCACGCCAGGGGCGAGTGCGTGGAGATTCCGGCGGTGAAGCCCGACGAGATCCTCGACCCCACCGGCTGCGGGGACGCTTATCGGGCCGGGTTGCTGTACGGCCTGGCGAACGGCTGGAACTGGTTGCAGAGCGGGCGCCTGGCGGCAGTGATGGGCGCGATCAAGATTGCCCATCGCGGTGGGCAGAACCACCGCCCGACGCGCGACG
>JAFEFM010000111.1 GCA_018240585.1 Pseudomonadota bacterium
CAAGCTGCTGGGCGGCGAGATCTACGAGCCGGAAGAAGAGAACCCCATGCTCGGCTTCCGCGGCGCCTCGCGCTACATCGCGCATTCGTTCCGCGACTGCTTCGAGATGGAATGCGCAGCGATGAAGAAGGTGCGCAACGAGCTCGGCCTGACCAACGTGCAGATCATGATCCCGTTCGTGCGCAACGTCGAAGAGGCGAAGGGCGTGGTGGATCTGCTCGCCGAGCATGGCCTGAAGCGCGGCGTGAATGATCTCAAGCTGATCATGATGTGCGAGATCCCGTCCAACGCCATCCTCGCCGACGCGTTCCTGGAGCACTTCGACGGCTACTCGATCGGCTCCAACGACCTGACCCAGCTCACGCTGGGCCTGGACCGCGACTCCGGCCTGGTGGCGCACGCCTTCGACGAGCGCGACCCGGCAGTGCAGGCGCTGCTGTCGATGACGATCAAGGCGGCCAACCGCCTCGGCAAGTACGTCGGCATCTGCGGCCAGGGCCCGTCGGATCATCCGGATCTGGCCGAGTGGCTGATGGACGAAGGCATTCAGACCATCTCGCTGAACCCGGACACGGTGGTCGACACCTGGCTGAAACTGGCCGACCACGCCGCCAAGCGCTAAGCCCGCTCACCGTCACGGTCAAGAAAGGGGAACGGCACGCGCCGTTCCCTTTCTTTTTTCACAGCATCGATCGCGGCCAGGTCCGCTCCCCCACGGGGCGCAAAAAAAAGCCCGGCAGGTCGAACTTGCCGGGCTTGCGGATGTGGAGCGGGGTTGATCAGGCTACGGCGACCGGGATCTTGCCGATCTTTGCCTGCCACTCCTTCGGGCCGGTGTTGTGCACGCTGGTGCCGTTGGAATCGACCGCGACCGTCACCGGCATGTCCTGCACGGTGAACTCGTAGATCGCTTCCATGCCGAGGTCGGCGAAACCGACGACCTTCGCTTCCTTGATCGCCTTCGACACCAGGTAGGCCGCGCCGCCGACCGCCATCAGGTAAGCGGACTTGTTGTCCTTGATCGCCTCGATGGCGACCGGGCCGCGCTCGGATTTGCCGATCATCGAGATGAGGCCGGTCTGCTCCAGCATCATGCGGGTGAATTTGTCCATGCGCGTGGCGGTGGTGGGGCCGGCGGGGCCGACGACTTCGTCACGCACAGGGTCTACCGGGCCGACGTAGTAGATCACGCGGTTGGTGAAGTCCACCGGCAGCTTCTCACCCTTCGCCAGCATGTCCTGGATGCGTTTGTGCGCGGCGTCGCGGCCGGTGAGCATCTTGCCGTTGAGCAGCAGGATCTGGCCCGGTTTCCAGGAGGCGACCTCTTCCTTGGTGAGGGTGTCCAGATTGACGCGGGTGGCGACGTTGGTGTCGGGCTTCCAGGTGACCTGCGGCCAGTCTTCGAGCTTGGGCGTGTCGAGCCGGGCGGGGCCGGAGCCGTCGAGGTGGAAGTGCACGTGGCGGGTCGCCGCACAGTTCGGGATCATCGCCACCGGCAGCGACGCAGCGTGCGTCGGATAGTCCATGATCTTGACGTCGAGCACGGTGGTGAGACCACCCAGGCCCTGTGCACCGATGCCCAGCGCGTTGACCTTGTCCATCAGCTCGAGGCGCAGTTCCTCGACGCGGGTGAGCGTCGCGCCCGAAGCGGCCTTCTCGCGCAGCTCGTGGATATCGACCGGCGCCATCAGCGATTCCTTGGCGAGCAGCATGGCCTTCTCCGGCGTGCCGCCGATGCCGATGCCGAGGATGCCCGGCGGACACCAGCCGGC
>JAFEFM010000112.1 GCA_018240585.1 Pseudomonadota bacterium
ACGCGCGCCTTCCACTCGTCCGAAATCACCAGCGGCAGCAGGTCGGGGTCGGGGAAGTAGCGGTAATCGTGCGCGTCTTCCTTCGAGCGCATCATGCGCGTCTCGCCGCTGTCGGGGTCGAACAGCACGGTGGCCTGCTGGATCCTGCCGCCGTCCTCGATGGTGGCAATCTGCCATTGCACCTCGTAGTCGATCGCCTGCTGCAGGAAGCGGAACGAGTTGAGGTTCTTGATCTCGCGCCGGGTGCCGAACTCGGTCGCGCCCTTGTGCCGCACCGACACGTTGGCGTCGCAGCGGAACGAGCCTTCCTGCATGTTGCCGTCGCAGATGTCGATCCAGCGCACCAGCGCGTGCAGCGCGCGCGCGTAGGCCACCGCCTCGGCCGACGAGCGCATGTCCGGCTCCGACACGATCTCGAGCAGCGGCGTCCCGGCGCGGTTGAGGTCGATGCCCGTCATGCCGTGGAAGTCCTCGTGCAGGCTCTTGCCGGCGTCTTCCTCGAGGTGGGCGCGGGTCAGGCGCACGGTCTTCTCGTACGCCTTGTCACCGTCGCCGACGCGGATCGTGATCTCGCCACCCACCACCACCGGCAGGTCCATCTGGCTGATCTGGTAGCCCTTGGGCAGGTCGGGGTAGAAGTAGTTCTTGCGCGCGAACACGCTGGTCGGCGCGACGTGCGCGCCGATCGCCAGGCCGAAGCGGATCGCGCGCTCGACCGCGCCGCGGTTGAGCACCGGCAGCACGCCGGGCAGCGCGATGTCCACCGCGCTGGTCTGGCGGTTGGGCTCGGCGCCGAAGGCGGTGCTGGCGCCGGAGAAGATCTTGCTGGCGGTGTTGAGCTGGGCGTGGACTTCCAGCCCGATGACGACTTCCCAATCGGTTCTGCTCATGGTCGTTTCCGTTCCTGCCTGCGGCTGCCCGACGGCCGCCGCGCATCAAATTCGGTTGTGCGGCCCGGCCTCAGTGGCACTGGCCGGTGCGGCGATCGACGATGATCGGCCACACGTAGTCGAAGGTGCCGGCGGTGCATCGGCTGGCGCAGTTGGTGAAGGCGACGGTGACCTGTTCGCCCTGTTCCCACATGCTGACGGTGCAGCCGTCACGCGCACGCAGTTCGACGTGCGGCGTGCGCCTGACCTGGGCGAACTCGCCGTCGATGCGGCAACTGCCGCGCCTGGGCACATTCACC
The DNA here is from genome assembly GCA_018240585.1 of Pseudomonadota bacterium. GTDB lineage: Bacteria > Pseudomonadota > Gammaproteobacteria > Burkholderiales > Rhodocyclaceae > Thauera. The sequence continues at coordinate 1,190 of JAFEFM010000112.1, forward strand.
GTGGCCGAGAAGGCCTTCACCTCGGCATAGCTGACGTCGAGCATGGCACGTGCGCCGTAGCCCACCTCGTCGGTGAAGCTGCAGTCCGCCCTGACGTCGAGCGGTCGCAGCGGCATCGGCTGCAGCCGACCTCCCGGCCGAGCCACGCCGACGCCAGGTTCCAGTGACGGCGTCGCGCACGCCGCCGCCAGCATGGCCGTGGCGACGGCGCCGAGCCAGCCGGCATGCGGCACGCGGCGCGCAGTCATTGGGCGCACGCCGGCCGCCGCCGATGCCAGTCGGTGGCCTGCTGGAAGCGGTGGGTGGTGGCCAGCAGGCGCGCCTCGCTGAAGTAGTCGCCCACCAGTTGCAGGCCGACGGGCAGCCCTTGCGCGTCGAAGCCGCAGGGGTGCGACAGGCCCGGCAGGCCGGCGAGGTTCACCGCAATGGTGTAGATGTCCGACAGGTACATCTGCACCGGGTCGTCGGCCATTTCGCCGAGCGCCCAGGCCGTGTTGGGCACGGTCGGGCCGGCGATCACGTCGCATTGCGCCAGCGCGGCCTTGAAGTCCTCGGCGATCAGCCGGCGCAGGCGCTGCGCCTGCAGGTAGTAGGCGTCGTAGTAGCCGTGCGACAGCACGTAGGTGCCGACCAGGATGCGGCGCTTCACTTCGGCGCCGAAACCTTCCGCGCGGCTCTTGGCGTACATGTCGGCGAGGTCGGTGTATTCGGCGGCGCGGTGGCCGTAGCGCACGCCGTCGAAGCGGCTGAGGTTGCTCGAGCACTCCGCCGGCGCGATCACGTAGTAGGCGGGGATCGCCAGCTTCGCATTGGGCAGCGACACCTCGACGGTGGTCGCGCCGAGCGCGCGGTACTGTGCCAGCGCCGCTTCGATCGCAGTGCGCACGCCATCGGCCATGCCTTCGGCGAAGAACTCGCGCGGCAGGCCGATGCGCAGGCCGTCGAGCGGCTTGCCTGCAGCCGGCGCGGTGAGCGCGGCGGCGTAGTCCTCGGCCGGGCGCTCCAGGCTGGTGGAATCGCGTTCGTCGAAGCCGGTCATCGCCGACAGCAGCAGCGCGCAGTCCTCGGCGCTGGCGCCGAAGGCGCCGCCCTGGTCGAGCGAAGAGGCGAAGGCGACCATGCCGTAGCGGCTCACCAGGCCGTAGGTCGGCTTGATGCCGGTGATGCCGCAGAAAGACGCGGGCTGGCGCACCGAGCCGCCGGTGTCGGTGCCGGTGGCGATCGGCGCCAGGCGCGCGGCCACCGCGGCGGCGGAACCGCCGCTCGAGCCGCCGGGCACGCGGGTGGCGTCCCACGGGTTCTTCACCGGCCCGTAGAAGGAGTTCTCGTTCGACGAGCCCATCGCGAACTCGTCCATGTTGGTCTTGCCCAGGCTCACCGCGCCGGCGGCCTTCAGCAGGCTGACGACGTGCGCGTCGTACGGGCTGACGAAGTTGCTGAGCATCTTCGATGCGCAGGTGGTCAGCACGCCTTCGGTGCAGAACACGTCCTTGTGCGCGAGCGGGATGCCGGTCAGCGGGCCGGCGTCGCCGGCGGCGATGCGCGCATCGGCCGCGCGCGCGGCGGCCAGCGCGCCGTCACGGTCGACGGTGATGAAGGCGTTCAGTTGCGGGTTCAGCGCGGCGATGCGGTCCAGGAACAGCGTGGCGAGCTCGACGCTGGAAAGCTGCCGCGCGTCGAGCGCACGGCGCAGTTCCACGAGGGAGGCATTGATCATGGTGTCGGCGGTGGTGGGGCGCGGAGCCGGCGCAATCAGGTGGCCGGCGCCCGCACGGACTTCATTCGATGACTTTGGGCACGAGGTAGAGCCCGGCTTCGGTCTGCGGCGCGATCTTCTGGAAGGCTTCGCGGCGGTCGGTCTCGGTGACGACGTCGGGCCGCAGGCGGGTGGCGAGTTCCTGCGGATGGCTCATCGGCGCCACGCCGGTGGTGTCGACCGCCTGCATCTGCTCGATCAGCGCGAAGATGTCGTTGAGCTTGGCGCGGGTGGACTCGATTCCGGCGTCGGTGAGCGCAATGCGCGCGAGGCGGGCGATGTGCCCGACCTGTTCGTTGGACAGCGACATGAGGTAACAAAACCTACTGAGTCTACAAAGGTTTGTAGGTTATCATAATCGCTTTGCCCCGTTCGGGGCTGCATTGCATTCCCGGTCGCCCCGCCGCATTCGCCGGCCCGGATGCGGCAGACATCCCTCATCGGTTTCGGAAGGCTCATGTTCGGTTTCCTGCGCTCCTACTTTTCCAACGATCTCGCGATCGACCTCGGCACCGCCAACACCCTGATCTACGTGCGCAACAAGGGCATCGTGCTGGACGAACCCTCGGTGGTGGCGATCCGCACCGAAGGCGGCCCCAACGCCAAGCGCACCATTCAGGCGGTCGGCCGCGAGGCCAAGCAGATGCTCGGCAAGACGCCGGGCAACATCACCGCCATCCGGCCGATGAAGGACGGCGTGATCGCCGATTTCGTCGTCACCGAACAGATGATCAAGCAGTTCATCAAGAAGGTGCACGATTCCCGCCTGCTGTCGCCCAGCCCGCGCATTATCATCTGCGTGCCCTGCGGCTCCACCCAGGTCGAGCGCCGCGCGATCCGCGACGCGGCGCTGGCGGCCGGCGCCTCGCAGGTGTTCCTGATCGAGGAGCCGATGGCGGCGGCGATCGGCGCCGGCCTGCCGGTGTCGGATGCAGTCGGTTCGATGGTGGTCGACATCGGCGGCGGCACCACCGAAGTCGGCGTGATCGCGCTCGGCGGCATGGTCTACGCCGGCAGCGTGCGCGTCGGCGGCGACAAGTTCGACGAGGCCATCGTCAATTACATCCGCCGCAACTACGGCATGCTGATCGGTGAAACGACCGCCGAGAACATCAAGAAGGAAATCGGTTCCGCCTTCCCCGGCTCGGAAGTGCGCGAGATGGAAGTCAAGGGCCGCAACCTGGCCGAGGGCATTCCGCGCAGCTTCACCATCTCCTCCAACGAGATCCTCGAGGCGCTGTCCGAGCCGTTGAACCAGATCGTCTCCGCGGTGAAGATCGCGCTCGAGCAGACCCCGCCCGAGCTCGGCGCCGACATCGCCGACCGCGGCATGGTGCTGACCGGCGGCGGTGCGCTGCTGCGCGACCTCGACCGCCTGCTCATGGAAGAGACCGGCCTGCCGGTGATCGTTGCCGAGGAGCCGCTGACCTGCGTCGCGCGCGGCTGCGGCATGGCGCTCGACAAGATGGACAAGCTCGCTTCCATCTTCACCTCGGACTGAGCGGCCCGAGCCTTCGTCGCCGGCGCGCGCCGGCGACGCGCTGATCCCGGATCCCCCCGATGTCCCTCGTCGGCCACAAGCCGCCTCCGATCTTCCGGCGTGGACCGGCGCCGCTGGTGCGCCTGCTGCTGTTCGTCTGCGTCTGCCTGGCCATGCTGGTTTCGGACCTGCGCTTCCGCTACCTGGAGATGTTCCGGCACGCGATGTCGGTGGTCACCTATCCGCTGCAGATGGCCGCGGCGACGCCGGCCGACTTCGTGCGCAATGCGTCGCTGTATTTCGCCACCCTGGTCGAGGTGCAGCGCGACAACGCCGAACTGCGACGCCAGCAGCTCGGCTCGGGCGAGCGCCTGCTGCGCTACGAACTGCTCGATCAGGAAAATGCCCACCTGCGCAAGCTGCTCGAGATGGCGCAGCGCGTGCAGACGCGCAGCATCGCCGCCGACATCCTGTACAACGCCCCCGATCCCTTCGCGCGCAAGGTGATCCTCGATCGCGGCGCGCAGCAAGGCATCGAACCGGGTCTCGCGGTGGTCGATGCGGCTGGCGTCATCGGCCAGGTGACGCGGGTGTTCCCGGTGCAGTCGGAGGTGACGCTGCTCACCGACCGCAACCAGGCCATTCCGGTCCAGGTCGAGCGCAACGGCCTGCGCGGCGTGCTGTTCGGCGCCGGCCAGGGCCGCCTGGAGATGCGCTTCGTGATCGGCTCGGCCGACATCCAGCCCGGCGATCGGCTGGTGACGTCCGGCCTCGACGGTGTCTTCGTGCCCGGCCTGCCGGTCGCCACCGTGGTGTCGGTGGACCGCGAGGGCGATGCCTTCGCCGGCATCGTGTGCGCGCCGCTCGCCGGTGTGGAGCGCAGCATGCAGGTGCTGGTGATCGGCCGCATGGACTTGCCGCCGCCTCCGCCTGCGCCCCAGCCACCGGTGGAAAAGAAGAAGGGAAAAGGGCGCTGAGCCATGCAGCCGAGTAATCGATCCAGCCGCATCCTGCTGCCGGCCAAGGGCTGGTTCATCTACCTGAGCCTGTTCGTCGCGCTCGGCCTCGAGTACATCCCGACCGGACGCGTCCCCGGCGTGCCCGACTGGGTGGCGCTGGTGCTGGCCTTCTGGTGCATCCGCGAGCCGCTGCGCATCGGCATGGGCACCGGCTTCGTCTTCGGCCTGCTCGTTGATGTCGGCCTGGGTGCGGCGCTGGGGCAACATGCGCTGGCCTACGTGGTGCTGGCCTACCTGGTCAATGGCCTGGCACGTCGGCTGATGTGGTTCCCGCCGCTGCAGCAGGCGCTGCACGTGCTGCCCATGCTGCTGGCGTCGCAGGTGCTGATGGTGGTGGTGCGCATGATCGCCGGGGCGGAGTTTCCCGGCTGGTCCTACTTCCTGTCGAGCTTCACCAGCCTGCTGCTGTGGGTGCCGCTCACCTACCTGCTGCTGCTGCCCCAGTTCCAGCCGGTCGAGCGCGACGACAACCGGCCGATCTGAGCACCGCGCCGATGGCCGAATTCCGCACCCCCGACCAGGACAGCGCGCGCTTTCGCCGGCGCGTGGTGGTGGCCGCCCTGTTCGTGCTCGTCTGCTTCGGTCTGCTCGCCGCGCGTTTCTACTACCTGCAGGTGAAGCGGCACGATTACTACCTCACCCGTGCCGAGGACAACCGCATCGCGCTGCTGCCCACCGTGCCCAAGCGCGGCACCATCGTCGACCGCAACGGCGTCGTGCTGGCGCGCAACTACGCCGCGTACACGCTGGAGATCACGCCGTCGCGCGCCGGCGACGTGGAAGCGACGATCGACGGACTGTCGGAGATCATCGCCATCGAGCCGCGCGACCGGCGCCGTTTCCGCAAGATCCTCGAGGAAAGCCGCAACTTCGACAGCGTGCCGATCCGCACCCGCCTCAGCGACGAGGAGGTCGCGCGCTTCGTCGCCCAGCGCTACCGCTTCCCGGGCGTCGAAGTGCAGGCGCGGCTGTTCCGCGACTATCCGTTGGGGGCGACGGCCTCGCACATCATCGGCTACATCGGCCGCATCAACCAGCGCGACGTCGACCGCATCGAGGAGCGCGGCGACACCGCCAACTATCGCGGCTCTGAATACATCGGCAAGGCGGGGCTGGAGCAGTCCTACGAGGCCGAACTGCACGGCCAGACCGGCTTCGAGCAGGTGGAGGTGAACGCCGGCGGGCGCGCGGTGCGGGCGCTGTCGCGCGCGCCCGCCGTGCCCGGCAGCGACCTCGAGCTGACGCTCGACATCGAACTGCAGAAGGTGGCGGAGGCCGCCTTCGGCAAGCGCCGCGGCGCGCTGGTCGCGATCGATCCGGAGACGGGGGGCGTGCTGGCGCTGGTGTCGACACCGACCTTCGATCCCAACCTCTTCGTCGACGGCATTTCCACGCAGGACTGGAAGGAGCTCAACGACTCGCCCGACCATCCGCTGCTCAACCGCGCGATCTTTTCCGCCTATCCGCCGGGCTCGACCTTCAAGCCCTTCATGGCGCTGGCCGGCCTCACCACCGGCAAGCGCACGCTGGGCTATGCGATGGCCGACCCGGGCTACTTCAACTTCGGCGGCCACCGCTTCATGGACGACCGGGTCGGCGGGCACGGCATGGTCGACATCCACAAGTCCATCGTCGTGTCGTGCAACACCTTCTACTACCAGCTTGCCAACGATCTCGGCATCGACGCCATCGCCAGCTTCATGGGGCCGCTGGGCTTCGGTGCGCGCACCGGCATCGATCTGCCGGGCGAGGCGGAGGGCGTGCTGCCGTCGCCGGAGTGGAAGAAAAAGCGCTTCCGCAAAGCCGAACTGCAGCGCTGGTATGGCGGCGAGACGATCTCGGTGGGCATCGGCCAGGGCTACAACGCGTACACGCCGGTGCAACTCGCCAACGCGCTGGCGGCGGTCGTCAGCGACGGCAGGTTGTTCCGGCCGCACCTGGTGCGCAACGTGCTCGACGCGCATGGCGTGAAGCGCCCGGTGGCGCCCGAGCCGCTGCGCACGATCGCGCTCAACCCGGCGCATGTGGCTGCGGTGCGCTCGGCCATGGTCGACGTGAACAAGTCCGGCACCGGCGCGCGCGCCTTTCGCGGCGCACCCTACGAGGCCGGCGGCAAGACCGGCACCGCCCAGGTTTTTTCGCTGAAGGGTGGCAAGTACGTCGAGGGGCGCGTCAGCGAACGCCTGCGCGACCATTCCTGGTTCATCGCCTACGCGCCGGCCGACAAGCCCAAGATCGCGCTCGCCGTGCTGGTGGAGAACGGCGGCTTCGGTGCGCAGTCGGCGGCGCCGATCGCGCGCCGGGTGATCGACTACCACCTGCTCAAGAGCCGTGCCGACCAGCCCGCGGACGAGGACGCCGACGCCGTGGAGAGCGACGAATGAGCGATTACTCCGTGCATGTGCTCGAGGTGGCGCGCAGGCTGCTGCGTGCGCTCGATCCCGTCCTGCTGCTGGTGCTGCTGACGCTCATGGGCTACGCGCTGGTGATCATGGGCAGCGCCTCGCCCGAGCGCCTGGATTCGCAGTTGCTGCACGGCACCATCGCCCTGCTGTCGATGTGGGTGGTGGCGGCGACCCCGCCGCAGCGCCTGCTCGGCATGGCCTTGCCGCTCTACCTGCTTGGCACCGTGCTGCTGGTGGGGGTGGACCTGTTCGGCGAGGTGTCGAAGGGGGCGCGCCGCTGGCTGGACATCGGCGTCACCCGCATCCAGCCTTCGGAGCTGATGAAGATCGCGATGCCGATGATGCTGGCGTGGTTCTTCCAGCAGCGTGAAGGGCGCATCGGCCTGCGCGAATTCATCGTTGCCGGGTTGATGCTGGTGGTGCCCGTCGGCCTGATCCTGGTCCAGCCCGACCTGGGCACCAGCGTGCTGGTGGCGGCCGCCGGGTTCTACGTGATCTTCTTCGCCGGGCTGAGCTGGAAGCTGATCGTGCCGGTGGCGCTGGTGGGCATCGTCGGCATCGGTTCCATCGTCGCTTTCGGCGACACCATCTGTCAGCCGGATGTCGACTGGAAGGTGATGCGCGAATACCAGAAGCACCGCGTGTGCACGCTCCTCGACCCGACGCAGGATCCGCTCGGCAAGGGCTTCCACATCATCCAGTCGACGATCGCCATCGGCTCGGGCGGCATCAGCGGCAAGGGCTGGCAGAACGGCACGCAGACGCACTTGTCCTTCCTGCCCGAGCGCCACACCGACTTCATTTTCGCCGTGCTGTCCGAGGAGTTCGGCCTCGTCGGCACCCTGGTGCTGCTTGCGACCTACCTGCTGCTGCTGGTGCGAGGCTTCCAGATCGCGCTGATGGCGCCGACCCTGGGCACGCGCCTGCTCGCGGGCGCGATCACGATGATCTTCTTCACCTACGCCTTCGTGAATATGGGTATGGTGAGCGGCATCCTGCCGGTGGTGGGGGTGCCGCTGCCCTTCATCAGTTACGGCGGAACTGCGCTCGTCACGCTGTGTCTGGGCGTGGGTATCCTGATGAGCATTCACCGCAGCCGCACTGCCAAGCAGCCCTGAGACCGCTCCTGCCGCAATGAAGCCCGACAGCCGCTCCGTCTGCCCGACTGCCGCCGCCCTGGCTGCCGCTGCGCTGTTGTCGGCCTGCGGCACCACGGCAACGCGCCCGCCGGGCGGCGTCGACGCCCACCTGACCATTCCCGAGGTGCAGGGCAAGCCGTCTGCCGCCCGCACCGGGCGACGCGGCGGCGGCTACTACCAGAACGATGGCCCGGGCGACGACATCCCGGGCAACCTGGAAGAAATCCCCGATCCCGAGCCGCGTCCCGAGCCGCTGCACCGCTTTGCCAACCGTCCCTACAGCGTGCTCGGCCAGAGCTACGTGCCGCAGACGCGCATCGCGCCCTGGCGCGAGCAGGGCCGGGCGAGCTGGTATGGGCGCCAGTTTCACGGCAGCGCGACGTCCAGCGGCGAGCCTTACGACATGTACGCGATGACCGCGGCGCATCCGACGCTGCCCATCCCGAGCTACGCGCGGGTCACGAACCTGGCCAACGGCCGCTCGGTGGTGGTGCGCATCAATGACCGCGGGCCCTTCCACAAGAGCCGCATCATCGACCTGTCCTACACCGCGGCGTACAAGCTCGGCTACGTGAATGCCGGCAGCGCCGACGTCGAGGTGGAGCAGATCCTGACCGACGAGGTGCCTCTCGTCGCCTCCGCAAAGCCGGTGCCGCCGCTCAGGGGGCGCGCCGGCCCGCCGCCCGCCCCGGCACGCAAGCCCGAGGCGGTGGCCAGCCTTGCGCCACCGCTGCCGTCGGCAAGCGGCGGCGGCATCTACCTGCAACTCGGCGCCTTCGCGTCGCGGGTCAATGCCGAGAGCTTCCATGCCTCGGTGCGTGAGGAGGCCGCCGCGTTCGCCGAGCGTGTCGAGCTCGTTCCCAGTGGCGACCGCTTCCAGTTGCACGCCGGGCCCTATGCCAACATCGAGGAAGCGAAGGCCGCGGCCGCCAGCATGGGCGAGAAGCTCAAGCTCAAGCCTTTCGTGGTCATCCGATGATGCAATGCAGCATCAAATGGGTATCATGCGGCGGCAGGGATGAAACAAAGCCTTTCATCTCCGGTCCCTGTTTCTCCCGCGTCCTATAATCCGTCCCCTGCCTCACGGCAGTCCTTTTCTTCCCCCAGGTTTGCCTCATGCGTTTCGTCATTGCCTTGCTGATTTCCCTGTTTTCGTTCACCGCCCTCGCGCAGCAGGTGCCGCCGCCCGCGCTGGCTGCCAGGGCATGGGTGCTCGTCGACCATGCCACCGGACAGGTGCTGGCCGAGAAGGATCCGGACGCCCACATCGAGCCGGCGTCGCTCACCAAACTGATGACCGCCTACCTGACCTTTGCCGCGCTGAAGGCCGGCACCATCACGCCGGATCAGACGGTGCCGGTGTCGGAGAAGGCCTGGCGCATGGAAGGCTCGCGCATGTTCATCGAGCCGCTGAAGCCGGTGACGGTGCAGGAGCTGATCCGCGGCGTGATCGTGCAGTCGGGCAACGACGCCTGTGTCGCGCTGGCCGAACTCATCGCCGGCAGCGAGGAAGCCTTCGCCGCGCTGATGAACCGCGAGGCCCAGCGCCTGGGGATGACCAACACGCATTTCACCAACTCCAACGGCCTGCCCGATCCGCAGCTCTACACCACCGCGCGTGACCTGGCCAAGCTCGCCTCCGCCATCATCCGCGACTTCCCGCAGGAGTACGCCAGCCTCTACTCGATGAAGGCCTACACCTACAACGGCATCACCCAGCCCAACCGCAACCGCCTGCTGTACCTCGACCCCACCGTCGACGGCATGAAGACTGGCCACACCGCGGCGGCCGGCTACTGCCTGGTGTCGTCCGCGCTGCGCGGTCCGCGCCGCCTGATCTCGGTGGTGCTCGGCGCCGGCTCCGACACCGTGCGTGCGCAGGAGTCGCTGAAGCTGTTGAACTTCGGCTTCCAGTTCTACGACACGGTGAAGCTGTATTCCGCCGACCAGGCGCTGTCGCAGTTCCGCGTGTGGAAGGGCAAGGCCAATGAAGTGGGTGCCGGCTTCACCAGCGACCTGATGCTGTCGCTGCCCAAGGACGCGGCGGCCAAGGTGCAGTCCACGCTCGAGAGCCAGCAGCCGCTCGTCGCCCCGCTGGAGCGCGGCCAGCGCATCGGCACGCTCAAGCTCAGCCTCGACGACAAGCCGCTCGGGGAATATCCTGTGGTGGCCCTGCAGGACGTGCCGGTGGCCGGCTTCTTCGGTCGCCTGTGGGACGCCATCGTGATGTGGTTCAAGAGCCTCTGACCCGGCCTGTGCGCAACGAGCGGGGCACGGGATCACCGGCGCCGCGGAGCCTCCCATGAGCATCTGCTACCTCGACGGAAACTACCTGCCGCTGGCCGAGGCGCGCGTGTCGCCGATGGACCGCAGCTTCCTGTTCGGTGACGGCGCCTACGAGGTCATTCCGGTGTACTCGCGCAAGCCTTTCCGGCTGGCCGAGCACCTGCGCCGGCTCGAGCGCACGCTGGCGGCGATCCGCCTGCCCAATCCGCACAGCGCGGACGAATGGGCGGCAATGGTGCTCGAAGTGATCGCCCGCAACGAGCCGGCCGACCAGGGCGTCTACCTGCACGTCAGCCGCGGCGTGGATGCGCGGCGCAACCAGGCTTTCCCGTCGCCGGCGGTGGCGCCCACCGTGTTCCTGATGAGCGAGCCGCTCGTCACGCCGGGCGAGCGCGAGCGCGAGGCCGGCGTCGGTGCGGTCAGCGCGGCCGATTTCCGCTGGTTGCGCTGCGACCTCAAGACGGTGTCGCTGCTGGCCAACTGCCTGCTGCGCCAGCTCGCGGTGGACCAGGGCTGCGCCGAGACCATCCTGTTCCGCGACGGCTTCCTGACCGAAGGCGCCGCCTCCAGCATCTTCGTGGTCAAGGACGGCGTGCTGCGCGTGCCGCCCAACAGCCACCTGATGCTGCCCGGCGTCACTTACGACGTCGTGCTCGAGCTGGCCGACCGCCACGGCCTGCCGCACGAGGTGCGCGAGATTCTCGAGGCCGAGGTGCGCGACGCCGACGAGCTGCTGATGTGCTCGTCGCCCAAGGAAGTGCTGCCGATCACCGCGCTCGATGGCCGCCCGGTGGGCAGCGGCAAGCCCGGCCCGGTCGGCCGGCAGCTCTATGCCTGGTACCAGGAATTCAAAGACACGGTGATGAGAAGTGGCTGAACCCCAACCCCGCCAGACGCTGCTGGAATTTCCCTGCGACTTCCCGATCAAGGTCATGGGCGCGCGCGTCGATGGCTTCGCCCAGGAGGTGCTGGAAGTCGTGCTGGTGCATGCGCCCGATTTCGACGCGGCGACGATGGAGATGCGCCCCTCAAGCAAGGGCAACTACCTCGCCGTCACCTGCACCTTCCGCGCGGTGTCGCAGGAGCAGGTCGACAACCTGTACCGTGCGCTGACTTCGCATCCCATGGTGAAGGTGGTGCTGTGATCGTCAAGCGCCTCGGCCGCGTCGATTACGCGCCGGCGCTCGAGGCGATGCGCGCCTTCACCGCGCAACGCAACAACGACACCGCCGACGAGATCTGGCTGCTGGAACATCCGCCGGTCTACACCCTGGGGCAGGCAGGCCGTCCCGAACACCTGCTGCAGAACCCTGCCGGCATTGCGCTGGTGCAGATCGACCGCGGCGGCCAGATCACCTACCACGGCCCCGGCCAGCTCGTCGCCTACCTGCTGATCGACCTGCCGCGCCGGCGCCTGAAGGTGCGCGAGCTGGTCACGCTGATGGAGCAGGCCATCATCGACACCCTGGCCGACTACGGCCTGGCCGCGCAGCGCAAGGAGGGCGCGCCCGGCGTCTACATCGGCGGCGACAAGATCGCCGCACTCGGCCTGCGCGTGCGCAACGGCTGCAGCTATCACGGTCTGAGCCTGAACGTGGACATGGACCTGACCCCGTTCACCTGGATCAACCCGTGCGGCTACGAAGGCCTGCGCACCATACAGATGAAGGATTTCGGCGTCGCCGAGACGGTGGCCGGCGCGGGCGAGCGCCTGCTGGCCCACCTGCAACGGCTGCTGCCACCCCTTGCCGCCAGCGCTGATGCCCCGGATCACACCGGGCAGGCTGTCGCATCGGGGCCGGACGGGACATAATCCCGCCCCGAGCCCCCGTTTTCCTACCCGGAACCCACAGAGAGCAAGCGACCATGGAAACCCCAGCGCGCAAGCAGCGCGGCGCCGACAAGACCGCCCGCATCCCCATCAAGATCGTCCCCGCCGAACGCCTGAAAAAGCCGGAGTGGATCCGCATCAAGCTCGGCGCCGGCCAGGAGGCCGAACGCTTCAACGAGATCAAGGAAACCCTGCGCGAGCACAAGCTGCACACCGTGTGCGAGGAAGCCTCGTGTCCGAACATCCACGAATGCTTCGGCAAGGGCACGGCCACCTTCATGATCATGGGCGACATCTGCACGCGCCGCTGTCCGTTCTGCGACGTCGGCCACGGCCGCCCCGAGCCGCTCAACCCCAACGAGCCGGCCGACCTCGCCAAGACCATCGCCGCGATGCGCCTCAACTACGTGGTGATCACCTCGGTGGATCGCGACGACCTGCGCGACGGCGGTGCCCAGCACTTCGTCGACTGCATCCGCGAGACCCGCGCCGCCTCGCCCGCCACCCGCATCGAGGTGCTGGTGCCCGACTTCCGCGGCCGCATGGAGATCGCCCTCGAAATCTTCGACGCCGCGCCGCCCGACGTCATGAACCACAACCTCGAGACCGTGCCGCGCCTCTACAAGCAGGCCCGCCCGGGTTCGGACTACGCCTATTCGCTCAAGCTGCTGAAGGAATTCAAGGCCCGCCATCCCGAGGTGCCCACCAAGTCCGGCCTGATGGTCGGCCTCGGTGAGACCGACGACGAGATCCTCGAAGTGCTGCGCGACCTGCGCGCGCACGACGTGGACATGCTCACCATCGGCCAGTACCTGCAGCCGTCCACCGGCCACCTGCCGGTGCTGCGCTACGTGCATCCCGACACCTTCAAAATGTTCGAGACCGAAGCGCTCAAGATGGGCTTCAAGAACGCCGCCTGCGGCCCGATGGTGCGCTCCAGCTACTGGGCCGACCAGCAGGCGCACGGCGCCGGAGTGGTCTGATCCCGGGCTGAGGGGTCGGCCGGTTTTCCGCCGGTTCAGGAGCCCGTCCGGGCGCCGTCGCTCAGGGGGTGGTCGGGCAGCCCCTGCACCCCTGCATCTGCGCATTGAGGAAGATCGCCTGGTCGATGTCGGCGCCGGTGAGGTCGGCGTCGATCAGCGAGGCGCGGGTGAAGTTGGCGCCGTGCAGCTTGGCGCCGGCCAGGGATGCGCCCTTGAGCTTGGCGGCGCGCAGGTTGGCGCGCTGCAGGTCGGCGCCCTGCAGGTTGGCGCCTTCGAGGCGCGCATTGGTGAAATCGGCGTTGGCCAGCATGGCGCCGGACAGATCCGCCTTGCTCAGGTCGGCGTTCTGCAGCGTGGCGTTGCCGAGGTTGGCGCCGGCCAGTTTCGCGTCGATCAGGCGCGCGCCGCGCAGGTTGATGCGCACCATCGAGGCCTGGCGGAAGTCGGTGCCGCGCAGTTCGGTGCTGGCGAAGTTCGCCTCGTTCAGGTTGGCGCCGGACAGGTTGGCTTCCGACAGGTCGGACTGGGTGAACTGCGAGTTGGCCAGATTGACGCCGGCGAGCTGGGCACCGTTCAGGTTCAGGTTGGTGCACAAGGTGCCGCGGCGGATGTCGCAGCCGCCGATCATGCCCGCGCGCTGCGCGACCGTCGTCGCCGGCAGGTTCAGCATCAGGGCGAGTGCGACCAGCACGGCAAGGCGCGCCCGCCGGCGCCCCGCGGGACAGTCGGCACGCCGGTGCGCGCCAGCGTTGCGAAGGGGCATGCTCAGGCCGCTTCTGCCAGCAACTGTTCGATCAGCGCGTGCAGGCGGGCGAAATCCGGTTCGCCGAGGATCTTTTGCACGATTTCCCCGCGCTTGTTGAGGATGAAGCTGGTCGGCGTCAGCCGCACGCCCTCGAAGTTGCGCGCGATGTTGCCGTCGCGGTCGAGCACGATGGTGAAGGGCAGGGCGCTGCGCTCGACGTAGGCCTGCACCTGGCTGGGCGGGTCGTAATCCATCGCCACCGCCACCGTCTCGAAGCCGCGCGCGTGGAAGCGGTCGTGAGTGTCCTTCAGGCCGGGCATTTCCTTGACGCAGGTGGTGCAGGTGGTGGCCCAGAAATTCACCAGCACCACCTTGCCGCGCAGGTCGGCGGTGCGGAAGCTTTGGCCCTGCAGCGTGGCGAACGCGACGTCCGGCGCGACCGGTTTCTTCGAGTAGACAAAAAAGCCGGCGATGCCGAGCATGACTGCTGCAACGACGGCAAAAATCTTCACTTTCATGCCCTGTGTTCCACTCTTTCCGGAGACTGCAATGCGTTCGATTCTGCGAGCTTTCGCCATCCTTGTCATCTGTGTTCCTGCGTGGGCCGCAGACCTTTCCGGCCTGAGCAATGCCGACGCGGCGGGCGGCCTGAAGGAGGCGCTCACCCAGGGCGCCGGCCGGGCGGTCGAACTGCTCGGCCGTGATGGCGGCTTTCTGAACAATTCCAAGGTCAGGATTCCGCTGCCCGGCGTGCTCGAGCAGGCCGCGCCGCTGCTGCGCATGGCCGGCCGCGGCAAGGATCTGGACCAGCTCGAGACGACGATGAACCGGGCCGCCGAGGCCGCGGTGCCGGAGGCCAAGACGCTGCTGATGGCGGCGGTGCGGGACATGTCGGTGAAGGACGCGAAGGACATCCTCACCGGCGGCGACGACTCGGTGACCCAGTACTTCCGCAGCAAGACGCAGTCGCAGCTCACCCAGCGCTTCCTGCCCATCGTCAGACAGCAGACCGACCGCCTCTCCGTGTCCTCGCAATACAATGCGCTGGCGAGCAAGGCGGCGGGCGTCGGCCTGGTGAAAGGCGAGGACGCGCAGATCGAGGGCTACGTGACGCGCAAGGCGCTCGACGGGCTGTACCTGATGATCGCCGAGGAAGAGAAGGCGATCCGCCGCAACCCGCTGGAAGCCGCCGGCAGCCTGGCGAAGAAGGTGTTCGGCGCGCTGTAGGAGCGCGGCGCCTTCCCGCCTCGGGTACACTTGGCCCCCGCCTTCCCCGGAAGGCTGCAGCCCGTGTCCGAAACGATGTCCGCCCTCCTCAACGCGCCGCAGCGCGAAGCCATCCGCTATCTCGACGGCCCCTGCCTGGTGCTGGCCGGCGCCGGTAGTGGCAAGACGCGGGTGATCACGCACAAGATCGCGCACCTGATCAACGAGTGCGGCATCAGCCCCAACAACATCGCCGCGATCACCTTCACCAACAAGGCAGCCAAGGAGATGCAGGAGCGCGTCGCCCACATCATGGGCGGGCGCGCGCCGGGCGGGCTCACCGTGTGCACCTTCCACGCGCTGGGCGTGCGCATCATCCGCCAGGAGGCGGTGCACTGCGGGCTGAAGCCGCAGTTTTCCATCCTGGATGCCTCCGACACGGTGCAGATCGTCTCCGACGTTGCCGGTGACAACGACAAGGGCATCGCCAAGCAGATGCAATGGCAGATCTCGTCGTGGAAGAACGCGATGATCACGCCCGAGGAGGCCGCGCAGCTTGCCGACAACGAGATCGCCTCGGTCGCTGCCAAGCTGTACAAGGAATACGAGCGCACGCTGCGCGCCTACCAGGCGGTGGATTTCGACGACCTGATCGCGCTGCCGGTGCGCCTGTTCGAGGAGCATCCCGAGGTGCGCGAGCGCTGGCAGAACAGGCTGCGCTACCTGCTCGTCGATGAATACCAGGACACCAACCGCGCCCAGTACCGGCTGCTGAAGCAGCTCTCGGGCGTGCGCGGCGCCTTCACCGCGGTGGGCGACGACGACCAGGCGATCTACGCCTGGCGCGGCGCCGACGTCGAGAACCTGAAACTGCTGCAGCAGGACTACCCGAAGCTGAAAGTCATCAAGCTCGAGCAGAACTACCGCTCCTCGCGCCGCATCCTGGAGGCGGCCAACACCGTCATCGCCAACAACGAGAAGCTGTTCGACAAGCGCCTGTGGTCCGAACACGGCGTGGGCGACCAGATCGTCGTCACCAACTGTCGCGACGCCGAGCACGAGGCCGAATGGGTGGCGACGAAGATCAGCGCGCACAAGTTCGAGCACCGCACCCGCTTCAAGGACTACGCGGTGCTGTACCGCGGTAATCACCAGGCGCGCATCATCGAGCAGCAGTTGCGCAACAACCGCATTCCGTACGTGATGTCGGGCGGGCAGAGCTTCTTCGACAAGGCCGAGATCCGCGACCTGATCGCCTGGCTGCGCCTGCTCGTCAATGAGGACGACGATCTCGCCTTCATCCGCGCCATCACCACGCCGCGCCGCGGCATCGGACCCACCACGCTGGAGGCGCTCGGCGCCTACGCCGGCCGCCGCCACATCAGCCTGTTCGCCGCGGTGTTCGAGGAAGGTCTTACCCAGCATCTCAACGCCAAGCAACTGACTGGTGTGCAGGAGTTCGCCGGCTTCATCAACCGCCTGCAGTACCGAGCGCCGCGCGAGCCCGCAGCGCAAGTGCTGGAAGACCTGCTCGCCGCGATCCAGTACGAAGCCTGGCTGTTCGAGCACTGCGACACGCGCGAGGCCGAGTCCAAGTGGAACAACGTGCGTGACTTCGTCGGCTGGCTCGGCCGCAAGGGCGAGGAGGACGGCAAGAACCTCGTCGAGCTGACGCAGACGATCGCGTTGATGTCCATGCTCGACAAGGAAGACCCCGACTTCGACGGCGTGCAGCTCGCCACGCTGCACGCCTCCAAGGGCCTGGAGTTTCCGCACGTGTTCCTGATCGGTGTGGAAGAAGGCCTGCTGCCGCACCAGAGCAGCATCGACGAGGACAAGATCGAGGAAGAGCGCCGCCTGATGTACGTCGGCATCACCCGCGCCCAGCGCAGCCTCAACATCACCTGGTGCGAGCGGCGCAAGTCGGGCCGCGAGTTCCGCCCCTGCGAACCGAGCCGCTTCATCGCCGAGATGGGCGAGGACGTGAAGATGAACGACCGCCGCACCGCGGCGCCGGTGTCGAAGGAAGAAGGCAAGGCGCGCATCGCCAGCCTGATGGCGATGCTGGAGAAGCGCGACCAGCAGGCGGGCTGACCGTCCGCGCGCGAAGCGTGCAATGCGCAGCGCGAAACGACGACGGCAGCCCGTGGGCTGCCGTCTGCGCCTGATCGCACCGCACGTGGCGGCGCGATGAGGAGTCGCTTACTGCTCGACCGGCGGCTCCTTGAAGCCCGACCCGGCCTTGCTCGTCAGGAAGGCGACGGCGCGTGCCACTTCGGTGTCGGTCAGGTCGGCGACGCCGCCGCGCGGAGGCATCTGGTTCTTGCCGGCGATCGCCGACTTGGTGAGCGCCTCGAAACCCAGCGCAATGCGCGGACCCCACGCGCCAGCGTCGCCGGTCTTGGGCGCGCCGAGGCTGCCGGAGTCGTGGCAGCCGGAGCACACCGCCTTCACGATCTGCTCGCCGGTGCGCTTGCCCGGGGTGACCTTTTCGGCCTTCAGCTCGACGCGGGCGACGGGCTGGATCAGTTCGGCAGTCTTCTCCGGATCAACAGCCGCTGTCGGCTTGCCACAGCCAGCCAGCAGGGCGGCTGCGACCATGGCGACGACAGGCATGGCGAAGCGGGTGGGCCGCAGGGCGGCGCGCGGGGCGCGGTGGTTCAGCATGCTCGAATCCTTTGACTTGTGTTATGGCGCGAGACGAAAGCCCGGATTATAGCGGGCGAAAAACCGTTGTGGCAGTGCGGCATGGACTTTGCGTGCGAACCGTTATATCCTCGCCGCTCTCTTGCGCCGGCAACACCGCCGGCCAGCCTCCGCGCCCGTAGCTCAGCTGGATAGAGTACTGCCCTCCGAAGGCAGGGGTCGGACGTTCGAATCGTCTCGGGCGCGCCATACACGTGTAAAACTGGGCACCAGATCGGTGCCCAGTTTTTCTTTGTGGGCACGGATTGCAGCGGCCAGTTTGGCCTTGTTCCCTCGGATTGTCGCCTGGCTGTCGGTGACGATGATGTCCTCCACCAACAACTGAAGGTAGCGCTTCGCAAAGGCCGGGTCGTCTAGCTTTTTCCGCACTCCCTTGCAGAATCGTTCCACCATGCTCGGCAGTACCTGCTCGACCGGTGCTGCCATGCTCTGGTACAGGCGGGTGATCTCCTGTTGCAGCGCTTCCCGCGAGGTCTTCAGGGTCTCCAGCCGCTTCTGCAACAGGTCGTCGAGCGGGATGGTCCCTTTCTCGATGGCTTCGTAGAGCCGGTTGAGTCCCGCCTCTGCAGTTTGTTTCTGGCGACTCAATGCATTGATCCGCGCCTGTTGATCCTCACGGGACTCCCGCACCGTCTTCCGCATTTCGACCAGGATCGCATTCATGCGCTCGGGAGCGAGCAAGCGATCGGCCATCGTATCGAGAATCTTCCGGTCGAACGCCTCGGCCGGCAGGTTACGGCTGTGGCAATTCGCCCCTCCCTTCGCCATTCGCGCCGAGCACTTGTAGTAGCGGTAGTTCCCGCTCTTGCCTGTCGCGAGGGTCATCGCTGCGCCGCATTCGCATTTCACGATACCCGTCAGCAATGTCGGGTTTCCCACCACTCGCGGCGGCGTCTTTTTGGGAGATCGAATTTCGCGCAGCTCGCTGACTCGTTCGAAGGTCTCGGCGTCGATGATCGCCTCGGACTCAACCGAGATCCATTCGGATGCCGGCCGAATCTCTCCCGTCTTCGAGTTCTTGACGTTGAAGTAATGCTCGCCCACGTAGGCGCGGCTCGAGAGGATGTCCTGCATCTTCTGGATGCGCCAGGGCCGGCCGCGCATGGTGATGCCGAGATCCGTGAGGTGCTTGACGATTTCCTTCATCCCCATCGTCTTGCCGCCCAAGCCGTTCAGATACCAGCGGTAGATGTCGCGGACGACCGCTGCCTCATCCTCATTGATGGCGAGTTTCTTCTTTTTCCGGCCACGGGCGCCGCTGACATCGGTTGTGATCGTCATGTACCCGTATGGCGGCTGCGAAGCGCTATAGAACCCCATGCGTGCGTTCTGGCACATCGCTCGGTGGGTGTGCTTCGCGTTTTCCCGCGAGGAATGAGCGTCGAAGAGGCTGGTCATCTGTCGCATGAACTTCGCGTTCTCGCCCTCACCGAAATCCTGAGTGATGGCGAACAACGTCACGCCTTTCTTTTCCAGCTCATGTTCGTGAGTCAGGAATCCCAGCAGATCCCTATAGAACCTGCTCTGGCTATGGACGACCACCCCATCGAATGGGCGGGGCTTGAGGCGAGATTCGTCCATCATTCGATTGAACTCGGGCCGCTTGTCGTCGCTTGTCGCCGTTCCCGCTTCGACGTACTCGCGCACGACCCGATACCCGTGCCCAGCCGCCCATTCGTGCATTGACCGCAACTGGTCGGGAACGGAAAGATCGTTCTGCAGCTGCCGGCCAGTGCTGACGCGGGCGTAGAGGGCGACACGCACGAGATTCTCCTTGGTGATTTGGGTTGTCGGATGCGCGATCAGTAACGACACTTTGGCCGATCGTCGGCCTCCCCATCCGTCCAGTCAGCGAGCGCAAGAATTTCACTTTGGACGCTGGCGAACAGTTCGACCTCGCCGGGCAGAAGTGGAATGTCGTTCGGGATGTCGTGGAAGTGGATTCGAAGACTCTCCACGGCGAATTCTTCTAGCAGCCAGCACGCATAGCCGAGGCTGTCGAGCATCTCGATGGCACGAATCAGGCGGTCGGCGGCATCGTGTTCATGAATGGTTGCAGCGCTCATGGTTTGATCTCCAGTGCCGGCTGAATGTCTGAGGTAGAGGGTGGGGTTGTGATCTCGTGATCCGGATCCTGCATTGCGGCGATTCGGGCGAGTTCTTCGCGAAACCCCTTGATTGGCGGGAACTCGATCTCGGAGAGATCGTGGGTCTTGGCGCGCAGCTCGGCGGCTTTGATGCCGAGGCGGCGCGTCGGATTGTGGGTGCCTCCGGCGGGATCGACTACCACCCAGTCTCGTCGGTCGCCTTTTGCAAGCTGGTAACCGCGCAGTTCCAACTGCATGAGAAACTCCACCCCGGTTTCGGACGTCGACCACGCCCATGCCAAGTCGGCATCGATCGTCTTTAGGGGGAGGGCGGTGCGCTTCGCCTGTTGCTCTTCCTTGCGGTTCCGTCGCGATCTTGGGGGGCGTTGCCCCGGGGCGCAGGTAAAGGGTCCCGGAATCACCGGAAGTTCGAAAAGCGCCTCGATCTCACGGGCGACCATTTCCTGCTTGCGGTAGTTGTGCGAAAGATGAACGGCCTTCAGGGACATCGGGTCGATCCGATTTGCGACAAGGTGGTAATGGGCGCGGCCCTTCTTCCGGTGTTTGACCAGAAACCACTGATGGTCGTCGGAAAAACCAAGCGCTCGGAGCAATCGCCTAGCCGCTGCTTCTGCCTGCGTGTCGGTAAGCGCTTTCCCATTCGCCCGGCCGGGGTTGAGTGCGGCGGAGTAGTATGCCTTCTTGGCCTTTGAGCCCGACGCAACGCCCTGCATCTCGCGGGCAGCAGCGACAAGGTCAGTGCCGGCGAACAGGTTATAGGCGCAGACGACGCTGACTTCGTCGTTCCAGTCGGCCGTCTCCGGTTTTGCCGGATCGACCAGTTTGAGCAGATGGCTGACAAGGGGAGGAAGCCTCTCAACAACGCTGGCCTCGATGATCACGCAAGCAACTTCGCGAGCTGATTGATCAACCTTCGACAATCGTCGATCGCGGTGCTGAGATCGTTGCTGGCGTTCAGTCGCTGTTCGCGGTTTGCATGGCGGGCGATTTGATTCAAGTTGGAGCCAACTTTCCCCAGTTGCCCGGTTAGCTGCGCCAGCGCCTTGCGGTCTGGGGAGGGCAGCTTCTTGCGGGGGCGGCGAATCTTTGTCTCCAGCGCAGCTTGGAGCAAAACCGCGGATACCGACATGCCGAGGTCTTCGGCGAGCTTCGTGATCTGCACAGCTTCGGCGGGCAGCGCTCGGCAACGCAGCGTTATCGTGCGCCGACGCTTGTTCGAGCTCTTCTTTCGGGCGGGTTTTTCTTCGACGGTCATGTTGCTCTCCGGACGGTATTTCGCCAATGAGAGCAGCGACAAATTTCAATGTAAACAAATGCATACGATAAATAATTGCACTTTCGTTATGCAAATCAGCGCTCATTCCAAAAGGTCCGCGTCCTGTGCGGAGATATCGGAATTGCGTTTTTCTCGACTGGTTGCGAAAAAGTCTTCTCATGCCTCGAAAGAAGTGCCTGGGGGATGCAAGGGGGTACCCCCCTTGCCGGGGATCGAACGGGGCCAGCGGCCCCTTCGCAAGCGTGCGGTGCGGTAGCACCGCGCATGGCTTGCCTGCCCGTTTCTTCCGGTTGCCCTACGGAAATCAGGGAGTAGGGGCTACATTGCAGCGGTCGGCAGCGGTGGAGCAGCGCCTCGCAACGCATGTCCGACGGCCCTGCGCTACGGTCTAGAATTCTCCCCCGTCGCTACCTTCGGAGCCCTCCGCAGTCGGCGGGAAGAACCGCTCATACATCTCCGGCGGGATGATGTCGGCCAGGGTCATGCCCCGAACCGCCAGATAGATCTCCTTCTTGGCCTCGTCGTTGAGCACGACGCCCTCGGCTTCCAGTGCAGCCACTACCTGATCCTCGGCCTCGGTCTGCACGTCACCCCAGTGCGCGATGGCGAGCTTGGGCCAGCATTCGGCTTGCGACAGCCAATCGAACCAGCGCGTTACCGACGGCTGCTCCACCGACGTGTCGAGCACGCGTTCCCGCAACAGTGTGGCTGCGTCGTGGGTCGCCGCCTCGCCCAGCGCCCGCTGCAGATGCGTCACAGCGCCCCGGATCAGATTCAGATCGACGCGCTTTGCCTCGGCGAACAGGTGTTCAGCGTCGTCCGAGCTGCGCGCCGCATCGAGCGCATACGTCTGCGCCCATTGGTCGTGGAGCCGCTCCGACACATCCCCGTTCGCGAAGAAGGTCGAGCGGAACTGGTTCTGTCGCAATTCACGCGTTCCCGAAGACATCGCATTTCCCCCTTTACTCAAAATTCCTCAAGTAATCTGGTCAAACCCCAGCACCGACAGGATGTCGGCCCGCGGTGGGCCCCTCACACAAATCCAATGCGCCCCGGCCGGTCGTCCTCCTGCGTCGGGGAGATCACCACCTCCGGCAAGTCGAACCGCAGGGCCTGAGCGAGCGCGGCCCGCAGCAGCCGCTTCGCATCGCGCACGTTGCCGCGGATCAGGATGTCTTCGTACTCGCGGGACAAGCGCTCTGGGAAGCGTTCGATCAGCTGAAACTCCGCAAGGAGATTCGCGTAGAGCTTCTGGCACAAACTGCGCAGACTGGCCTCGCTCGGCGCCCCGACCGGAATCTCCACGAACCGACTTCGCAGCGCCTCATGGAGCTGTTCCGGGTGGTTGGCCGTCAGCACCCAGTTCACCCGCGACGCATCGATCGGCAGCCATGGAACCGACTTGTCGCAGAACCTTGCCGCCGTGTGCGGTTCGGCCAACTGGTAGAGCGCGCCGAGCGGGTCGCCCCAATTCTTGGCTGCTTTCTCGCATTCATCCAGCATAAAAAGGGGGTTGGCGATGGAGCCCTGAACGATTGACTCGAACACCAAACCGGGCTTCGAGTTGGACCAGTACGTCTCGCTGCCGCCGAGGCTTGCGGCCGCCTGCGCCGATGACATCGAGATCACCTGAACGGGAACACCGAGGAGTTCGCCCAACCGAAGGCAGAAGTCGGTCTTGCCGACCCCCGGCCCCCCGGTCAGCAACAGGCGCAACCCCGTCAAGGCGCCGCCCGACCGTCTTGCCAAGGCTTCCTCGCCGAGGAGGTAGTCGACCGCCGCCCGAAAATTCGGGTGTGAGGTTGCGAGCTGGGCCAGAGAATTCGCCAGCGACGGGCCCGCCACCGCGCCGAGCACCCGCAGGTTGCCGCGCTCGTTCAACACGGCGCGAATGCGCTCCTCGCGCTTCTCGACGTCGCGATCCCCGACCAAGGCCTCGTAGTTTGTCAGCGGCACCTCGAAGACAGGGACCAGGGGAGCGTTGTCGGGGATCGATCCCATTGCTGCCTGCCGTGCGGCCGCCGACCGCACGCGGATCGCGGCGATCTGGCGACGCAGTTGCTCCAACGGCTCGCTGGGAGCCGAGAGTGGAGCAGGGCGGGCGGGCGAGCGTCGGCGCACGGCCTTTTGCACGGCAGTCGTCACCATGGCTGCGACCTCAGTGGGCGTTCCCGGGGTTGGCGCCGCGACGGCGAGTCGGATCGCTGGCCGCGACCGTCACCGGCAGATGGGCAATGGCCTCCTCCAGTGCTCGCCGCGCATCCCGATCAAGCAGCGGATCGGCCTCGTCATTGGCATCGCCGACCGATTCAGGGATCCGGTAATACTCACGGCCATGCGTCGCATCGGTGGCCACGAACTCGGGAAGATCGAGGAACCGCCAGCGGCCGCTGCCGCCCTCGACGGTGACCGCCACGTCGGCCAGCGCGACGAGTGCCTGCCCCCAGTCGGAGACGCGGTGGGCTCCCTCCGTCGACCAGCATTCAGGTTCCGTCTCGCGCCGGACGATCCGGGAGAGGTAACGGCGATTGTCGTAGCTCAACACGCTATCGAACTGCCGCTCCCCGAGGCGATCGACCACGGCCTCGGCACCAGCAAGCGCAGCGTTGCGCAACTCGCCCTCGGCCACGAGCGCGCGCTGATCGCGTTCGGCGTCCGTCGGGCGTGCCGGCCGCACACCGAGTTGCGGATTGCGGGCGCGGTGCGCCTGGATCAGGCCATCGATGCTCCGGGTGACGCGGTATTCGGTGCCGCGTCGAGCGGCGACGGTCTCCAAGAAGGTGAGCGCCTCTTCGACGATGTCCCCCTGGAACCACTCGCTGAATCCGTCCCGCCGACGCCCCTGCCGGTCGCGCCGGGGCCCGAAGGCGATATGCAGGATCTGCTCGATCTTGTGGGTGTCGACCTCGACGATCACGGCGCTGGAGAGATCGATCTCCGGATAGGTGCAAGCGAGCGTCGTGATGCGGTCCAGCGGCGCACCGTTGCGGGTGCGACCGATTTTTGCGCGGGAGCGGTCGTGGGTGGGGAGGATGTAAACGTGGTGGGCGCGCATATCTTTTCTCCTTGCTGTTGATGGGCATATGGCGATGCGTATACGCATCACGCGATGCTCATTATGCACATACCGAGAAGCCTGTCAAGTTCATCTGATATATTTATGCTTCAGCTGAACTCAGGACGAGCCATGCTCAGATTTCGCTTGAAGGAACTGCTTGCGGAGAAGGAGTTTCGCGAGGGGCGAGTGATTACGATGGTTGAAGTCGCCAATGCCACGGGAATTCATCGCATGACATTGTCGAAATTAGCGAATCATCGCGGATACAATCCAACTGCCGACGTCCTCGATCGCCTTTGCAGCTATTTCAACTGCCGCATCGAGCAACTCGTCGAGCACATCCCCGGGGTGCCCCATTCCGGGGATCCTGACTAGCAGTATTCGCACGGCACCTCGTCCCATCGCGGATCTACACCGATTGAACTCGGCAAGCGGCTTGTAAGCAACGCTATGCACAACATAACAACGTGACGGAGAAGCGGCTTTGTCTGTGGTGAAAGAAAAGTACGTGGAGCTCGCGCCGCGGGGCGAGTTGCTCGCCGACGTGGTTGTGCTCGCCCAGGCTTGGAAGAAAACACACAGCTACATCCGCCGTCACAATTGGTATGCCGACGTGCTGGAGATGGATGCTTCGACCATCGACTTGGAAGAGCGCCTGGTGCTGTGGACGACGGAGGTCAGTCAAGGTGACTTCCGGCCGGCGGACTTGCTGTTGGTCCCGGCACCAAAGAATGCCCGCTGGGCGTTCCGGTCGGCACCAACTATCACGTCGGTCGAAGATCTGCTGAAACTCGACCTCGATAGCCTTGGTTCAGACCCGACGTTCGACGACTGGAGCCCGTGTGCTGAGGGGCGGAGCGAGCCACTCAAGGCGGGGGAGGTAGTTACCCCTCCAGTCCAGAAATTGCGCCCGTTGGCTCACCTGTCCATTCGTGACCAGACCTTGGCTACGGCAGTGATGATGTGCTTGGCGGAAGCCGTCGAAAGCGCGCAAGGTGATACCTCCGGCGCCGATGTATTGGCAATGCGTGCCCAGGGCGTAGTGAGTTACGGCAACCGACTGCACTGTACCTGGGATACGCGGCCCGATACACGACCCCAGGCAAGGTTTTCCTGGGGAAACAGCCGGACGTATCGACAGTATTTTCAGGATTATCGGACTTTTCTCGCACGGCCTCGCCGCGTCTGCGCGGAGCTTACCCCCCAGCTGGGCACGCGGCGAGAGCTGTTCGTGGTCTCGCTCGACATCAAGTCGTTTTTCGACCGCGTCGACCGTCGCGCATTGCTCAACGAGTTGCGCTCGCTGGAGGCCGAGCATCGACGCATGCACCGATTGCCCGAGCACTCGGCTGCAGACGAGCTCTTCTGGGCGCGCGCAGCTCGCATCTTCGACTGGCATTGGCGCGATGAAGACCAGAAACTGGCCGGAATGATTGTTGATGATGGTGCGACGCAGCTCGAACTCGGGTTGCCGCAAGGGTTGCTGGCATCGGGATTCCTCGCAAATGCATACCTAGTGCGATTCGACCGCGACATGCGGAAGGCGGCGGCTGATGGCGCTATCCTCGGCGATGACGTGAGATTACTGGACTATTGTCGGTACGTGGATGACATGCGCCTGGTGGTCGAAGCCAAGGGCGGGCCCGGTGGGCTCGGACAGGCTGCGGTGCTGGAGCACGTCAAACGTTATGTCAGTGCGGCTCTGAACGCACACTGCCAACGCATCGACGCACAGCGGACGCTGGAACTGTCGACCGAAAAATGCTTGGCAACCTCGTATCGGGCGATTTCAGCGCAGAGCCATGTGTCGGCACTGATGGAAATGCTGAACGCGGAGTTGAGCGGGACCTTTGATCTGGACTCTCTGGCACAGGCTGCGGGGGGCCTCGACGGGCTGCTGTGGATGTCCGAGCAGATTGAGTCCGCCGCCGAACCCAAGCACTCGCGGTTGGCGCTTGCCACTGTGGCGGTGCCCAACACCGATGTGCGCGACGATACGGTGAAACGGTTTGTCGCCACGCGCATTGCGCAGCTGATGCGGCACCGCCTAGCAATGACCGACGCAGAAAGCTCGGCAGGCTCGGACGAAGCGTTGAGCGACCGGGTCACGCAAGGCATGGTGCTTGCGCACGAATTTGAGTCGACGGCACGCAAGCTCATCAAGTGCTGGGCTGAGAACCCTGCACTGGCCTTGCTGCTGCGGTGCGGACTGGACCTATTTCCTCATCCGCGCTTGCTGGACCCGGTGGCCGAAGCCTTGAGCGTCAAGCTTTTCGATGCACCGGTGCTGTTGGATCCTGCCAAGCAAAGGGAAGTCCGAGTCGCTGAATACGTTTTGGCCGACCTCTTCCGCGCCGGAGCAGTCGAGACCGGCTTTCGGGACCCCGAAGAGTACCCGGAGGGCGTAGACATTCAGGGGTACCGCGAGGACATGGCGGCGCTTGCTCGTCGAGTACTGGCCGAGCTGGATGCCTCACCCTGGTACTTGCGCCAACAAGCCCGCCTGTACCTGGCTTCCATCGGCGATGTTTCGCTTTCTGCGATACCTGAACCTGGTGCGGAAGTGCAGTCCTACGTCGCATTGCAACGTGCCGCGATGTACGAACCGGTGCACGGTGCTGATTTGAGGGATGTTATCCCCTTGGCACTCGTTGCGCAGCAGCTGCAGCCGAACGCCAAGCGGTTCGGCGCTTGGTTATCGGAGGGGCTGCGCCGTACGGCCGACGAGGGCATTCGCGAGCACGTCGTGCGCACGGTTTCCCTTAATCGCCCCGATTTGGTGGTGGCGGCGTTAAGCGGGCGAAAGGCGCCGAGTTGGCGCAAATTTGTTCCGTCGGCACTAGCGCAGTCGAGCAGGGCGGCCAGCGGATCGCGGCGCAAGGCGGGCACGCGGAAAAGCGTTCGGCCATTGCTGAGTCTCATGAGCGAGCAGGACAACCCATTTGACCAGGAGAACGGCCTGCTCATGCTCGCAGCAGCGGTGCTGCGACATCCCGGTGTCGAAGCGTTGCTGTCATCCGGCCTTAGTGCATGTGACATCGTACTGCGCTGCGAAGATTGGTCGCGCATCCCGGCGCTGCCGGAGTCGAACACGTTCCTGACTGTTGAGTCGATGGCGGCAAGCGAGCCTGTCAGTCCGTTGTACGGGAACCCGCCTTGGGTGGAGCCGGAGCGGGCGTGGCTGTATGGGCTGGGCCGCATTCTTCGTTCAGCCTTAACTGGGGAGTTCGATTTTACGAGCCGCCGCTTCCTGGTTACCGAAGAGGTAGGCAGGTACAGGGGATTGCATAGCACCTGGTTCAAGCGTCGCTTCGGACTCTTCAACTCCGGGCGCGGGTTGCTGGATGAGCCGGGACCGCTGTCTCCGTGGCTCTCGGGATTCCTCTCAACCCTATTGCAGTGGCCGGGGGTCGAGTTCCGGGCGACCGACGCAGCGGCGGCAGGCGATGTGCGGACCGCCGGCGAACTCCTCGCACTCGTTCAGGAACGCATCGCGGTGCAGCGTGGGCTGTTCGGAAACCGAAGCAAGACGCCTATTTATGTGGTGCCGGTTGACGACCATGCGCCGTTGAAGGACCGCCCCCTGCGGGTGGCAATCGTTCAGCCAATGCGCCCTCGACGGGATGAGTTCGACGTGAAGGACCCGACACACTGGACTGCAGGGGTGTTGGCGGAACATAGGCGTCACTTGGCGGAGGTCTGCAGACTTGCCCATCAGAAGCTCAAGACTTGGGCGTCAGCTGACACGGTGGCTACTGCCGAAAAGGATGGCGGTGAGCCCGTGGTCGACGTCATCTTGTTCCCTGAATTGGCGGTCCACCCAGAGCATCTATTCCTGCTGAGAAGGCTATCCGACAAGCTGCGGGCAAATATTTTCGCTGGGTTGACCTTCCTCCATTCGCATAAGGCAGGAGGCACTGTAAATCAGGGCTTGTGGCTGATTCGAACGGAGTCTCCCGGCCATGGACGGGCGTTCCAGTACGTGTGGCAGGGCAAGCACCACCCAATGAAGGACGAGGTGCGCATGGGTGTAAAAGGCCATCGTCCGCATATTACGCTGGTCGAGCTTCCGATCGGCGCTAAGACTCGCACACGGATCGCGGCAGCGATCTGCTATGACGCCACA
Source organism: Pseudomonadota bacterium (assembly GCA_018240585.1). Taxonomy (GTDB): domain Bacteria; phylum Pseudomonadota; class Gammaproteobacteria; order Burkholderiales; family Rhodocyclaceae; genus Thauera. Next base: position 29,314 of record JAFEFM010000112.1, read on the forward strand.
GACCTTGACCTCGTCGCTGACCTCCGCGATAGGTCGGACATGTTCCTGGTCGCTGCGTTGAACCAGGACGTGCAGACCTTCGACAACATGGTTGCAGCACTGCACTTCCACATGTACCAACCCATTGCGCTTGCCAACTCCGGCGAATTCGGCGGCTCGACGGCACAGGTTCCGCTTCCGAAGCATGAGCGCCTCATTGCGCATGTACACGGAAATCACCAAGTGGCTGTCAGTGTCTTCGAGGTTGATCCCTCGCTGTTCAAGTCGACGGCTCCTGCCAAGCCTTCAAAGACCTTAAAGGCACCGCCTGCGGGTTACCGAGGTCGCCCTATCTGAATTGACGCCCTCCATATTCCTGATGAACTGCGAAATGGTATGCTTTGTGAGTGGCAGGAGGCCGGGCTAGGAGGTCGAAGGAGTGGTCTAGGAGGCCTTTCAGCGGGCTGAACGCTGGCCAGTGGGGCCTCAGGCTGGCTTCCAAGATAGGTATGGTGCCTCACCATAGAGCTCAAATTGACCGCAGAGTGGCAATTCTCAGCGAGCATATGCTGGGAAGGCAACAGAAGGATTCAAGATGGAGCTGGGTGATTTTCGTGAAGAGCTTCTTGATGCGATTCAGGTTCGTCTGCCGGTCGACGCTACCAAGGAAGACCGAGACTTCGCTTTCTTGTGCGAGGTTAGCGAGCGGCTTACCCAGGCAGAGGAATTTCACGATCTGGTTCCAAGTCACTTTCGGGGTACAGGATCCAAGGGGCGTAAGCTCCGAGTCGACGGCTACGAGCTTGACGATTCCGACGACTCCATCCGGTTGGTGATCGTAGAGTTTTCGGGGGCGGGCCAAGCAGAGGTTCTGTCGCGCACGCGTGCCGAGGCTCTTTTCGGCCAGCTCCAAGTATTTGTCGAAGACGCTCTTTCCGGAAAGATCTGGTCAAGTGTGCCTGACGGAATGGAGGACGGCCTCGAGCTCGCCGGAATGATCTCCGACAAGCACGCCGTCCTGGGGCGCTACCGGTTCTATCTGCTTACCGATGCTAACCTGAGCGAACGCGTCAAGGATTTGCCGCAGGGCGAAATTGACGGGCGTGCCATCGAATATCACGTCTGGGATGTTGGCCGGCTGAACACGGTTTCCTCGTCCCCCTTTGGTGCCGAAGAGCTTGAAATAGACTTCACCCAGTTTGTTTCAGGGGGGCTTCCATGCCTGGCAGCAAGTCAGGCCGATGATTATCAGGGGTACCTTGCGGTGATTCCGGGCGAGGCGCTGGCACAGCTGTACGACAGCTATGGAAGCAAATTGCTGGAGGGTAACGTACGCTCCTACCTCAGTGCATCGGGGAAGATCAACAAGGGGATTCAAGGGACAATCCGCAAGGAACCGGAGCGGTTCTTTGTGTACAACAATGGCATTTCGGCGACTGCTACGTCGGCCTGCGTTGTGGAGACGCCTTTAGGGCATCGCCTAGTATCGGCGAGGTACTTCCAGATTGTTAACGGTGGGCAGACCACGGCGTCCCTGCATGTGGCGAAACGCAAGGACAATGCGGATCTCGAAGCCATCCATGTTCCGATGAAGCTTTCGGTCGTGACTGCCCGGGATGCGGAAAAGCTGGATGACATGATCCAGAGCATCGCCATGTACTCGAACAAGCAGAACAAGGTCAGCGATGCCGACTTCTTCTCCAACCATCCTTATCATCGGGCAATGGAGCGCCTTTCGCGAAGGATTCCAGCTCCTGCCGTAGAAGACGCTCAGTACCATACATACTGGTTCTATGAGAGAGCACGAGGTCAGTACCAGAACGAGCAGTCCGGTCTCACTCAGGCGCAGAAACGGGACTTCCTGCGTACCAATCCGCGGCCACAGCTGATCGTCAAGACGGATCTCGCCAAGTTCGAGAACTCCTGGCGGCAGCTGCCGCATGTCGTGAGCTTCGGGGCCCAGAAGAACTTCGCCAACTTTGCTGAGTATATTTGCGGCCAGTGGGGAGAGGATGGCCTGCTGTTCAACAACGACACCTATTTCAAGGAAGTCATCGCTAGAGCCATTCTGTTCCGGGCGGTAGAAAAGCTGGTCAGTGCGGCAGACTGGTACGAGGGAGGATATCGCGCCAACATCGTCACCTATTCGATCGCCAAACTTGCCAGCATGATCGCTCTTCAGAAGCCGGGGCATATCCTGAACTTCAGGGAAACCTGGACTCACCAAGCTATTTCCGAGCCCCTTGGAAATCAGTTGGAATCGATCGCGAAGGAGGTCGTGCAGGCGATCACGACGCCTCCGGTTAGCCAAATGAACGTCACCGAGTGGTGCAAGAAGAAGGAATGCTGGGAAAAGGTGCTGGCCTTGCCGATCAGGCTGACTGACGGTTTGACAGCCGAGCTCGTGTCCCCGGGCGAGGTACGCGACATCAATCGCGAGAAGCGCCAGCAGGGCGCTATGGACGGCGGAATTCACGCCGTTACGGACGTTATTCAGCGCGGGCCGGGGTATTGGGCAGCCATTCTCGATTGGGCCCGCAGGCACTCGCCAGTCTATGGCAAGGAAGCTGATCTTCTCAGAAATGCCTCAAAAAGTGGCTGGATCCCGACACCCATGCAGGCAGCCTGCCTCATCAAGGTAAGTACCCGCCTCGAGGAAGAAGGATTCAAACGGGGCTGACGAGGCTGACCGGATAGACTTTGGGGGAGCCGTGGAATTTCCGGAGAGAATGCAGCTCCGCCGTCCGATCTTTCTTCAGGAGGGGGATGAAAATTTGCCTCTTCAGGACTGGTGCAAGGCGCTGGTCTGGTTCGGATGGTGGTGCCGACAGTATCAAATGGATGGGAGGCGGATTCTGGCGGTGGTCATCCTGCCTGCCCGCAGATACGCATCGGTCTTTGTCGGCCTTGGCTGTCTGCTGGCCGGGGCAACGCAGTTCCGTGGAGGGTTTTCCTGGGACGATCTTCAGAGCCTGCCGCCGGGTACCGAGATATTCTGGAAGACGGCAAGCCATGGCGTCCGATATCAGGGAACCATACTGGAGGGCAATGATGGTATCCCCGGTCTTGTCCGGGTCCGGATCACCAGCACGAGACGATCAAGCGAGGTCGGCTCTGTCTGGTACTTTTCACCGGCGAAGTTTGCGGAATGTCTTTTCAGCGAAGAATGTCTTCCCGCCGAGAAGGGAACTGCAGCCATAGACAATGCCCTGCGTTTTCATCGGGACCTTGGACTGGAAACGGACCCCAAGTGGATCTGGACTGCCGGTGCAGAGGGTCTGATTGTCACCAATCAGGCCGGCTTCAGGGAGGCAGTCAAGGGGCTGAATATTGCAGTAGGGACGCAGGCGCCGCTTCCACTAGGTGATGTTCTGTGCGCAGCCGGCATCCATGATAAATGCATTGCCAAGCTTAGGCTGGCTTCGTCCGGACGCGTTTCGGAGCATATCCATGCGCCGGTAACGGTATTGGATGGGGCGGCTGCTTGGGATCAGATGTCGCACGTTCATACCGGCAACGTAGTCGTTCTGCTCGAGAGAACCGAATACACGGCAGACGTCCACAATGTTCTTCTGGAAGCTGCCGCTTATGCAGATGAACCGCCTGCCGACATCCGGCTGGACATACCGGGGCGTTTTCCTCCAGGCGTCGAGGCATCGACCTTCTTTCTGAGCGAGCGTTGATGATTTCGGAAAGGTCGATTTTCGGGCAAACCACCCGGCAGTTCAGAAATGCTGCTGCATTGCGGGTGCGGGAAATCCCGATTGGCAGTCCTTGCGTTGCTGACGTTGTCCGAGTTTCACGTCGAATATTGGCATGTCTCGATCGTTCAGACCCCTTTCAAGCGGCTCTCGCCAGGCGGGTCTGGAGTCTTCGAGCAAAGGTGCTTTTCACACTGCATCCTTTTCACCATGCCGAGCTAGGGCTTCTGGCGAGCCTGGAGCAAATTGTCGGTGACGCGTCCCTGATTCCCTCGCTGGCTGACGCGGTTCGCGATCTTGTTCGATCCACCCACGCGCTACTGGAGTACCCGACCAACCCGAAGCTTGTTCGGATAAAAGCATTGCTGATTCCCGAAGCCGGTTGTCCTCCGGAATCGCGGGCAGGAATCGTTGTCGCGATGGCGCTGGGACGGACATTCGGGTGGCCCGTGAAGCCGGACGGGATGCCGGATCTGCCCGGAGATCCCGTTATCATCGATTCGCGCAAGGCGCTCGCTTCGTCGGTGTTTGATCGGATCATCGTGCCGGGTGCCTGCCCCTACCTGTCACCCCAGATGTTTATCGACCTCTTCTATCAGGGGCGAGCTGGTGAAATCAATGTTCTCCTTTACCCAGGAGAATATTTCGTTCTGCGGGAAAGACCGACTCTGCCGGATAGTTCAGTATTTCGCGGCAGGCTGACCACAACACGCGTGCTTTGCAGCCGAGAGAGCGTTGGCGAAGCAGCGGACGGAGAAGGGGATGCCCACGGGCAGCGCGAGGAGAGCGCTTGGGACATTGCGCATGACGGTCAAAGGGCGCCACTCCCTGATCATCGTGCTGCCCGCTTCGTCCTCTTCCGCGATGCTCGTGGACTTTTCGTTCCGGAGGGAGCCCATCTCCTGGTCTGGAGGGCAGACAGCTCTGCGGAAGAAAGCGACTTGGAAAGCCTCCCCGTGGACAGGTTGTCCGAAGGGGACTGGCTTGTCCTGCGACCAAGTGGGACGCGCTATCTGCTCGATGTCGAGTCGGCCGAGGAGGGCTTCGGTCAGAAAATGGAGGAAGCCTGCGACTGGCGTCCCGCCTTGGAAAGGTTGTTGCTGACCCGGAGTCCGGAAGAGATCGCCGAAGAGATGCGCGCCGTCGGCGCAAGCGGGCGTTCTCTTTCCCAGAGCCTTCGGCAATGGGCTGATGGGGCGGTGTATGGCCCCGGTCACAGGGCCGAGCTTGCGGCGCTTCTCCACGTGCTGTCGAATCACAAGAAAATCGCCACCCCGGCCAGCATGGATGAATACGTGACCGCTCACTGGAACGGGCTTCAGGAATTGCGAGGCATCCGCCAGCGTGCTGCACAGGTTGTACGGCGGGAAATCTGCAGTCAGCTCTCGAATGCCCTTGGCCGTTTGAAGGCACTGCCCGAAGACGGGGCTGTGGCTCTGGAAAACGGTGTCAGGGTTCAGCTGTGCCAAGTGGCAGCCGTGGACGACCAGAGGGCATGGGTTCCCCCGGCGCGTCTGATGGACCTGCAGCCAATGAAAGGAATCTGATGGCAAGAATGATCCCTCCGGATTGCCCGCCGGATACCCCTACGGGCGAAGCAATCCTCTTCAACAAGCTGAGGACCGATCCAGGAACAGAGGGATGGATCGTTCTGCACTCGCTGGAGCTCCGGAAGCACCGAACGAAGTCCGAGGGTGAGATCGATATGGTGATTCTTGCGCCTGGCTTGGGAGTGCTCTGCTTGGAAGTGAAAGGCTGCGACGTTTCACGCCGTGACGGGCTATGGATCTATCCTTACGGAACCTCGGCCGAGGGGCCATTCCGTCAGGCATCCAGAGCCATGCATTCGCTGAGGGACTATGTCCAGGCGAGAGACTCATCGCTGGAAAACCTTCTGTTTTTTTCGGCTGTGGCTTTCACCCGGATCGACTTCGGCGAGGATTCGCCGGAATGGCATTCGTGGCAGATCATCAACAGTCTGACGTTGGCAAGGATGCCGATCTCGCTGATCGTGAGCCGAATATTCGATCGCGCCCATCAGCACATTTCCTCGAGGCCAGTCTGCCGATCATGGTACGACGCCTGCAGAAGCCGTCCGACTCACGATCAGGTGCGGCGAATGGCGGGGCTGCTGCGTGGCAACTTCGAATGTTTCGTACAACCGAGAAGCGACGTTCAGCATATCGAGGAGTCCCTGCTCAGGCTGACGCAGGAACAATATGATGCGCTGGACGCCATTCAGGACAACGAGCGTGTAGTCGTCAAGGGCCTGGCGGGTACCGGCAAGACCTTTCTCGTGATGGAGGCCGCCCGAAGAGCCGTGGCAGAAGGGAAGCGAACGCTGGTTCTCTGCTTCAATCGGCTGCTTGGCGACTGGATGAGGGTTTCGATGAATGCCGCGCTCGGGGACTCCGGCAGGCTGCTTCGCTGTCAGCATCTACACGGACTGATGCGGGAGGTCGTCGGCGACAGGCTGAAGGTCCGGAATGACCAGCAGTTCTGGTCGAATGACCTGCCAGCAGCAGTCATTGAACGGCTGCTCGGCGACAGCTGCACATTGCCCCAGTTCGACGTCCTGTTGGTTGATGAAGCGCAGGATCTCCTGACCGATGACTACATGGACGTTCTCGATCTCCTGGTTGCTGGCGGTCTGGCCGGCGGACAGTGGGCGCTTTTCGGGGATTTCGAACGCCAGGCGATCTACCTCTCTGGCGGTGCCCAAACCGCTTCGGACATGCTGGTCGCGCTCCGCTCGCGGGCTCCAGCCCATGCGAATTTCACGCTGCGCATCAATTGCAGAAATGCCGGCCCGATTGCCGAAATCCTGACCCTGGCCTGCAGCATCAAGCCCGGCTACAGCCGATTCCTGCACGACATGGATGGTGCCAGTGTCAATCCCCGGTTCTGGAGCGACGGGCAGGGGCAGCAGCGTCTGCTGGACGATGCCCTGAGCGAGCTTCGCAAGGCTCTTGATCCCGAAGAAATAGCCGTTCTCTCGTTGAGTGCAGACGAGAAAAGCTGTGCAGCAGAGCTGCCAGCAGGAGGGCGAAACAGGCTTGTGCCCTTTCGTGAGGTCGGTCGCTCTCAAAAAGGCTGCGTGAGGTATGCCAGTGTGCATGCCTTCAAGGGACTCGAGGCCGCAGGAGTTGTCATCACGGATATCGAGCGCATGGACGAGCACGCCCGAGCGCTTCTGTATGTCGGTATGTCGAGGGCCAGGGTACGGCTCGTGCTGCTCATGCACGAGGACTGCCGCGCTGAATATGACCGGATGCTCGAAGCGGGTTTGGCTCTGACCACAGGGATGTAGCTCATGCCACTCGAAGAAAATCTGAAGAACAGGAAGTGGTTGCTTGAGCGGATTCGGGCGGAGGTCGTCGGCCCCGATCCTGCCGGTGATCCGGTTGTTCCGCCTGAAGCCACGCAACTGGCAAAGGTCAGCTGGGATGAGTTTCGCAAACCGCGACGTCAGACTGACGGCGAGGAGGTGCTCTGGCAGGATCCCCCGACGAAGCGGTACGGTGCCGGGATTCTCTATCCTGCGGGAATGCTCCAGGCCGAAGAGGCGGGTAATCTGGGAAATGGCGACGAATCAGCCAAGGAGCCGCCGATCCGGGAGCCCGAGGTGGACGAGAAACTGTTGTCCGAGAACGAGAGGCTGGGAGGGCGAAGCGCCAAGGCGGACGATTCCGAGGACTACGACGTTACACTGGCCAATGCCTTCCGTCCGTCGGCCATTGGATTGAGCTTCCTTGCGGACCTCGAGCGAGAAAGGGAAGGATTCAGGGTAGAACTGGTCAGCGTCGGCAGGCTCGGAGCCGAAGACTTTTCGCAGACCCCGACTGCCATCTATCGAAAAGTCGTCCAGAAAGTTGGAGACATCGAAGGCAAGGAATTCGACCGGACCATCTGGCTGCGCAAGCGTCTCGTAAATGGTGACGGCTCGCTTCTCTCGGTCACGTTCCGAGGGGATGAGCTGCAAGGCACAGGCGGAGCACCGCTGCGAGTGCGTCTTCCCGGATACGAGGACATCGAGGTGGTCGTGGTCTCTCGTCCTTGGGGGGACCCGGAATTCCGTCATGCGAGGCGCCTCATGACGGTCTCGCTTATCAACCGGAAGGAGATGGATGCTGGCAGTGTCGACGGGCTGTGTATCTTTCAGGCGGGACTGAGGATCAGCGGGCTGAGCTCAGTCAACTGGATCGTTCCTTATCCGGATCATGCTCCGGACGCTCTCATGCATGACGTGCTTTCCGACGAAGCCGTCAACCGCCTGCTGTACCGGGAGCGTCAGACCTATGCTATCGGTCACGGATGTGCCGCGGACTGGGCAGGGATGCCGCTCGAAGGCACCGGAGCAATATGGAGCGACGTACTGCCCGCATTCGAGACGCCGTCTACCACGGCGGAACTCGAGGTCGTCCAGCCCGACGGCAGCATCAGGAAGCTCCGGGTAAGCATGCGGAAGCTGGCCGGCCTCGATCCTGAAGACGACGGCTTCCGGGAACTGCAGGAACTCGTCGAGGCCTACGCGAAGTGGATAGACGGGCTCGAGTGTGAGAGAACGTCAGTGCCGCGGGTTCCCACGGCTCTCGAACCGACGGCGCGTGGCCTGATCGAACGCTGCAGACTCTGCCTGGACAGGATCCGGGATGGCCTGCTCCTGCTGCGCGAAGACTCCGAGGTCGCAAGGTTCGCGCAGGAGGCCTTCCGTCTGGCCAACCATGCAATGCTCATTGCCCAGCTGAGAACCAGCAGCATGGTACGTGTACCCGTGCCGGGGGAGGAGGGCAAACTGTGCTGGACGCCTCCCATCGCCAGTCCCGACCCGACTGTTGCCGATCCGACCCGCGGATATTGGCGTCCTTTCCAGATTGCCTTTCTCCTCATGTCCCTGCGCGGCATCTGTGATCCTCGGCATGCCGATCGCGATGTGGTGGATCTGATCTGGTTCCCCACCGGCGGGGGAAAAACGGAGGCCTATCTTGGACTGACCGCGTTTACGATCTTCTTCAACCGCCTTTCCGGCCGTGTGCCCGGCGGAGTCGACGTTCTGATGCGCTACACCCTGCGCCTATTGACGGCACAGCAATTCCAGCGAGCTGCTCTGCTGTTCTGCGCCATGGAACACCTGCGTCGTCGGAATGCCACGCTTGGCGAGAAAGCGTTCCGGCTGGGGCTGTGGGTCGGAAGTGCGACCACTCCGAACAAGCGCTCTGAAGCTGTCAGATTGTTGAGCCTTCTCGAGAAGGACCCAACCGCTGAAAACCCGTTTGTCCTGCTGAAGTGTCCTTGGTGCGGGGCGCGGTTCGGACCTCGTGAGTCAGGCACCGCAAAAAGCACCGGAAAATCACCTTCCGTGACAGGATACTATCGGCATCGGACCGGGACATCCGAAACGGTAGTCTATCGATGCCCGGACCAAGCGTGCGAATTCGGGAAGGCCCCACCGCTGGGCAAGTCGCGCGATCCGCTACCGGTCGTCGTCATTGACGAGGATCTCATCGAGGCGCCGCCCAATCTGCTGATCGGCACCGTGGACAAGTTCGCCATGCTGGCCTGGAAACCGGAGTTGAGGCGATTCTTCGGTATCGAGAATGACGGGCAGCACCGGCATGAGCCTCCCTCGCTCATCATCCAGGACGAATTGCATCTGATCTCCGGTCCCCTCGGGACGATGGTTGGGGCCTACGAAATAATCATCGACCGGCTGTGCCGGGAACACGGCGTCGGGATACTCGGCCCGAAGATCGTGGCTTCTACGGCCACGATCAGTCGCGCCAGCGAACAGATTGCCCATCTCTATGCGCGGGATTCGGTCCTGCTGTTTCCCCCGTCAGGTCTGGAAGCCGGCGATTCGTTCTTTGCCAAGGAGGATCGCCATCCGGACGGCAGCTTCAAGCCGGGGCGCCTATACATCGGCGTGATGGCCCCGGGGCACGTGTCCCTGCAGACTACTCAAGCTCGCGTTTTCGCCTCCCTGATGCAGAACGCGGCAATCATGGACACGGATGCTGCCGGTCGGGATCCCTGGTGGACATTGCTGTGTTTCTTCAACTCGCTGCGCGAACTGGGCAGCGCCGCTACCCTGTTCGTCGCCGACGCCAGGGACTATCTGCGAGTGATCATCGACCGTATGGGCATCAGCTATGAAAAGATCCGGAGTCCGTTTGCCACCGAGCTGACCAGCCGGATCAGAAGCGATGACATTCCCAAGGAACTGGCTCGACTCGAGCTGCCGTATAGCGCGGAGAGGCTACGGAGTCGCGACTCGTCCGGCAGCGATCGTCCGGTCGACGTGTGCCTCGCCTCCAACATCATCGAAGTCGGCGTGGACATTCCTCGCCTGTCACTTATGGCGGTTGTAGGCCAGCCGAAGACCACTTCCCAGTACATTCAGGTGTCGAGTCGGGTCGGACGGGATCGGGACAAGCCGGGTCTGGTAGCTGTCCTGTACGGTCAGAGCAAGCCTCGCGACCGCAGTCACTATGAGCGCTTCCGCAGCTTTCACCAGCGACTTTACGCGCAAGTCGAACCTACCAGCGTTACACCGTTCAGCCTGCCGGCAGTCGATCGGGCACTGCATGGGGTCATCGCCGCTGCCGTACGCCAGCTCGGGGAACTGGAAAGGGAGGGGATTCATCCCGATCCTTTCCCGCTTGCGGAAGGGACTCAGCTACGAGAGATCGTTAGGGAAATGATCCGCGATCGCGTTCGGTTCGTGGCACCCGACGAGGAATCGACGGTCATGGAGCGTCTGGAAAGACGGCTGAACGAATGGCGGGCCTGGAATCCCGCCGAGTACGGCGGATTCGGAACGCTCCCAGAGCATCCTCCTCTCATGCATCCGGCTGGGGCAACGCCTCCTGCCGACTGGAACGGCCACAGCTGGCCGACACTTTCGTCTCTCCGCGATGTGGATTCCAGCTGTGAAGCAGAAATCACAACGTGGTTCAATCGCGCTGCGGAGGAACCGGCATGAACCGGCCGATTCGCAGGACGCAAGCCATCGCCCCTTTCGGGCCGGGCGCGATGGTGGATTTTCCGGGTCCCGTTTCCCTCATTCACGCCGGCCTTGATGCTTGGCCTTTCGATGAAGGAAACCCGGAACACCGGGAGTTCCGTATCGATGACGAGAAGCGGCTTGCGAGGCGGCTCGACGTTGATTTCTTCGTGCAGCCGCCCGATTTCCGGCGGCCGGAGCGCAACGGCGGTCAGCAGCACAACCTGAACCTCACACTGCCTTTTTTGCGTTTTCCTCTGTGGCATGTCTGTCCGCGGTGCGGGAGGATGCACAAGGGGCAGTATCATCACCGTGATGCCCCGATCTGCGAAGGTCCGATCGCGACAGGGAGCGATGCCGGAAAGAAACACCCTCGACGGAAGACGTTCCAGGTGCGTTTCATTGCTGCCTGCCGCAGGGGCCACATCCAGGATTTTCCCTGGGTGGACTGGATATTCGAAGGTAAGGCCGCGGGGTGGGAACCGGACGGGGTCGACCGCTGGCTCCGCATGACAAGTTCCGGCAGCGCGTCGCTGGCCGGTGTGGCCGTACAGGCGGAAGAGCGGGCCGAGGACGGGCGAACCCGGGTGGTCAAAAGGCGTACTCTTGCAGGCGCGTTCAATACAGAAACGGATCCGGCTGGTGGCGCAGACGTGAGGACCGCTCTAAGCCGCCTTGGAACGGAATGCGTCGGCATCAACCCGGTCCTGGCAATCGGCACGGCCGCCCGGCCAGCACCGAACAACTGTGGCCAGCCGCTGTTTGCGCTGCTGAAGAGCGCGGCCAACCTCTATTTCCCGTCGGTTGTCAGCTCCATCTACATACCCGACATCAAGGACGATTCTCTGCCGCAGGAAGTGCTGGATCTGCTCGACGATCGGGATGTCAGGAATAGGCTGCGAGAGGGGGCCCTGGACTCCGAGAACGGACTCGTCACGGTCCGATCGGCCGCCAACGCCTTGAAGAGGTATCACCCTGAATCGACGATCAGCGCTGAAACCTTGGCTCAGGCTGCCAACCAGCATCTGCTGCATGGCATCCTCCTCGGAGATCGAAAGATCAAGGCATTTCTCGATCAGCGAATGAAGACGGCTCCCGACGGCATCCTGCCTGTGGGCGCGGTGGAGGCGGCGGCAAAAAACCTGAATTGGAACATCGATCCCCTGCTGCTGGTGGATGCACTCCGAGCAGCCTTTTCCGGAGAATCCGGGCAGCGGGATGCAGCCGGTCCAGCCGCGGAAGGTGAGGAGGCGAGCTATCGCCAGCAGGAATACTCGGTCTTCTCACGCGATTTGCAGATAGGATATCCTAAGACGGATCTGGACATCCGAGGTGCCGATGTCTCGGAGTACGGGCCACTCGTTTCCAACGCGTTCTGCAGAGTTGCTCTCCTTCACAAGCTGCGCGAGACCCGGGCATTCGAAGGTTTTTCGCGAATTTATGCCTCGGGTTTAACACGGGGCGAACAGCGCCAGTTGTTCGTGGATTCGCCGAAGCGCTGGCTGCCGGCCATCGTGGTTCGGGGGGAAGGAATCTTCCTTCAGTTCGCGGAGAGCCGATTGCAGCAGTGGATGGATCGTGTCGGTGTTGACCTTGACGGCCGCTTGGCATTGATACGAAAGAACCTTGACGCCTTGGCGAGCCGTCGGCATGAAGAGGCGAGGGCCGTTTCTCCCAGATTTGTCCTGCTGCACACCTTTGCCCACCTGCTGATCAATCAGCTGGTCCAGGACTGCGGATATGGTTCTGCTTCGCTCAGGGAACGTATCTATTCGGCGGACGGGGAAAGGCCAATGGCCGGCGTCCTGATCTACACAGCCGCAGGGGACTCGGAAGGTACAATGGGTGGCTTGGTGCGCATGGGCCAGCCGGACCGACTGGAAGCGGTCATCAGAAGGGCTCTGGAAAAGGCTCGCTGGTGCTCGACCGACCCCGTCTGCATCGAGAGTCGGGGACAGGGGCCGGATAACTGCAATCTGGCCGCCTGCCACTCGTGCGCTCTATTGCCCGAAACCTCTTGCGAGGAGCAGAACCGCCTGCTGGATCGCGGCGTGGTCATTGGAACAATCGAGAATCCACACATTGGTTTCTTTGCTTCTGAAGTAGCTCATACGTGATACCTGTAATTGATCTTTTTGCCGGACCGGGGGGGCTGGGCGAGGGTTTCGGCTCTCTGCGAGACAGTTCCGGAACGATGGTGTTTGATATCCGATCGTCGTTCGAGAAGGAGCGCGTCGCACATCGGACTCTCGAGCTCAGGGCGTTCTATCGCGCCTTCGGTCATCCAGACGAGGTGCCGGACGAATACTATTCCTACCTTCGCAACGGAATTGGCCGTGATGAACTGCTCGGGAACGAGCGTTTCAGAAGCCAAGCCGAGCGAGCTCGAAAAGAGGCCCATTGCTCCGAACTGGGCGTGACGCCTTCAGAACAAATCGATCAGATCATCGCTGATGCACTTAAAGACGATCAGCCTTGGGTTCTGATTGGTGGTCCGCCATGCCAAGTCTATTCCGTCGTCGGACGTTCACGCTGGAGAGGCAAGGATATCGAGAAGTTCGAAAGTGACCATCGTCACTTCCTTTACCGGGAATATCTTCGAATCATCCAAAAATTCCGTCCAGCCGTTTTCGTGATGGAGAACGTGCGGGGAATCCTTTCCTCAACGCATGGCGGCAGTCCTATTTTCAGACGGATTCTGGAGGATCTCTCTAACCCGTATCCGGGGTTGCGTTACCAGATTCGGTCGTTGAACCACAATCAGGACGAGGTGATCGACGATCCGATGAAGTTCTTGGTTCGGGCTGAGAACCACGGTCTACCTCAGGCACGGCACCGAGTAATGCTTTTCGGCGTGCGGGAGGATATCTCAGAGCGCCGCCACCAACCGTTGGTTCGCAAGCCTGCCATTTCGGTCATTCAAGCGATAGCTGACTTGCCTGCAATTCGAAGCGTGATTTCTCGGGGAGGCGATTCGTTTGAAAGTTGGTCGACTGTCTTCCACGAACTGATTGAGATCCTCAGACGAACCGCTCCAGAGCAGATCGAATTCGTCGCTGAAATGCTTGAAGCAACCAATGCAAAGGAGAGGATCCCACCTTCACCGGGTGGGAAATTTATTCCACATGTTGGCTTAGATCGGGGAAAGATATCTCCGGCTTTGGCGGACTGGGTACATGACGCAAGACTTGGCGGGGTTTGCCATCACGACGCGAGAGGGCACATGCGTAGCGACCTGCATCGTTATCTCTATGCTGCATGCTATGCCAAGAAGTACAACACTTCGCCAAAGGTTGACGAGTTGCCCTTGGGGCTACTACCCGACCACGAGAATGTGTTTTCACCGAAGGTTCCCTTCAGGAACCGATTCCGCGTTCAGTTAGAGAAGGACCCTTCTACCACCATCGTTTCGCATATTGCCAAGGACGGCCACTACTACATTCACTACGACCCTGCTCAGTGCCGCAGCCTGACGGTTCGTGAGGCTGCTCGACTGCAGACTTTTCCCGACAACTATTTTTTTGAGGGCGCGCGAACAGAACAGTATTGGCAGGTTGGAAATGCTGTGCCGCCTCTGCTTGCGCAGCAGGTTGCTGGCTCGGTTTACAGCTTGCTTCAGAACAAAGATAGCGCTTCAGTGCGAGTAACTCAAGAATTGACCGATCCGGTTCCAGGATTCTGTGCATAGCCCCAAAGTGATGGTGGACATAGTCGGCAACGCAACTCGGTCGAGGATGATGGCTGGAATCAGGGGTAAAAATACTCGCCCTGAGATTGCCGTCCGCCGTTTTCTCCATGGCAAAGGATTCCGTTTCCGTTTGCATGAGAAATCTCTTCCGGGAAAGCCTGATATTGTTCTTCCTAAATGGAAGGTCGTGATCTTTGTTAATGGATGCTTCTGGCACCAACATCCCGGGTGTCGTTTCGCCACTAGACCTGCGACTAACGCGAAGCGTTGGCAGCACAAGTTTGAGCAGAACATCGCTCGCGATCGTCGCAACGTTTCCGAGATCCTTGCATTGGGGTGGCGAGTCGTTGTGCTGTGGGAGTGCGGTTTGAGATCCGTGCTGGGGGTGGGCGAAAGCCTGACATGGTTAGATGAATCGATTCGGTCGACAGACGGTCCGGTCTTAGTCGAGTGGCCGGAGCTTGGTGGTGTCGCTCGTGAATGAACGATATGCTGTCCGTCACGTTCTGCGTGGCGTTCCCGCAGCCCCGGCCAAGCAAGGGTTTTGTTTAACGATCGCCTTGCGAGTGGTTCACCGCGGTATGCAATGCGTTACATGCCGCCGGCAGGCGGACGTTTTCCGGCGGACGTTCTCCGTCTGCTGAGAGACATTTGCATCTGCACCTACACAACGGAAAACACCTCGATCCAGTGCCCAGTTTCATCCTCTCTGGCGCGCCAAACAAGTCAATGGGTCAGGTCTTCACGGGCCTGGCCCGTTTTGTTTTGGGCCAGCCGCGTTCCGTTGCTCCGGGCTCACGAGCGGTCGGCGATGGAACATTTTGCCCGCTGGTTCG
>JAFEFM010000113.1 GCA_018240585.1 Pseudomonadota bacterium
GTTGTAGGTGCGGTAGACCACCTCGTCCGGATCGCGGAAGGCGTTCCAGTCGTCATGCTTCAGCGCGGTACCGAAGGTGTTCTTCTTGTACCACTGGTTCATGAACATGTTCGGGTCCAGCTCGTACGGCGAGTCGGGGCGCTTGTCGTTGTAGTGCAGGTTGGTGCTGACGATCTCGTACTCGCTCGGCTTGCGGCGGCGGGCGGCCAGGTGGCTCCAGGTCTTCTGGGGCTTCAGGACTTGAATCTCGGACATCGGTGTCTCCTCGTGTCGTTCTTGTCGGGGGTGGCGGTCTGCGGCCGCTCAGAGCGTCTTGTTGAAATAGAAGCGGATCTGGTCGTCGCGGCTCTCGATCTGGCCGGCGAAGGAGCTCAGGTCCACCTCCAGGTCGTTCATGCGGAACGGCCGCCCCAGTTCCTCCTCGATGGTGGCCTGGCGTAGGATCATTTCCTGGTCGGCATGGATGCGGATGTAGGCGCGCTTGTCATCCACGAAGATGTCCTTGCCCGGGTTGTCCACCCTGGCGGCCTCGATGACCGCCTGGGCCAGGTCGCCGGGGCGCATCACCGGGCCGACCAGGTTGTTGTGATAGGCCTGCGCCGAAGTTGCAGTGCTCATGCTCGTGTCCTTGTGAATGGGTGTCGCCTGCAGCGGCGCTCAACTGTGGGCGAACAGGGGCTCGACGCCTTCGGTGCTGACGAAGACGTCGTCGCCGTCGATGCGCACCGGATAGCTCGCGAGCGCACAGTCGTCGGGGTTGATGCCCTGGCCGGTGCCGGCGTCGAACTGCCACAGGTGGGCGCGGCAGATCAGCTTGTTGCCGTCGAACTTGCCTTCCGACAGGGCGATGTCCTGGTGCGGGCAGATGCCCTGGAAGGCCTTGATCTCGCCGCCGTCGGCGCAGACCAGCAGGATCTCGTGGCCATTGACGGTGTAGGGGGCCATCTCGCCTTCCCACACGTCATCGACCGTGCATACCTTGGTGAAACTCATGCTCTTGCTCCCGATCCGGCCCGCTCGTCAGGCGGCCTGCCAGATGATGTCCACGGTCTCCGTGGGCTTGAACCCCGCCTCGGCCACCTTCAGGGTGCGCGGCAGGAACTCGGTGCCGCCGTGGCGGCGCACCCGCAGGATGTGACCCGGACGGTCGCGCACGCGGCGCCCGACGGAGTGCACGGCTGCCGCGGCAGCCACCTCGTCCATGGTGTTCTCCGTATCCACGGGCACCAGTTGCAGGACGAAATCCCCCTCGAAATTGGAGGTCAGCGGAAAAAGGGCCATGTCGTAAATCTCCTCGTGTCGCACGCGGCGCGCCGGCAGCAGGCCTGGCGGGCGCGCCGCGTCTGGGGCTTGTGTGGAAAATCAGCTCGCCTTGCGGGTCTCGCGCAGGGCGCGGTAGACCTCGGCCCAGGCGTAGTTGTGGGCGTCGTCGCCGATCTCGCCCGGGGCCAGGCCCATGTACTGCAGCGCCCCGCCCAGATCCATCGGCTGGATCATCCCGGCCAGGAAGCGATCGACGATGGAGAGGTGGCCGGCGTAGCGCTCGGGCTCCTGCTGGAACACCCAGCGGTCCACCTCGGAGCCGAAGTGGTACAGGCGGCCGTTGTATTCGAGGGGGTAGTCCTTCACGTCCCAGCCCTTGCCCGGCACGCCGAGGATGGGCAGCTGGCACATGTTGCAGACGTAGGGCAGCGTTTCCGGGTAGGTCATGGCCATGTTGCCGTCGACCACGTTGTCGATGAACACGTCCCAGCACTGGCCCCAGGTGTCGTTCCAGCCGGGGTACTTCTCCTCCAGCCAGGCGCGCTCGTCGGGGGTGACGCCGGCGGCCGGGTTCCACCACAGGGTCGGGCGCCAGAAGTAGGAGCCCAGGTGCATGCCGTGGTGGGTCTGGCCGATGTCCTTCAGGAAGATGTCCCAGTACCAGGGCAGGTCCAGGCCCATGTCGGTGAGGGCGCGCTCGAACTGGGCGACGATCCACTCCTCCATGAACTCCTTGAAGGACTGCTTGCGGTGCTCGAGCGGGGTGTAGTAGTCCATGATCGGACCGGTCAGCACCGAGAACAGCTTCCACGCGCCCCACACCGCGATATCGACACGCTTCTGCGCTTCCGCCTTGTGGCCGTTCTCGATCAGCACCTTGAGGGCCGGGCCGCCGATCTGGGCGTGGCGCGATTCGTCGGTCTGGATGCTGGAGATGAGGTTGGCGAACGTGTGGTCGCCCGCCTCGGCCGCATCCGCTGCCAGCCCGAGGAACTGCATGTTGGTGAAGCCGGTCTCGAAGCTGAACGTCAGCATGATGGAAACGCTGATCGCGTCCCGCGTCATCATGATGTCGTCGAAGAAGTGGCGGGCGGCGATCATCGCCCATTCATTGGTGTCGTAGGCCTTGAAGGCCCAGTCCATCTGCCGGTCCTTGGACACGTGCTCGTGGGGGAAATAGAGCTGCATCTGGCCGTGGCGGATTTCGTCCATGCAGCCCAGCGTGGCCATGTTGCGCATGCCCGGCGCCTTGGAGAATCGCATCATGCGCGCCTCGGCGCTGGCGGCTGCGTATTCGCCGCGGGCGATCGCGCCGTAATGCGCCTTCATCACCGACTTCCAGCCCGGGTCGGCATTCTCGAAGATGCGGCTGCGTTCCAGCGCCGCCTTCACCGAATAGGCGCCGGCGTCCTTTTCGCGCTGGACTTTCACGTATTCCGGATAGGTCTGCTTGTAGGGCTCGTCGTAGTGTTCCCAGGCACTCAGGGGCAGACCGAATTCGCCCGACAGTGCGGGCGGAAACAGTTCGTCCTCGGTGACGTATTTCGGGGTCCAGTTGGTGGAACGGGCCAGGTCATACCAGTCCATTCGATTGAGTACGGCCATCGTTGTCTCCTCTATGATGGGCGCGAAAAGCTCAACGGCTTTTCCTGCCGATCGATCTGCGTCGATCGAATCCTTGCACCGGGCGGTTCAAGCGTGCGACGCAACATTATTGGGAAAC
>JAFEFM010000114.1 GCA_018240585.1 Pseudomonadota bacterium
CAATTGCTGCGGATCGCCAATGCCTGCCCGATGCACAAGCTGCTTACCGGCGAGATCCGCGTCGACACCCGGCTGCAGCCCTGAAGGCGCGACCGCTTGACGGTCCGGGCTGTCGATGACGCGACCGTGCAGCTCCCGCACCTCGTGCGTCACACGGGAAGAAGCGCCCACGGCGCAATGAACCAAAAAAAAGCCCGGACGCTTTAGGGTCCGGGCTGAATCCACACCATTTGGAGGAGGGTGGAGGAGACAGCTGCAGATTAATGCAAAGCATGGTGCGTCGCAATAAAGCGCGCGACGAATCTTTCTATCCCCTCATTAATCCTGTTTTGGCCCGACATCCAGGATACTCAATTGACACTCTCCCCGCAGCATCGCCGGGGCGGTCACGGGCCACTGTGGGGGGTCTCCCAGAATGTCTTAAAAGCCTTGTCTGAAGCCATTTCACCCCATTCAGGCGATCCACGGGCCAGCGCCGCCGGACGCTTCACGTGATGTTCGATGTGGACATGTCGTTCCGAAATTATTTGTTGCAGCCTTCAACATCAATTACTTGTTGCGGCGCAATAATCTTGCTGCCGAGCGGCGCCTCGCGTCGACGGTATGAACATCAGGAACTCATGGACGACGGATCTTTCGACGCCATGGCGGCGCGACGGGCAGGGGACCCGTGCCAAGGAAATTGCAGCCTGGTTGATGTAGTTCAAACCGGGCCGACGCTCCCCCGACTATGCTTTCAGCCTATGCCGCGCCGTTCGTGGCTGCGGCCAGGAAGGAGGAAAGCAGCGTGCCCATCCAGTGGAACCCCGAACTCGACACCGGCATCGACGTCATCGACAAGCAGCACCGGCGCATCGTCGACTACATCAACGACCTCGAGATCGCCAACGCCGGCCATGACCGCACGGCGATCGCGCGCACGCTGGACGATCTCGTCGACTACACGATGTCGCACTTCGCCTTCGAGGAAAGCCTGCAGGAAGACGCCGGCTATCCTTTCTGCAAGGCACACAAGCGGGTGCACGACCTCTTTGCACGCCGGGTGAATGAATACGTCGAGCGCCATCGGCTCGGCGACGACGTCGGCAGCGAACTGCTGCGCCTGCTCACCACCTGGCTGGTGAACCACATCAAGCGCGACGACGCCGACTACGTGGGCGCGGTGAAGTCGAAGATGATCGGCGTCATCGCCGAAAAGCAGCAGACCCAGGGCGCCGGCTGGTTCCGGCGCTTTTTTGGGCGCGCCGCCTGAATGCAAGACTCATCGCCCTGCCCGCACCCGCCAGCGCTGCTGGCCGCGGCGCAAGGGCGGGTTGTCAGCGCGCAATCGCCGATTTCACGCCGGCCGGCATTCGTTGGCGATCGGCTTGTGAGTCTTGCCATCGAGCAGCAGCCCTTTCCACGGCAGGTCGATCCACACCAGGCTCTTCGCTGCATCCTCGAAGCGCGGCAGCCCGGAATGTGACGGATCGCGTTCCAGGTCGTAGTCGCGTCCGTCCCAGGCGAGCCGGATGCGCTGGTTCACCTGCTCGCGGACCTCGCGGCTGAGCTGTAGCTTCACCCCCAGTTCGCAGCGGTAATCGCCGCTCGCCAGGCTGAACTCGAACTGACCGTTGCGCTGCACATAGCCGCCGGCGGCCGGCGCCGTCTGCGCCACCGGCGGCGCGGACTGAGGCGTCGAGCAGGCCGCAAGCACGAGGGCTGCGACACCGGGGAGGGAGAGACGGAAGAAAATCATGCTGGCGAACCTCCTGACTGTGCGACGCACTGCTTCATTTCACCACCAGCAGGCTGTCGTCCCACTTCGGGTGCTTTTCCAGGCCGACCAGATTCGCCACCGTCGCGGCAATGTTCGACAGGCCGGCGGTGTCGGTCTGCTGCAGGCCCAGCCTGCCCCCGCTGACGTTGTCGTACAGGATCAGCGGCACCGGGTTCAGCGTATGCGCGGTCTTGGCCTTGTAAGAGCCGTCCTTGTTCAGCGCGGGCTGCTTCGTCTTCTTGTCGAGCTCGAACATCTCGTCGGCGTTGCCGTGGTCGGCGGTGATCAGCGCAACACCGCCCGCGGCGTCGATCGCCGGCAGCAGGCGCGACAGCGCCAGGTCCACCGCCTCGATCGCCATCGTCGCGGCGCGGAAGTTGCCGGTATGGCCGACCATGTCGCCGTTCGCGTAGTTGCAGCGCAGCACCTTGTACTGGCCGGACTGCAGTGCGGCGACCAGTGCGTCGGTGATCTCGGCCGCCTTCATCCACGGCCGCTGCTCGAAGGGCACGACGTCGCTCGGCACTTCCTGCCAGGTTTCCCCGTCGAACTTGCCCGAGCGGTTGCCGTTCCAGAAGTAGGTGACGTGACCGAACTTCTGCGTCTCGGAGCACGCGAACTGGGCCAGGCCCATCTTGCTGAACCACTCGCCCGAGGTGTCCTTGATCGCCGGCGGGGCCACCAGGAAGCGCTTGGGCAGTTGCAGGTCGCCGTCGTACTGCAGCATGCCGGCATAGGTGACGCGTGGATGGCGCACGCGGTCGAACTCGGTGAGATCTTCCTCGACGAAGGCGCGGGTGATCTCGATCGCGCGGTCCCCGCGGAAGTTGAATAGGACGACCGAATCGCCGTCCTCGATGGTGCCGATCGGCTTGCCACCGTCAGCGATGACGAACTCGGGCAGGTCCTGGTCGATGGTGCCGGGATGCTTCTCGCGCAGGCCCTTCACTGCGTCGGTCGCGCTGGCGAACTGCGGGCCTTCGCCCAGCACATGGGTGCGCCAGCCGCGCGCCACCATCGGCCAGTTGGCGTCATAGCGGTCCATGGTGATGCACTGGCGGCCGCCGCCGGAGGCGATGCGGGCGTCGAAGCCGCCGCTGCTGACCTCCTGCAGGAAGGCCTCGAAGGGCACCACGTAGTCCAGCGCGCTGGTCTCCGGCACGTCGCGGCCGTCGAGCAACGCGTGGATGCGCACCGTCGCCACGCCCTCTTCCTTCGCGCGCAGCACCATCGCCTTCAGGTGGTCGATGTGGCTATGCACGTTGCCGTCGGAGAACAGGCCGATGAAGTGCAGCACGCCCGCTTTTCCGTTCGCTCCGGCCTTGGCGCCGGCGACGATCTGCTGCCAGGCCTCGCCCTGCCAGATCGCGCCTTCGGCGATCGCGTTGGCGACCAGCGCCGCGCCCTGCGCATACACCTGGCCGGCGCCGATGGCGTTGTGGCCGACTTCCGAGTTGCCCATGTCGTCGTCCGAAGGCATGCCCACCGCGGTGCCATGGGCGCGCAGCGCAATGTTCGGATATTGGGCGAACAGGCGGTCGAGCGTCGGCTTGCGCGCGGCATTGATCGCGCTGCCGACGTCGTGCTTCGGAATGCCGTAGCCGTCCATGACGATCACGACGACGGGACCCTTCACGCCCTCGAAGGCGGGTAATTTCTGCAGCATGGTCGCTTCCTGAACAAAGAATCCTTGACGGGCAGGCTGGGCCGCCCGGCGAAGCCGCCATTTTCCTTCAATTCTCGACAACACGGCACGCACGCACTCACACTCGCGCGCCATGACCGACTTCGCCCCCACGATCCTGTACGCCGACGACTTCATCATCGTCACCGACAAGCCCGCCGGCCTGCTGTCCGTGCCCGCCGGCGGCGAGGGCCGCCAGGACTGCCTGGCCGCACGCATCCGCCACCTGCACGCGGACGCGCTGATCGTGCACCGGCTGGACATGGCGACCTCCGGCCTGGTGCTGTTCGCACGCGGACCGGAGATGCTGCGCCGCATGAGCCTCGCCTTCGAGCAGCGGGTGGTGAGCAAGCAGTATGTCGCGCTGACCCATGGCCATCTGGCGCAGGACGAGGGCGAAATCGCCCTGGCGCTGCGCGAGGACCCGCACGCCCGCCCGCGCCAGATCGTGGACGCCATCCACGGCCGCCGCGCGCTGACGCGCTATCGCGTCGTGAGCCGCAGTGGCACTGGCGCCGACGCCACGTCGCGGGTGGAACTAAAGCCGGTCACCGGCCGCTCGCACCAGTTGCGCGTGCACCTGATGTCCATCGGCCACGCCATCCTCGGCGACCCGCTCTATGCCCCGCCCGCCAGCGCAGCGCGCCACGGCCGCCTGCACCTGCA
>JAFEFM010000115.1 GCA_018240585.1 Pseudomonadota bacterium
GCATAGGCCCAGTTGATATCGAACTGAGTCCAGGCAACAACGCTCATCGCCACCAGCACCAACACGGTAGGCGGTACAGTCCATTTCTCGAAGGCTGCGATTGCCCGATACCCGATGTAGCAAATCACGACCTGGGTGGTCATGATGGTCGCCGCCGTTGACAGACGCCACCAGAAATTCTCCGCGGTTGGATCCACCCAGCCAAGCTGCCCGAAAAGTGCCATTACCAGATCAAGAATGATCCAGGTATTCACCGCCGACCAGCCGACTGCCAGCGATGCCTGGATGGCGGCCGGCAGGTATGCCCCATATCGACCGAAGGCAGCGCGGGAAAGCACCATCCCGGTGACGCCAGTTCGTTGCCCAAGCAGCACGAAGGCGCCAAAGCCAAGCATTCCAAGCAGGTTGCCGGCCACCAGGACGGTAATCGTGTCTGCGAGCGAGAGTCCAAGATTTATCCCGAGTGCGCCCAGAATCCAGTTGATGGGCGCAACGTTTGCCCCCGACCAGATCCAAAACTGCCCCCACACACATTTGGTTCGCCGATGCTCGGGGATCGGTTGCAGCATCTCTTCAAGGTCAGCAGCGTCGCTACCATGGTTGCTCATTTTCTGTGTCTCCAATAATTCTTATAACTCGCGTATTCGATCCGAGCGATATCAACCTTCCGTTTGAAGGAATCGGTGAGATCGCCCCGCGGCATTCCTTTCAACGATTGACTTTGGTCGAGACCTCCTTGATACGAAGCGCCTGGTCATTGCGGCGCAATTTCCGGTTGCTGGTGATCACGAGAGATTGGCGGGTGCGAGGAGGCCATACGGACACCGTTGCCGCCCATGCACGTTCGGATGGCCGCGACTGCCCTGGCAGTTCTCTGGCCCCCACACGACAGTGCCGACGCACCATCGACCGGGCCCCACACCACGTGTCAGTGCCGCGGACCAATCATCGCCAGCAGGAAAGTCAGAAATTCCAACGTACCAACAGCGTCGGCGTAGTGCGCGAGTAGGTGCCGCCACCCTCGCCCACCGTCTTGCTGTAAGTAGCGTATTCGTGACGGTAGCCGACATCAAAATGCGAATTGAGCTTCAACCACAAGTCGGGCTGCACGAAGACGGTGGTTTCCCGTTCCTTGTTGTTGAAGTTAACAAGCAGCAGCGGCGACCAGACGAATTTGTAGCCGCCGATCTCGAAAGGCAGCATCGCGAACGTGCGCCAGAACAGCGTCCGCGTGGTGCTTCCGTCATCGCCGGTGAAGCGGGCACCACGTGCATAGAAGTCGGTCTCGAAGAAGCTGAAACCGGGAACCTTCAGGTCGAAGGCGATGCCGAAATTATTGGCGCGAAAATTGGCATACGAGCCGCGCTCCAGGCGCGCCGCCAGATACACGTCCTGGATGAAGCCCAGCGACAGATTCGCACCGGTGATCTTGGAAAGGCTCAGACGCGGATTCCACACGCCGTAATATTGGTCGCTTGCCGTATCGCCAAAGGAGCCAGCCCCAACGCCGTCGAACACGCCGCCCACCTTCTTGCCGTGGTAGGTGTCGAAGAAGAAATAGTTGTCGCCGTACTCATGAACCCCGAAATGTTCGAGACGCACGGTGGTCATTTTTTCGTCGGCCGTGCCGGTGCCGAATACTGGATCGGCTTTCGACTGGGTCGTGTAGCCGACGGTCAGATTGGTGTTCTGCCAGCTTTCCGTTGCGAAGGCACTGCCACCACCGGCGATTCCGAGTGCAACACAGCAACCGGTCAGCAATCCGGCTCCAAGCTTCCGTTCAATCTTCTTGCTGCTCATTCGCTTTCCTTTGGTCTGAATTCATTGTTTTATTTTCCGGTGCCGAGGTGCTCGGACAGCGCTTGTATCGCCTTCCGGAGTCTTACTCATGGTTGGACAGGCGTTTGCAGGTGTGTGCAACATCCTCCTCGTCGATTTCGGATCACCAGACGTCAGCCGGCGTCACTGGCGAATT
Source organism: Pseudomonadota bacterium (assembly GCA_018240585.1). Classification (GTDB taxonomy): domain Bacteria; phylum Pseudomonadota; class Gammaproteobacteria; order Burkholderiales; family Rhodocyclaceae; genus Thauera. Next base: position 1,976 of record JAFEFM010000115.1, read on the forward strand.
CGCTTGATTTTCTTTTTTAATTTGCGAATTCGACGGAGGAAGTATGGAAATCCAGCGCCCTGAAGCATTTCCTTATATCGACACCGCCTGTCGCGGTGGCGACATCCCGAATCTCACTGGAAAGTTCGGCCTGAAGGTGAACGGCAATCGGCCCCGCCCGCGTTTTTCAATACGGGCAGGGCCGATTCCGATTCGGTGTTCGGCGCGGCGCGGGGCCGCGAGCATTCAGTCGAACGCGCGCGCCAATTCGCGGCTGATGCCGTCGACGCACACTTTGAGCAGCGTCTGACCATGCTGCGCGCTCGCACGCTTCGCCGACGACAGGCACCCGGATGCAGGTGTCCATTCCGGCTTGACCGGGAAGAAGTCGTAGGGCGGAAACTGGGCCGGCGCGTGATCGCAGACCTTCTCCATGTCGACCAGGTGGGGATGCAGATGGAGCATCAGCGAAGTCTCCAGAACGCCGCCGTGCTCGACCGCCCAGCCGGGAAATTCGCCCTGGTAGATGGCGTCGATGGCCTCCTGCGTGACGAAATCCCAGTACGACAACACCACCGTCGAAAAATCGCGGATGCCATCCCAGCGCAATTCGCGCTGGGCCAGATCGACGCCTTCGACGATGAATGCTGAATTCTCGTAATGGCCATTGACGAGAACCGTCCGCCGCACGCCATGCCGCGCAAGTTCCTTCAGGACGTCACGGATCGTCGAGGTTACGGTGAGGCCATCCAGACTCGTGGTGCCCGGCATGTGGTTCCCGCCACCACTCTTCTGTTGGGATTTGTAGCCGTAGGCGATCGGAGGTGCGACGAGGGCGCCGATGCGGTCAGCAACGCGCTCGGAAATCGCCGTCGGCAGCAGCACGTCCGGGTTCATCGACATGTGCGGGCCGTGCTGTTCAAGCGCCCCGACTGGAATCAGTACAGGGGTTTTGCCGTCACGGACTCTGGCATCGTATTCGGGCCAGGCGAGCTCGGAAATGTGAACACTTTTCATTTGCAGCTTGTCTCCTTGACTTGAGTCGCCCTTCTATCCGCCGTGCCTGCTTGGCCGTCCGGACAGAGCTGTCTTTGAATTATCATCATTCAGGCGCATTTCATCATCGCCTGTTTTCTGAACGCCATCTAATTGCGGCCGTGAGCACGCAATTGGCGACGGTGATCCCGGCAGCCGCGCAAGCGCATCTTCAATAGCAAAGAGTGTCTTCGTGCGGACGCTTGCGGCGCGGTGCTCGCTCATGCACGGCCGGCACTCCGGCCTTGCATGAGCGAGTCATGCCGGTTCAGCGCTTGATGATGTTGTGCTGGGGGCCGTACGGGAAGCCGGTGATGTTTTCGGCGCCGTTCTCGGTCACGACCAGGATGTCGTGCTCGCGGTAGCCACCGGCCCCCGGCATGCCCTCGGGCA
>JAFEFM010000116.1 GCA_018240585.1 Pseudomonadota bacterium
ACAAGATTGCGGGCAGCGAGCGTTCCCGTTTGGAGCAAGGAGTCGATCATGGCGCGGAGTTCGGCAGTCGCTTCTGTAGAATGATGCCCATGATAGCCTCGCGGGAGGCTCGATCCATAGAGGCAGGTGGGGTGCATGAGCGCAAGATTCGAGTATGACGAAGCGTTTTCACGCAACATCGGCTGGGTGACCACGAAGGAACAGGAGGCGTTGCGATCCAAGCGAGTGGCCATCGCCGGGATGGGCGGTGTCGGGGGGGGGCATCTTCTGACGCTTGCCCGCCTCGGCATTGGCGCCTTCACCATTTCGGATTTCGACCGTTTCGACATCGCGAACTTCAATCGTCAGGCCGGCGCCACCCTGGCCACGATCGGCAGACCCAAGGTCGATGTTCTCTCGGACATGGCGCTGCAGATCAATCCAGATCTCGACATCCGGCGCTTTCCCGACGGAGTGTCGCAAGACAATCTCGACGATTTTCTCCGCGATGCAGACCTTTATGTCGACTCCCTCGACTTTTTCGCGTTCGCTGCGCGCAGGGCTACGTTCGCGGCGTGCCGGCGGCTCGGCATCCCGGCGATCACCGCGGCTCCGCTCGGGATGGGGACCGCGGTACTCGTATTTATGCCTGGGGGCATGTCGTTCGAGGAGTACTTCTGCCTCGAGGGCTGCAACGAGGAGGAAATGGGGATCCGGTTCCTGTTCGGGCTCTCGCCGGGAATGCTGCAGCGTGGCTACCTCGTCGATCCGTCCAGAGTCAATCTCGAAGAGCGCCGCGGTCCATCGACGATCGCGGCGTGCCAGTTGTGTGCGGGCGTCACTGCGACCGAGGCGCTCAAGATCCTGCTGGATCGCGGCGGTGTCATCAGTGCTCCGCGCGGCTATCAATTCGACGCCTACCGCAATCGCCTCGTCCGCACCTGGCGGCCTGGTGGCAACCGCAACCCGTTGCAGCGCATCGGCTTATGGATCGCGCGCGGGCAGTTGCGGCGCATGAAGGAGGCAGGTGCAAAGCATGCTGAGTAAGGACGTTCTGCGGCAGATCCTGGACCTCGCGCGCTGGGCGCCCAGCGGCGACAACACCCAGCCTTGGCGCTTCGAGATCATGGCGGACGATCATGTCGCCATCCACGGCAACGATACGCGCGATTGGTGCGTATACGATTTCGACGGGCATGCCAGCCATATGGCGCATGGGGCATTGCTGGAGACCATGCGCATTGCGGCCAGTGGTCACGGCTTGCGAGCGACATGGTCGACGCGGACTGGCACGCCGGCCGCTGCGCCGATCTACGACGTGCGATTCGAGCCGGTTCGTGAGCTTGCCCCTGATCCACTGTTGCCACACATCGAGAGCCGTGTCGTACAGCGCCGTCAGATGCGCATGACCCCGCTCACGACGGAGCAGCGTGCAGCCCTTGCACAGGCACCGGGAGAACGCTTCAGCGTTCAATTCTTCGAGTCGTTTGGGGCGCGATGGCGGGTTGCTAGGCTGCTCTGGGACAGCGCCCACATCAGGTTGACCTGCCCGGAAGCCTATCAGGTCCATAAGGAAATCATCGAGTGGGGGGCGCGGTACAGCACTGATCGAATTCCGGAGCAGGCGGTCGGGGTCGATCCGCTCACCGCAAAGCTGATGAGCTGGGTGATGGAGAGCTGGGAGCGCGTCCAATTCTTCAACAAGTACCTGGGAGGCACGATCGCCCCGCGGATCCAGCTCGATGTGCTGCCGGCGATCTTTTGCGCCTCCCATGTCCTGCTTCGGACGGATAAGCACCTGGAGGCGGTCGAAGATTTCGTCGGCGCGGGAGTGGCGCTGCAGCGCTTGTGGCTGACCGCAACGGCGCAGGGCTTGCACTTGCAGCCTGAAATGACGCCGGTGATTTTTCGCTGGTACGTGCGCGCAGGCCGCAGCTTGTCCGCCCTTCCAGCCATCGATCGCGAGGCATTGGCCGCAACCTCCTACATGGAGGATATCACCGGCGCGGGACCGAGTACGGGCATGGCCTTTCTGTGTCGCGTCGGGCGATGCAAGCCTCCCTCGTCGCGCTCGGTGCGGCAGAGCCTGCAGCAACTCATGCGTTCGCCAGCGGCAAGACCATGACAAGCGGCTCTGAAGCGGGAGCGGTTGGCACCCAAGCCCCCGGGTGAGCTCCTGCTGCTTTTTGACCGGACTGATCGCGGACCTTGCCTGCGCGGACGATCGGGCGTCTTGAAGATCAAGGCGGCCTATCCCTGGATAGGCGTGATGAACCAAGAAAAAAGCCCGATTGCTCGGGCTCTTTGGTTTTTCGCGCGAATGAGTCGTCAGTCTTGCCGACGGCGACGAGATCCCCAAGCGAGCGCGCCAAGGCCCGCGGACACCAGTGCCAGAGGTGCGGGTTCAGGCACGTTGTGGTTGTTCGGAGCAAATGCACCGACGATGCCGAACTCCTCTCCGCCGTTGGTGTTGCAGCCGATGTTTTCGGTCTTGTTCGTGGTCGCGGGGTTGTCCAGGCACGACTGGCCCCCGGGAATGTTGCCCACGTTGACCGTGAACACGAACAGATCGCTGGGGTCGAATTTCGACAAATCCATGTCGGGTGAATAGACGAGGAAGTCCGGCTTGCCCGAGCCCTTGTTGTGATCGAGGCTACTGTAGGCGTCGCCGTTTGCGGTGACGCCGGCGCAGCCCGTACCCGTATAGATGTCGTACGGACCTGCGGCGTTACAGGCTGCCGTCGTACCGTAGAAATTCAATACCCCATAGTTGAAGGTCAGGGCAATCGCACCTTCATGTCATAACCCCAAGCAACTCGGCGCGAAATTCGTCGATCGTCGCAGCCAGCATGCGCTTGGACTTGATGCTGGCCTTGCGGGTCGTGTTAAGCCGCAGCAGGTTC
>JAFEFM010000117.1 GCA_018240585.1 Pseudomonadota bacterium
CTGAAGTACGCCCAGATGGGCTACTGGGATGCCGACTACGAGCCGAAGGACACCGACGTGCTCGCAGTTTTCCGCATCACCCCGCAGGAAGGCGTCGATCCGATCGAGGCCGCCGCCGCGGTGGCGGGCGAATCTTCCACCGCCACCTGGACGGTGGTGTGGACCGACCGCCTCACCGCCTGCGACAAGTATCGCGCCAAGGCCTACCGCATCGACCCGGTGCCCGGCCAGGAAGGCCAGTACTTCTGCTGGGTGGCCTACGACCTCGACCTGTTCGAGGAAGGCTCGATCGCCAACCTCACCGCCTCGATCATCGGCAACGTGTTCAGCTTCAAGCCGCTGAAGGCCGCGCGGCTGGAAGACATGCGCCTGCCGGTGGCCTACGTGAAGACCTTCCGCGGCCCGCCGACCGGCATCGTCGTCGAGCGCGAGCGCCTGGAGAAATACGGGCGCCCGTTGCTGGGCGCGACGATGAAGCCCAAGCTCGGCCTCTCCGGCAAGAACTACGGCCGCGTGGTGTATGAAGCCCTGCGCGGCGGGCTGGACTTCACCAAGGACGACGAGAACATCAACTCGCAGCCCTTCATGCACTGGCGCGACCGCTTCCTGTACTGCATGGAAGGCGTGAACCAGGCCGCCGCGCAGACCGGCGAATCAAAGGGCCACTACCTCAACATCACAGCCGGCACCATGGAGGAGATGTACAAGCGCGCCGAATTCGCCCGCGATCTCGGCTCGTGCATCGTCATGATCGACCTCGTGATCGGCTGGACGGCCATCCAGTCGATCAGCAACTGGTGCCGCGACAACGACATGATCCTGCACATGCACCGCGCCGGCCACGGCACCTACACGCGGCAGAAGAACCACGGCGTGAGCTTCCGCGTGATCGCCAAGTGGCTGCGCCTGGCCGGCGTCGACCACCTGCATGCCGGCACCGCGGTGGGCAAGCTCGAGGGCGACCCGATGACGGTGCAAGGCTTCTACAACGTCTGCCGCGACACGGTGACGAAGCAGGACCTCACCCGCGGCCTGTTCTTCGAGCAGGACTGGGCCAGCATCAGGCGCGTGATGCCGGTCGCCTCCGGCGGCATCCACGCCGGCCAGATGCATCAGTTGCTCGAACTCTTCGGCGACGAGGTCGTGCTGCAGTTCGGCGGCGGCACCATCGGCCACCCGATGGGCATCCAGGCCGGCGCCACCGCCAACCGCGTCGCGCTGGAAGCCATGGTGCTCGCCCGCAACGAAGGCCGCGACATCGCCAACGAAGGCCCGCAGATCCTCGCCGACGCCGCCAAGTGGTGCCAGCCGCTGCGCGCCGCGCTCGACACCTGGGGC
>JAFEFM010000118.1 GCA_018240585.1 Pseudomonadota bacterium
CCGGCGCGCCGGAAGCGCCCATTCGCCTCGGCCGCAAGCCGCGCCCCGCGCCGGTGATCGTGGAAGAGCCGCTGCAGCAGGTCGAGACGCACAAGTAAGCCGGCCCCCTCGGACGGACGTCCGAGGGCGTCGAAGCGTCTCTCGAAGGAGAGCGCCGGTGCCGCAGCTGCGGCACCGGCGCTCCAGCCGCAGAGGCCGCACGCAGCTCAGGCGCGCTTCAGGATCTCCTCGAGCAGGCCCTGAACCGCGTCCTCGCACATGTCGAGGACCGCGTCGAAACCCATCGGCCCCCCGTAGTATGGGTCGGGCACCTCGTCGAACTCGCTGTTGCGCGCATACTGCATGAACAGCCCCAACCGGCTCTTGTAGGGTTCCGGGCAGGCGCGCCGCATGATGTCGAGGTGGCCATGGTCCATCGCCAGCAGCAGGTCGAAGCGCTGGAAATCGAACTGCTCGAGCTTGCGCGCGCGCAATTTCGACAGATCGTAACCACGCCGCAGGGCCGCCTTCTGGGTGCGCGGGTCGGGCGCCTCGCCGACGTGGTAGCCGTTGGTGCCGGCCGAATCGACGACGACACGGTCACTCAGGCCTCTTACCTCGATGAAGTGGCGCGCCACACCCTCTGCCGTAGGCGAACGGCAGATGTTGCCGGTGCATACGAAAAGCACCCTCGTCATTTTTCTCTCCCTCATGTGCTGCCGTGCTGGTCTGCGCCAAACGCGCGCTGGCGTAGCTTGAACAGCTCGTCGCGCGCTGCAGCGGCTTTCTCGAATTCCAGGTTGCGGGCGTGTTCCTGCATCTCCTTCTCCAGGCGCTTGATCGCCCGCGCCAGCGCCTTCTCGTCCATCACCGCATAGTCGGCATCCTTCTCGGCGACGCGTGCGGCATCGCGCTTCGCTCCGTCCGAATCATAGACACCGTCGATGATGTCCTTGATGCGCTTGGTGACCGATTTGGGCACGATGCCGTTGGCTTCGTTGTAGGCGATCTGCTTCTGGCGCCGGCGCTCGGTTTCGCCGATCGCCGCCTTCATCGAGTCGGTGATGCGGTCGGCGTAGAGGATGGCGGTGCCGTGCAGGTGGCGCGCGGCGCGACCGATGGTCTGGATCAGCGAGCGCTCCGAGCGCAGGAAGCCTTCCTTGTCCGCATCCAGGATCGCGACCAGCGACACCTCGGGAATGTCCAGGCCTTCCCGCAGCAGGTTGATGCCCACCAACACGTCGAACTCGCCCAGACGCAGGTCGCGGATGATCTCGACGCGCTCCACCGTGTCGATGTCCGAGTGCAGGTAACGCACCCGGATGCCGTTGTCGGCGAGGTAGTCGGTGAGGTCCTCCGCCATGCGCTTGGTCAGCACGGTGACCAGCACACGCTCGTTCACGTCCAGCCGCTTCTTGATCTCGCCGAGCAGGTCGTCGACCTGCGTCATCGCCGGGCGCACCTCGACCACCGGGTCGATCAAGCCGGTCGGGCGCACCACCTGCTCCACCACCTGGCCCTGGTGCTCTGCCTCGTACTTCGCCGGCGTGGCGGAGACGAAGACGGTCTGCGGCATCAGGCGCTCGAATTCGTCGAACTTCAGCGGCCGGTTGTCGAGCGCCGATGGCAGGCGGAAACCGTAGCCGACGAGGTTCTCCTTGCGCGAGCGGTCGCCCTTGTACATGCCGCCCACCTGGCCGATGGCGACGTGCGACTCGTCGATGAACAGCAGCGCGTCCGGCGGCAGGTAGTCGATCAGGGTCGGCGGCGGCTCGCCGGGGCCGCGGCCGGACAGATGGCGCGAGTAATTCTCGATGCCCTTGCAGAACCCCATCTCGTTCAACATCTCGAGGTCGAAGCGGGTGCGCTGCTCGATGCGCTGCGCCTCGACGAGCTTGCCTTCGCGCTGGAATACGGACACGCGCTCCTTCAGCTCCTCCTTGATCGCTTCGATCGCCTGCAGCACGGTGGCGCGCGGCGTCACGTAGTGGCTGGAGGGATACACGGTGAAACGCGCCAGCTTGTGCTTGAGGTGACCGGTCAGCGGATCGAACAGCGTCAGGTGCTCGATCTCGTCGTCGAACATGTCGATGCGCACCGCCAGCTCGGCGTTTTCCGCCGGGAATACGTCGATGACGTCGCCGCGCACGCGGAAGGTGCCGCGGCGGAAGTCGATGTCGGCGCGCGTGTATTGCATCGCCACCAGGCGCTGGATCAGGTCACGGTGCGCCATGCGCTCGCCTTCGCGCAGGTGCAGGATCATCGCGTGGTAATCGACCGGGTCGCCGATGCCATAGATGCACGACACCGTCGCCACGATCACCACGTCGCGCCGCTCCATCAGGCTCTTGGTCGCCGACAGCCGCATCTGCTCGATGTGCTCGTTGATCGACGAGTCCTTCTCGATGAAGAGATCGCGCGACGGCACGTAGGCTTCGGGCTGGTAGTAGTCGTAGTAGCTGACGAAATACTCGACTGCGTTCTCCGGCAGGAACTCCTTGAACTCGGCATACAACTGCGCGGCCAGCGTCTTGTTCGGCGCCAGCACCAGGGCCGGGCGCCCCATGCGGGCGATGACGTTCGCCATGGTGTAGGTCTTGCCCGAGCCGGTGACGCCGAGCAGGGTCTGGTACATCAGCCCGTCTTCCACCCCTTCGCACAGCAGGCGGATCGCCTCGGGCTGGTCCCCCGCGGGTGGAAAGGGCTGGTGCAGGCGGAAGGGGCTGCCCTCGAAGGTGAGCACCTGTGCCCCGCTGCCCGGCGCACCTTCGGGTTGCTTCGTCGCGCTACTGCCTTGACTCGCCATGCTAAAATTTCCGCTTGTTTTTTCGACCGCCTGCACCAAGCCGGTGCTCGCACGCGAAAGCAGCGATTATTTCCCAAATCGCGCCGCAAGGCACGGCTCACCGTCGGCCCGAGGCGCGCAGACACGCCAGCACAACTGGAACAACTGGAGTCGATATGTCCGCTTCGATCTTCGCCGCCGTCGAGATGGCGCCCCGTGACCCGATCCTTGGCCTGAACGAGGCCTTCGCCGCCGACACCCGTGCTGAAAAGGTCAACCTCGGCGTGGGCGTCTATTACGACGACAACGGCAAGATCCCGCTGCTCGCCGCCGTCCGCAGCGCCGAGAAGGTCCGCCTCGAGGCCGCCCCCGCGCGCGGCTACCAGCCGATCGAAGGTCCTGCCGCCTACAACAATGCGGTGCAGAACCTGCTCTTCGGCAAGGATTCCGCCCTCATCGCCGACGGCAAGGTCGTCACGGCCCAGGCGCTGGGCGGCACCGGCGCGCTGAAGATCGGCGCCGACTACATCAAGCGCCTGCTGCCCGGCGCCACCGTGTATATCTCCGACCCGAGCTGGGAGAACCACCGCGCCCTGTTCGAAGCCGCCGGCTTCCCGGTCGAGAACTACCCGTACTATGAGCCCGAGACCCGTGGCGTGAACTTCGCCGCGATGAAGGCCAAGCTCGACTCGCTGCAACCGGGCTCGGTGGTCGTGCTGCACGCCTGCTGCCACAACCCCACCGGCGCCGACCTGAGCGACGCACAGTGGAACGACGTGGTCGACGTCTGCCGTGCCCGCGGCCTGGTGCCCTTCCTGGACATGGCCTACCAGGGCTTTGCCGACGGCATCGAGCAGGACGCCGTCGCGGTGCGCGCCTTCTCGGCCAGCGGCCTGCAGTTCTTCATCTCCAGCTCGTTCTCGAAGAGCTTCTCGCTGTATGGCGAGCGTGTCGGCGCGCTGTCCATCATTACCGCCAGCAAGGACGAGTCGGCTCGCGTACTGTCGCAACTCAAGCGCGTGATCCGCACCAACTATTCCAACCCGCCGACCCACGGCGGCGCCATCGTTGCCGCGGTGCTGAACTCGACCGAACTGCGCCAGATGTGGGAAGACGAGCTGGGCGGCATGCGTGACCGCATCCGTGCGATGCGCACCGGCCTGGTGGAGCAGCTCAAGGCCGCCGGTGTGGCGCAGGACTTCTCCTTCGTCATCAAGCAGCGCGGCATGTTCTCCTACACCGGCCTCAGCGCCGCGCAGGTCGAGATGCTGAAGAGCGAGTTCGGCATCTACGCCGTGTCCACCGGCCGCATCTGCCTGGCGGCGCTGAACTCGAAGAACATCGGCTACGTTGCCAAGGCAATCGGCCAGGTCGTGAAGGCCTGACCGGACGGGAATGCCGGCGATGACAAAAATCATCGCCGCTTCCTTGACGAAAGCGCGCGTACTACCTAGAATGCGCGCCTCTGTTCCCCGATAGCTCAGTCGGTAGAGCGCCGGACTGTTAATCCGTAGGTCCCTGGTTCGAGCCCAGGTCGGGGAGCCAAGTTTTCAGAACTTGGTGTTTCTCCGGGAACAGCAAGTCAGCAATACAACCGAGTTTTTCCCCGATAGCTCAGTCGGTAGAGCGCCGGACTGTTAATCCGTAGGTCCCTGGTTCGAGCCCAGGTCGGGGAGCCAGAAACAAAAATGGCTGATCACCACAAGGTGATCAGCCATTTTTGTTTTTCACCGCTCACAGGCCCGGATCATGATGCCCCATGACGCTGCCGATGCTGGTGGCCGAGCGGTTTGTGGCCTTCGGCATCATCGTGGGCGCGGCGCGCGGCGGTCATTTCGGCCAGAACGGATGCCACCTTGTGGTTCAGCGTGCCGCGCGGGATGACGCCCTTGGCGTCGGGTTCGCCGGCCGGGATACCGGTCAGCACCGTCATCGCCTCGTCCACCGTGCGGATGGCGTGAATGTGGAACAGACCGTCGCGCGCCGCCTGCACCACGTCGTCGCGCAGCATCAGGTGGCGCACGCTGGCAGCGGGAATAACGACGGCGTGCCTGCCGTCCAGTCCGCGCGCCTTGCACAGGTCGAAGAAACCTTCGACCTTCTCATTGACGCCGCCGATCACCTGCACCTCACCGAACTGATTCACCGAACCGGTGATCGCGAAGCGCTGCTGGATGGGCACCTGGGCGAGCGCCGACAGGAGCGCGCACAGCTCGGCCAGCGAGGCCGAATCGCCCTCCACCATGCCGTACGACTGCTCGAAGACCAGGCTGCCCGACAACGACAGCGGCTGGTGGCGCGCATAGCGGGCAGCGAGGAAGGCCGACAGGATCATCACGCCTTTGGAGTGGATCGCGCCGCCGAGTTCGGCCTCGCGTTCGATGTCCACCACGTCGCCCTCGCCCAGACGCACCGTCGCGGTGATGCGCACCGGATAGCCGAAGCGCTCACCCGCCAGTTCCACCACCACCAGGCCGTTGATCTGGCCGGCACGCTCGCCGTGGGTGGAGATCAGGGTCGTGCCGTCCAGCATGGATTCGAGCACGCGCTGCGGGTAGCGGCTGCAGCGCCGCGCGCGAGCGGCAATCGCCGCCTCGACTTCGGTGCGACCGGTGCTGTCACGACCAGTGAGCCGGGCGTGGTGGTCGGCCTCGCGCATCAGGTCGGACAAGGCACGCGTGTTGAGCGACAGCTTGCAGGCATCCTCGGCCAGCCGTGCCGCCTCCTCGATCAGGCGCGCCACCCCGCTGCGGTCGATCGGCAACAGGTTCGCGCCTCGAGCCAGCAGCGCCATGAGACGTGCGTACTCATATTCGTTGTCCCGCGTGCGCGGCAGATCGTCCTCGAAATCGGCCGCGACCTTGAACAGGTCGGCGAACTCGGGGTCGTTCTCCATCAGCAGGTAATACAGCTCGCGGTCGCCGATCAGCACCACCTTTACCGCACACGGCACAGCCTCTGGCTCCAGCGTCAGCGCCCCGCTCCAGCCCTGCGCCTCGGCGGGCGGTTCGATGCGGATCTCGCCGCTGCGCAGACTGCGCTTGAGACCTTCCCAGGCAAACGGCTGGGTCAGCAGGCGTTCCGCATCGAGCACGAGGTAGCCGCCGAGGGCGCGATGCAATGCCCCGGCACGGATCATGTTGAAGTGCGTGACCTGGGCGCCCTGCTGCACGATGTGCTCGACGCGACCGATCAGGTTGCCGTAGCCCGGGTTGTTCTCGAACACCACCGGTGCGCCCTGCGATGCGGCGTGATCGACCAGCAGCTTCACCTGGTAGCGGTGGAAGCGCGTGGTGTCGTCCGGCTCGGTCGCCTCCTCTTCCTCTTCTTCCTGCGGAATGCCATTGACCGCGTTCTCGAGCACGTCCTTGCTGACGGCATCCAGAAAGCCCAGCACTTCGGGCAGGTCTGCGTGTCGCTCGCGCACCTCGCGCAACAGGTGTGCAACGGCCGGGCCCAGTGCTTCCTGCTCGGCGCGGGCGATCGCTTCGCGCAGGGCCTTGCGCCAGCCGGGGAATTCGTTCAGCAGATCCTCGAGCTTGTCGCTCCAGCCGCTCACCCGCGCCTCGATATCATCGCGCTCGCCCTGCGGGAGTGCATCGAAGGCGTCGGGCGACAGGACTTCTCCATCGCGCGACGGCGCGAACACGAAGCCCTCCGGTGTCTGCAGCAGCGAGATGCCTTCGGCACCGCAAGCCTGTCCCAGCTCGCGCAGGGCGCCGTCCTCGCGCGCCTTGTGGTTGTTTTGCAGCGACTCCACGCGGTCGCTGTGAGTGTCGCTGCCGAGCGCGGATTCGACCGCCGGCCCCAGTTCGCGGATGAAGGTCTGCATCTGAGCCCGCAGCAAGGCGCCACGTCCGGCAGGCAGGGTCAGCAGGCGCGGGTGCAGCGGCTCGTCGAAGTTGTGCAGGTAGCACAGATCGGGCGGCACCGGCTCGGTGGCTGCGCGCGCGCGCAGCAGGCGGAAGGTGGTCGCGTGCTTGCCGCTGCCGGGTTCTCCCAGCACGAAGACGTGATACCCGCTGTGGCCCATCGCCAGGCCGAAGTGCAGCGCCTCGACAGCGCGCGCCTGGCCCAGATCGCCCGCGTGGTCCGCCAGCGCGGCAGTGGAATCGAAATCGAACTGTGAAGGATCGCAACTCGCGCGCAGGGCGGTTGCTGGGAGCGGCGCAAGATCGGCCATGTTGTTCTGTTCTCCGGGTGCCGGGAAAGGCTGGCGGTACGCCGTGTCGTCGTTGCCATCTTTACCCCCAAGCGCCACGCAGGGCAAGCGCCTTGCGTGCGACGGAAGCGCTGTCGATAATCGAATCAATCGGCGGCGAACGGGTCGACGCTGCGTGTACCCCACCCGACTGCAGCCTGTTGACGCCGGACAAGGCGCAGCTCCACCACCTTACGCACCATGCCGGCACCTGGAATGACAAGCGCCGTTTTCCCATGAAAGTGATTCCCATCCATGAAGCGGCGACGCCTCTCCCCCTGACCGGTGGCGACACCTATCGTGCGGGCGGGACTGCGCCGCTCGATCGCCGCGGCCGCAGCCTGCGCGATCTGCGCATTTCGGTGACGGACCGCTGCAACTTCCGGTGCATTTACTGCATGCCGCGCGAAGTGTTCGGCGACGACTACACCTTCCTCCCGCGCCAGGAGCTCCTCAGCTTCGAGGAGATCACCCGCGTCGCACGCCGGGCAGTCGCGCTCGGCGTGCGCAAGATTCGCATCACCGGCGGCGAGCCACTGCTGCGCAAGGACGTGGACCGGCTCATCGGCATGCTGGCGCAGCTCCAGGGTGTCGAGCTGACGCTCACCACCAACGGCGTGCTGCTACCCAAGCTGGCACGCCGTTTGAAGGCGGCCGGTCTGCACCGCGTGACCGTCAGCCTGGATGCGCTCGACGACGAGACTTTCCGGCGCATGAACGACGCCGATTTCCCGGTTTCGCGCGTGCTCGAAGGCATCGCCGCGGCGCATGACGCCGGGCTGGGTCCGGTCAAGGTGAACATGGTCGTCAAGCGCGGCACCAACGACCAAGGCATCGAAGCGATGGCGAGCCATTTCCGCCACAGCGGTCACATCCTGCGCTTCATCGAGTTCATGGACGTCGGCAGCTCCAACGGCTGGAAGATGGACGAAGTGCTGCCCTCGCGCGAGATCGTCGCGCGCATCGACCGATTGTTTCCGCTGGAATCGGTCGACCCCAATTACGAAGGTGAAGTCGCCGAGCGCTGGCGCTACAAGGACGGCGCGGGCGAGATTGGCGTGATCTCCTCGGTCACCCAGGCCTTCTGCTCGAGCTGCACCCGTCTGCGGCTGTCGACCGAGGGGAAGCTCTACACCTGCCTGTTCGCCCAGCAGGGCCACGATCTGCGTGCGCTGCTGCGCGGTGGCGCAGACGACGACGGCATCGACACCGCGATCGCCTCGGTCTGGCAGCAGCGCGATGACCGCTACTCGGAAATCCGCACCGCCGCGACGCCGACGGCGCACAAGATCGAGATGTCCTACATCGGAGGTTGAGGCGGTCATGCGTGTCGGCATTCCGAAGGAGATCAAGACGCACGAGTACCGGGTCGGCGCGACACCGCACGGCGTGCGCGAACTCGTCAGCCACGGCCATCAGGTGCTCGTGCAACAGGGTGCCGGTGCGGCGATCGGCCTCACCGACGAGCAATACCGCGCCAGCGGGGCCGAGGTGGTCGCGACACCCGACGAGGTCTTCGCCCGCGGCGAGCTCATCGTCAAGGTCAAGGAACCTCAGCCCCATGAATGCGCGTTGTTGCGCGCCGACCACGTTCTGTTCACCTACCTGCATCTCGCCGCTGATCCGCAGCAGGCGAAAATGCTGCTCAATGCCGGGACGACCGCCATCGCGTACGAGACGGTGACCAGCCCGTCGGGCGGTCTTCCCCTGCTGGCACCGATGAGCGAGGTGGCTGGCCGCATGGCGATCCAGGCCGGGGCAACCTGCCTCGAGAGGCCGCGCGGCGGCTCCGGCGTGCTGCTGGGCGGCGTGCCTGGCGTGGCGCCCGCGAGGGTGGTGATCCTCGGTGGCGGCGTCGTCGGTTACAACGCGGCGCGAATGGCAGTGGGACTGGGCGCCGATGTGATCGTGGTCGACCCCCGGATCGAACGCCTGCGCCGTCTCGACGAGCTCTTCGCCGGCGCCATCGGCACCCGGCATGCCACCATGGGCATGATCGAGGCGCTGGTGCCGAAAGCCGACCTGTTGATCGGCGCGGCGCTCGTCCCCGGAGCGCGCACTCCGCGCCTGGTGCCGCGCGCGTGGCTGTCCCGCATGCAGCCAGGTTCGGTGCTGGTGGACGTGTCGATCGACCAGGGTGGCTGCTTCGAAACCAGCCATCCGACGACGCATGCCGACCCGACCTATGTCGTCGACGGCGTGGTGCATTACTGCGTGGCGAACATGCCTGGCGCGGTCGCCCGCAGTTCCACTTTCGCCCTAAACAACGCCACCCTTCCCTACATCCTTGCCCTGGCGGACAAAGGCGTCCGGCGCGCGTTCGACGACGACCCGCATCTGGCCACCGGCTTGAACCTGCAAGGTGGTAAAGTCGCGCATCCCGCCGTAGCGGCAGCCCTCGAAGGGGTCTGAACCGTCCCGCAGCACGGCGATTCCCAGAGCCCGTCGTCACTCCAGTCCCGGCCCCGAGAGGCCGTACCGAAATTGCAAAGCGTCAGATCGATACCCCTTGTCGGCGCCGCAGCCGACGCCACGATAGAACGCCCTTGGGTGATCATCAAGCAGACCCTGCTGGTCGCCACCCTGATCCTCGTTCCGCTGTTCTACACCCTCGTGCCACCGCTCGAGGATTACCCCAACCACCTCGCGCGCATGTTCGCGCTGTCGCAGATCCCGGCCAACGCCTCGCTGTCCGGCTACTACGAAGCCGCCTGGGCACCGATCCCCAACCTGATCATGGACCTCACCGTGCCGACCCTCGCCTCCTGGGTCGGCATCTACACCGCCGGGCGCATCTTCATCGGCGCCACGCTGCTGCTGCTGCTGCTCGGTCCGATGTTCCTGCACCGCACCCTGTACGGCAGATGGTCGGCATGGCCGCTGGTGGGCGGGCTCTTCGTCTACAACGGCTTCCTGTTCGTCGGGCTGATGAACTACCTGTTCGGCGTCGGCGTCGCGGTTTTCGGCCTGGCCACGTGGATACGGCTTGCCGACCGGCCGCTGCCGTTGCGCGCCCTGGCCAGCCTCGCCTTCTGCGCGGTGCTCTACGTCTGCCACCTGTCGGCACTGGGCCTCTACGGCCTGGGTATCGCAAGTTTCGAAGCCTGGCGCCTGTGGACGTCGGGCTCACTGCGGCCCAGCAAGCTCATCGGCAGCGCGCTGGCGCTCGGCCTGCCTTTCCTGCCCGCGCTTTACCTGCTGCTGCACAGCCCGACCTGGGGCCTGGCACACGAGAACGTTTGGGAGGCGCAAGGCAAGCTGGGCGCCGTCACCCGTTTCGTGTCGGTGTATTCGGACCTGGTGGACATCCCTTTCCTCGCGCTGATCGTGGGGGCGATCGTCGTCGCCATGCGCCGGGGACTGGTGCGCTTCCATCGCGCCGGCATCGTCGTCGCCATCTCGCTGACGCTCGCCTTCCTGGCAATGCCCAGCATGGCCTTCGGCTCGCTGATGGCTGACGAGCGGCTCGTCGTCGGCATCTTCTTCATGACGCTCGGCTTCATCTCGACCGACCTTCGCAAGCTCGAAGGGCAGAATGCCTTCTTCGCCATCTGCCTGGTCACGATCGCCTTCCGTGTCGTGGATGTGTCGGTCAACTGGTCGTCGATCTCCCATCCGCTGCTCGAGCTGCGCAGTTCGCTCCGCACCATGCAGCCCGGCTCACGACTGCTGGTGACGCAGGCGGACAACCTCCCCGAAAGCGCGATCGACGCAGCGATGTCCCATGCGCCCACGCTCGGGGTGATCGAGCGATCGGCGCTGGTGTCGCGCCTGTTCGTCGTCCCCGGCAAGCAGATCCTGCAGGCGCGCGAGGGATTCCGCGAACACGTCGATACCGAGGACGGCGACACGCCTTCCATCAGTCAGGTGATTCTCGCCAGCAGCGGCACCGCGCCGAACAGCGACAGCCGCTATTGGGACGGTTGGACGGACTTCTACGATTATCTCGTCGTGCTCGGCACCGACCCCGACGAATGGGAGAACCCCGCGCCCGAACTGCTGCAGCTCGTGCACAACGGCCGCGGGTTCGCCTTCTACAAGGTCAGGCGCAAGGCTTGAACGCGGCAGGGCGCGCGAAACGGCCGGTTCGGCAGCCGCCCGCCCTCAATGCGCTCGCAACATCTCGCGAATCATCGCCGAGAACTGTTCGGCCGTCTCATGGCGCACGAAAGCCGGTCCGACAAGGGGCGGCAGCCAGAACGCCGGCTCCACTTCGGCGTGGTAATGCAGGCGCGTGCCCCCGCCCTCCTCGTCGAGGAGCATGACGCTGTCCATGCGCCGCACGTTGCCGCCCACGCTGTGGGCGCGGATTTCCCGCTGTGGCCTCAGCGTGAACTCGCGCATGAAGTCGAACTGCGCGGAGAACGGCCCATATCGCGCCCGCCCGGCCTGCCTGACGCGGATCACGCCCTCGTCGCGCCCGACCACTTCGCTCAGGCGCAGGTTCGGCACGAACTCCGCCATGCGCTCGAATGCGGTCAGCACGGCCCATGCCCTCCCGATGTCGACCGGGGCATGCGCGACCATGTCGACGGTGAAATGGTCACCCGCACGCTCGACGCGCACATCGCCGTCATCCACGGGAGCAGTGTCGCCTGCGTCCGCCGGCCAGGCGTTCGCCATCAGGAAGAAGGATGAGACAAGGAGGAAGGCAAAACGCGTCATGTTTGGCTACCTCGGCAAGGTTTTGGCGTAACCTTTGGTCATGTTAGCCCAGCTACCCTCCGACTGACTGCAATGCGACTGCTTCTCATCGAGGACGACCCCATGATCGGTGCCGGCGTGCAGCAGGCACTGCGCGGCGAGGGTTACACGGTGGACTGGGTACGCGACGGCGTCGCCGCGGAACTTGCCGTTGCCGACAATCCCTACGAGCTGTTGCTGCTCGATCTGGGCCTGCCCCGCCGTGACGGCATCGAGTTGCTGCGACGTCTGCGCGCCGCCGGCAGCGCGATCCCGGTGCTGGTGATGACGGCACGCGACGCCATCGCCGATCGCGTGCGCGGCCTCGACGCCGGTGCCGACGACTACCTGGTGAAGCCCTTCGACCTCGACGAACTGGGGGCACGCGTGCGCGCACTGCTGCGCCGGCAGCGCGGTACCGCATCGCCGCTCATCACGTTGGGCGGGCTGCAGGTCGACCCAGCCGCCCATCAGGTGACACTGGACGGTGCGCCGGTCCGTCTATCAGCGCGCGAGTTCTCCCTGCTGTGCGCCCTCCTCGAGCAGCCGGGAAAGCCCTTGTCGCGTGCGCAGCTCGAGGGACGCATCTACGGTTGGGACGAGGAAGTCGAAAGCAATGCGGTGGAAGTCCACATCCACGCACTACGCCGCAAGCTGGGGCCGGAGTGGATCCGCAACTTGCGTGGCGTGGGCTATTTCGTGCCGTCACAGCCATGAAGGACAGATGTTCCGCCCTGCGCTCGCTTGCAGGGCCAGGGCCGGCAGCCTGACATCAGGCCGATCATGATGAATTCGCTGCGCCACACCCTGTTGTTGTCCTTGCTCGCCGCACTGGTCGTGGTCTTCCTGATCGCAGGGATGGCGACTTTCACCGCCGCCCGGACGGAAATCGACGGCCTGATGGATTACCAGTTGCACCAGCTCGCGCTGACGATGCGGGACCAGCAGTTCGGTCGTTCGGTGGCGCCGCCCCTCGCACCGCCGGAGGAGGCGCTCGATTTCGTCATTCAGGTCTGGGACAGCAGTGGCGTGCAGCTTTATCTGTCACGGCCTCACAGCTCACTGCCCTCGCTCGCACAGCTCGGCTACAGCACCGTACGCACGCCGGAAGGCGAATGGCGCGTGTATTCGGTGCCGCTGCTCGACCGTGTGATCCAGGTCGCGCAGCCCATGTCGGTGCGCAGCCGCATGGCCGCCGACGCCGCACTGCGCACGCTGATCCCGCTGCTGGCGGTGGTGCCGCTGTTCGGCGCGATGATCTGGTTCCTCGTCGGCCATGGGCTGCGGCCACTGGAACGCCTTGCGCGCGACGTGGCCACGCGGCGCGCGGATTCGCTCGAACCGCTGCGCGCCGAACATGTGCCCGCCGAGGCGCAACCGCTGGTGCATGCGCTGAACCACCTGCTCGACCGCCTCGGCCAGGCACTTGCGGTGCAGCGGGCCTTCGTCGCCGACGCGGCGCACGAGCTGCGCACGCCGCTCGCCGCCTTGCAGATCCAGTTGCAGCTTTGCGAGCGTGCCGGCGATCCGGCCGCGCGCGCCGCCGCGTTTGCCGAGTTGCGCGCCGGATTGCAGCGTGCCACCCACATGGTGCAGCAGTTGCTGACGCTGGCGCGCCAGGAGCCCGGCAGCGCCCCGCCAGCGGTGCAGGCACATCTGGCGCTGGCCGACATCGCGCGCCAGACCCTGGCGGATCACGCGACTCTGGCCGATGCGCGCAACATCGACCTGGGAGCGGCAGCGCTCGACGATGGTGCCGTCGTGCTGGGCGACCCCGCTGCGCTGCGCACGCTTGCTGGCAACCTCATCGACAACGCCATCCGCTACACGCCGGAAGGCGGCCGCATCGACGTTGGCGTGCGCCGGGATCCAGCCGGCGGCATCGACGCGCGCTGCTGGATCGAGGTCTGCGACAGTGGCCCCGGCATCCCCCCCGACGAGCGCGAGCGGGTGCTCGACCGCTTCTACCGCCGCAACGGGCAGGAGCAGACAGGCACCGGCCTGGGGCTGGCGATCGTGCGCAGCATCGCCGACCGGCACGAGGCACGTCTCGTGCTCGACACCTCGCCGCTGGGTGGCCTGCGCGTCGCCGTCGGCTTCCCGCCTGCCGGCGCCTCCGGACAAGGCTGACGCGCCTTAAGTTTGCGTTAAGTCGCCTCCCCTTAATCTGCAAGCGTCGCGGGTGAAGCCAGCCCGCTCCAGCACAAGGAGGCAGACATGAAAGCCGCAGCCGTCAAGATCAGCATTCTCGCCACCGCCGTCGCCAGCGTCCTCCTCGGCGCGTACGGGGGCGCACATCTCGCCAGCACGGCGCACGCCGAGTCCGGTGCGCCCGCGATCACCGCCGTCGCACCCGCGGCAGGCACCGCCGCTGCACCGGTGATGGCGCTGCCGAACTTCCAGAGCATCGTCGAACGCTACGGTCCTGCGGTGGTGAACATCAGCGTCGAAGGCACCGTCAAGACGGCGGCACGCATGCAGTCGCCTTTCGGACGCATCGACCCGAACGATCCGTTCTACGACTTCCTGCGCCGCTTCGGCCCGCAGTTCCAGGTACCGCAGGGGGAACAGGTCAAGCGCGGTCTGGGGTCAGGCTTCATCATCAGCGCCGACGGCGTCATCCTGACCAACGCCCATGTGGTCGAGGACGCCAGCCAGGTGACGGTGAAGTTGACCGACAAGCGGGAGTTCAAGGCCAAGGTGCTCGGTGTCGACAAACCGACCGACGTGGCCGTGCTCAAGATCGACGCCCACGACCTGCCCACCGTACCGCTCGGTGACCCTGCACAGACCAGAGTGGGCGACTGGGTGCTCGCCATCGGCTCGCCGTTCGGCTTCGAAAACAGCGTGACCGCGGGCATCGTGTCGGCCAAGTCGCGATCGCTGCCGGACGAGGGCTATGTTCCCTTCATCCAGACCGACGTCGCCATCAATCCGGGCAACTCCGGCGGACCGCTGCTCAACCTCAAGGGCGAAGTGGTCGGGATCAACTCGCAGATCTACAGCCAGTCCGGCGGCTACCAGGGCCTGTCCTTCGCGATCCCGATCAACGTCGCGGCGCAGGTCAAGGACCAGTTGCTCGCGCACGGCAAGGTCACGCGCGGCCGGCTCGGCGTTGCCATCCAGGATCTCAATCAGGGGCTGGCCGAATCTTTCGGTCTCGACTCCGCGCGCGGCGCGCTGGTGAGCAATGTGGAGGCCGACAGCCCGGCCGCCAAGGCGGGCCTGGAGGCAGGCGACGTCATCCTGAAGTTCGACGGCCAGCCTGTCGCCGCCTCCTCCGAGCTGCCGTCCAGGGTCGCCGCAGTGCCGCCCGGCAAGGCAGTGACGCTGGACGTGTGGCACAAGGGCAAGGCGCGCTCGGTCACCGTCACCGTCGGCGAGATGAAGCCGGCGCAGGTGGCAAGCGCTGAATCGGGCGCACCCGACCGCGGCCGGCTCGGTGTCGCCGTCCGCCCGCTGACCCCTCAGGAACAGCAAGAAGTGGAAACGCGCGGCGGACTGCTGGTGCTGGATTCGAGTGGGCCAGCCGCGCGCGCCGGCATCGAGCAGGGCGACGTGATCCTCGCCGTCAACGGGAAGCCGGTCACCAACGCCGAGGACTTGCGCAGGCAGGTCTCCGGCGCCGGCAAGCACGTGGCGCTGCTGATCCAGCGTAACGACGCGCGCATCTTCGTTCCCATCGAACTCGGCTGATTGCCACCCGGCTGGGGCTTTCGGCACCAAGGCCGCCGCGGCCGCGGCGGCACATCATGGAGACAGGCATGAGAGGCAGACACCGCATTCCGCCCAGAACGATCAAGCGCTTCCTGCAACTGGCAGCCGCCACCTTCGCCATCGGACTCGGTGCCACCCCGGCTCGCGCCGATGGCGAGAACTGGCAGGCATCGACCGGCGGCCGCGAGGACGACATGCGTGCAGACGACACTGCGGACGTCATGCCGCGCGGCTACCAGCACCGCTTCGCCCTTCCCGCATCGGCCGCTGCAAGACTTCACGAGCGCCGTGCGCTGGCTGACGTCCGCGTGCTCGATGCCACCGGGCGCAAGGCGCTGCAGCTCGCTCTTCACGGCGAAAGCATGGTGGGCCCGCTCGCTCACGGCAGCTACACCGTCCTTCTGCGCACGAACGGCCTCACCGAGGTGCAACGCATCCGCATCGGCCCGGATACACTGCCATATCTGCACTTCACCGAAACGGCCTAGCGTCGGAGCGATTCTGATCCACCAACGTCCACCACGCAGCCACCGACCGAGCACCCGGGCTGCGAGGTGGACAATTTCCCGAAGGAGCACACCATGTCACGCCTGATCACCGCAATCCTGACCGGCCTGTTCGTCAGCAACCTCGCTTTCGCCCAGGCGACGCCGGCTACCCCCGCCACCCCGGCAATGCCTGCCGCACCCGCGAAGGCAGCGGCGCCTGCCACCCCAGCTACGCCGGCAACGCCTGCCGCACCGGCGAAGGCAGCGGCGCCTGCCGCCGACTCGACCTGCGAGGCGCGCGCCGTCGACAAGAATGGCAAGCCGCTCGCCGGCGCGGCACGCTCCTCGTTCATGAAGAAGTGCCAGGGCGATGGCGGCGCCGACTGCGCCGCGCGCGCCGTCGACAAGAATGGCAAGGCGCTGGCAGGGGCAGCCCGCAATTCGTTCATGAAGAAGTGTCAGGCCGAGGCCAAGCCGGCCCGGTGAAATCGGGCGGCGGGCAGGATGCCCGCCCGATTGCGGCCAGGGCCGCTCCCACGCTGGCGCACCGGCCTGCCGTGGGAGCGGCCCTGGCCGCGATTTTGGACCTACATTTGAGACCTACTTCAGGCTGCCGAGATAGGCGATCAGGTCCTCGCGATCATGGGCGTCGGCCAGACCGTCGTATTTCATCTTGCCGCCCGGTACTGCCTTGCGCGGATTCGCGACGTAGGCATCCAGCGCCGACGCTGTCCACACGATGCCCGACTGCTTCATCGCATCCGAATACACGAAATCGGCAATGCTCGCTGCCTTGCGCCCGGAGACGGCCGACAGCGACGGGCCTTTCTTGTTCTTGCCCTCGCGCACGCTGTGGCACTCGGCGCATTCCTGGGCAAAGACATCCTCGCCGTGGCGAAGATCGGCCGCACGGGCAACTGGAATCCCGGACGCCAGCGCCATCAGCAACAGCGCCATGAAGACGCGGAGGGTGGAGGAAGAGATGCATCGAACCATCACGGCAGGTCCTCTCAGAACGACGTCCATGCGAACATGAACAAGGTGTTGTTGTCTTTCGCGTCGCGGCCGTTGCCGTCGTAGTTGCGTCGCGCGCCGTTGAACTTGTCGAACATCGTGTATTGCAGGCCGAGGCGCAGGTTGGCCCAAGGCGCACCCCACGAATCCTCCTTGCCCCACGGCGTCCAGTCGGCCTGCAGCACGGTACCGGAAGTGTCAGGCGAACCATTGGCATAGCCATCGCCATACAGGGTGGCATCGCGGTTTCCGCGGGTGGCGAAACGGCCGGCAGTCACTCCCCAGGTCTGCTTGTAGTAATACGAAGCGTTGATGCGGAACTCGTTGAGCGAGCCCTTGCGATTGTCGGCCTCGCCAACGGCAAACAGATCGTTGCGCGTCTGGCGTTCGCGGATGAAGCTGGTATAGACGGTGCCGACATGCTCGCGCGTGCCGAGGAACTGATACGAGGCATCGATTCCAAGGTCGCGATAGCGGTTCGTCGGCCCGCCGGACAGGCGGTCGGGCTGGATGTCCGTGTTGAAGCCGAACAGTCCGGCGGAGAAGTTCTGCCGCTTCCAGTCCTGCAGCCAGGCCAGGCGCCAATACGCCGTGCCGCCACCCAGACGCCCCATGTCGTCGCCCCGCCCTTGGCCCGTGCGGCTCTGCACCGAGGGCGAGAGCGCGCGGTAGGTTCCCACCTCCGCATACAGCGCATTGTCGATGAAGGCGTACGCGGATGCGCCGAGCACCCGGTGCTCCAGGCCACCGTTGAACATCGTGGCCGCGTCGCCCGCGGTGAAGCCCACGGCCGAGCCGATATACGGGAAGCCCCAGGTCGGCAGCGTGTTGAAGGGATCCTGCACGCCCGGGTTGTTGTTCACCGACAGGCCCAGCACCGCCTCCTTGCCCGCCAGCTCCAGCGTGTGCGCGAGGCGGATGTCGGCATGGTCGAGCGAGCTGCGCTGCTCCACGCCGTCGTAGGTCGCCTGCACGAAGGCACCGAGCTTGTCCGACAGCCGTCCGGCGAGAAACACCGAGGCCTCGTCCAGCGTCAGGTTGTCGTTGCGGTGGGTATGGTTCGCGGGCGGTTCAGCCTGGCTCTTGTCCGTGCGGGTGAAGGCCGCGACGAGCATGCCGGACAGCGGCACCTTGCCATCCTTGCCGTCGGTGTCGGTGTAGCCGCCGATCTTGAACTTCATGCCATAGGGCGTCAGTTGCGGACCATACGCACCGACGTGGCAGGCAGCGCAGTCCTGTCCGGTCTGCCGTGCAAAGCTGGGCACCGCATGGGCCGACGGCATGCCACCGGCGAGCGCGGCTGAAGCGCCCAGGAACAGGACGCTGCGTCGGCGCAAGCGACGCGGGGGGGTACCGCAGGAGGGGATTCGGGTTTTCATCATCAGGCCACGTTCGATTCTGAAGAAAGGGAGGTGTTGGTACGGACCATGTCAGACGCCCCTGCCCGGGCGGACGCCCGCCCCGGGAGCATCGCCAGCAGCACCGCATCGCGGCGAACGAAGTGGTGCCACAGCGCGGCAGCCACATGCAGTCCCACCACCGCGAGCAGGAACCAGGCGGCCCATTCGTGCACGTCGGCGAGGGTGTCGCCCAGATCGACGTCGCGTGCGATCAACGCCGGCAGCGTGCCGACACCGAACAGCGACACAGCCTGGCCGCGCGCGCTGGTGAGCGCCCACCCCAGCATGGGCACGGCGAGCAGCAGGCCATAGAGCGACAGATGCACCAGTCCGATCAGTGCCCGGTGCGCGGAGGCCGCGGCAGCGCTCTCCGCAAGCGGGTGGTGGCGCACGCGATAGGCGATGCGCGCAAGGGTCAGGGCGATGACGATCGCACCGAAGGCCCGGTGCCCGTCCAGCAGCCAGGCGCGCAGCGCCTTGCTCTCGGCCTGCTCATGCGCCAGGATCAGCGCGACGACCGCAACGCCCACGAGCGCGGTCGCCCAGTGAAGCGCGATGATCGCCGCCGGCCTGCGCATGAGCGGCAGCGGCGCTGAGTCGGGGCGGGGAAAGTCTTTGTTCGAGGAAAGGGCCACGGTTCATGTCCGGTCATCTGTAATGGCCCCGAGACTAACGTGGGCTTTCCTTCAGAAACCTGACAATGTCCTCAGCCGGCAGGTCGCTCCGCGGCCGAGAAGCGGATCCGGATACGCGTGCCGACTCCGGCCTGCCCCGCTGACAGTTCCACAGTCGCATGATGGCGCTCGGCGATCTCACGCACGATCGCGAGCCCGAGGCCGCTGCCTTCCAGCTCCGCTCCGGCGAGGCGCTGGAAACGCTCGAACACGCGCGCGCGATCGCCTGGCGGGATTCCCGGACCATCGTCCTCGATTTCCAGCCATGGGTGCCCATCGTCTTCTTCGCCACAACGCAGCGTGACGTGGCCACCGCTGGGCGTGTATTTGATCGCATTGTCGATCAGATTGGCGACGAGTTCACGCAACATCCAGTCAGATCCCACCACCCGCGCGCGGGCCGGCTCGAAGGCAAGTTCGATGCCGCGTGCGACGGCCATGTCGGCAAAATCCGATGCGCGTTCCTCGATCAGCGACGACAGGTCCAGCGCGCGCTGAACGCCGTCCGCCGACGCCGCCTCGCGCGAGGAGCGCGCCAGCGCCAGCATCTGGTTGGTGAGCCGTGCCAACCGTTGCGCCGAGCTGCGCAGACGATCTACGCGGGCCTCCACCTCGTCCGGCTTGCCTGCGCCGAGAAGCTCGAGTTGCATCAATATGCCGGCCAGGGGCGTGCGCAACTGGTGGGCGGCGTTGGACAGGAAGACCTGCTGCGCGTGACCGGCGGCGTCGAGATTGGCAAGCAGGCGGTTGAGTGCCGCGACCAGCGATCGAGCCTCGGCCGGCACGCCGGCGTCGGGAATCGGGCTCAGGTCGTCGGCCGGGCGCGCATCGATACGCTCGCCCAGCGCATCCAGTGGCCTCAGCGCGAAGCGGACGACGACGAAGACCAGCGTCAGCGTCGCGGCAATCAACAGCAGATTGGGCCAGATGATGGCCGACAGGATGCCTTGCGCCGAGCGTTCGCGCTTCAGGGTCGTCTCGGCCACCATCACGGTGGCGTGAAGCATCGGACTCGAGTAGGCGTAGCAGGCCAGGCGCAGCGTCTGGCGGCCGATGTGGCCATCGATGAAACTCGGCTTGTGCATGGCAGCGGGACAAGGCAAGGCTGCCAGTGCCGCGTCGCCAGCCACGAGCCGCCCCGAGCCATCGACCACCGCGTAAAGGACGACGTCCTCGGGGTCCGAACGCAGCACGGCCTCGGCTGCCGGCGGCAGGTCGATCTCGATCTTCTGGTCGTCCGCATCGCGTTCGAGACGTGACGCCAGGGCGATCGCGGTGCCGGCAAGCGCCTTGTCGTAGGCCTCGTTGGCAAGCCCCACTGCGGTACGGTAATCGGCGACCACGCTGACCGCGAGCAACGCGAACAGGGAGACCGCCAGCGAGACGAGCAGGCGGCCATGCAGCGAGACGGGAAACAGGCGGTCAATCCGGCGCGACATCCTCTTCCTCGATCCGGTAGCCGATGCCGCGCAGCGTGCGAATCGCGATCCGGCTTTCGGCCAGTTTCACCCGCAGCCGCGACACGTAGATCTCGACCGCATTGGAGGTGATCTCCTTGTCCCACTGGCTCAAACTGTCGGCGAGCTTCTTCTTGGTCACCAGCTTGGGGGCGGCAAGCATCAGTTGTTCAAGCACGCCCCATTCACGCCCGGTCAGCTCCAGTACCGTGCCGTTCAGCGTCGCGCTGCGGTTGCCGAGGTCGAGCGCGAGCGGCCCCAGGCTCAGGCGTGCTCCCGCGCTCGCACGGCTGCGCCGGATCAGCGCGCGCATGCGTGCCAGCAGTTCGGGCATCTCGAACGGCTTCACCAGATAATCATCGGCGCCGTGGTCCAGGCCCACCACCCTGTCCTCGAGGCTGTCACGCGCGGTCAGCACCAGCACCGGCACCTCGATCCCACGCCGCCGCACGCGGCGGATCAGCTCGAAGCCATCGATGCCGGGCAGCCCGATGTCCACGATCGCGAGGTCGTAGGTGACATGCACCAGGGCATGCTCGGCAGGCTCTGCCGCGGGCAGCGCGTCGACGGCGAAATGCGCCTTCTCCAGCGCCTCGCGCAGACCGGTGCGCAAGGCCTCATCGTCTTCAACCAGCAGGATGCGCATTGTCGTGACCGCAAAAGCTCGCGCCGCGCTCAGCGCTGCGCGATGCGAACGTCGCCGAACAGGGACTTGTACGCACGCGGCTGCGAGCGCCAGTACTGTCTCGGCGCCTTGACCTGCGCACCGAGTTCGCCGGCCGCACGCCACGGCCAGTGCGGCTCGAACAGGATGGCGCGCGCAATCCCCACCAGGTCCGCCTGTCCCGAGGCGATGATCGTTTCGGCCTGTTCGGGCTCGGTGATCAGGCCGACGGCGATCACCGGCATCTTCACCTGCCCGCGCAGGCGCGCTGCCAGATGAACCTGGTAGCCGGGTCCGATCGGGATCTGCTGCTTGGGCGATACGCCGCCGCTCGACACATGCAGGAAGTCGCAGCCGCGCGCCTCCAGCGCATGCGCGAAGATGGCGGTCTGCTCGGGGTCCCAGGCGCCCTCCACCCAGTCGGTGGCGGAGACGCGCACGCCGACCGGCTTGCCGGCCGGGAAGGCAGCGCGCACGGCCTCGAACACTTCCAGCGGAAAGCGCATGCGGTTCTCCAGCGAACCGCCATATTCGTCGTCGCGCTGGTTGGCGAGCGGCGACAGGAACTGATGCAGCAGATAGCCGTGGGCGGCATGCAGCTCGATCGCATCGATGCCGATGCGATCGGCGCGGCGCGCGGCGTCCACGAACGCATCACGGACGCGCGCCAGCCCCGCCGCATCAAGCGCCAGCGGCGGCGCCTCGCCGGAAGCATGCGCAATCGCCGACGGCGCCACCGGCAGCCAGCCGCCGGCCTCGGGCGCGATCAGCGCGCCGCCGTCCCACGGCGCGGCGCTCGAAGCCTTGCGTCCGGCATGGCCGAGCTGGATGGCGACCGGCATGTCGGAATGCCTGCGCAGGGCAGCGATGACGCGGCCCAGCGCCGCCTCGCAGCCGTCTGAATACAGGCCGAGGTCGCCCGGCGAGATGCGTCCCTCCTCGCTGACCGCAGTGGCCTCGATGATCAGCAGGCCGGCGCCGGACAATGCGAGCTGCCCAAGGTGGATCATGTGCCAGTCGCCGGCCTCTCCGTTCGTCGCCGAGTACTGGCACATCGGCGCGATCACGATGCGGTTGGCGAGCGCGAGCCCGCCGAGCGAAACCGGGGAAAACAATCTGCTCATCATGAAACTCCTGTTGTCCGTACAACAACCACCAGATTTCTCGGGCACGCCGGCCGAACGGAGGACCGTCCGCCGTTCACGCCACGCCGTCGGGTGAATCGAGGCGGCCCGTCACACCGTCCTCGCCACCCGTGCCCTGCAGTTCGTCCAGCCTGGCGGATTCGATCTTCTGGAAGTGCGCGCTGATCTTGCGGCTGGACGTCTGCACGTCCTGCACATCCTTGCTCGCCTGCTCGATGTGGCGCGCCAGCGCGTTCATGCGCTCGTCGAAGCGATGGAAATCCTTCGCCAGCTTGCCCAGCGCGTCCTTGATGACGTGGACCTGCTTGCGCGTCTCGACGTCCTTGAGCACCGCGCGCGCGGTGTTGAGCACCGCCATCAGCGTGGTCGGCGACACGATCCACACCCGCTTCTGCTGTGCGTAGGCCACCACTTCGGGATGGTAGGCATGCACTTCGGCGAACACCGCCTCCGCCGGCAGGAACATCACCGCGCCATCGGAAGTCACGCCGGGCAGGATGTACTTGGAGGCGATCGCGTCCACATGGCGCCGCACGTCCGCGCGAAAGGCCTGCTGCGCCGCGCGCCGCTCCAGTTCGCCGAACGAAGCGTCGAACATGCGGTGGTAATTCTCGAGCGGAAACTTGGCATCCACCGCCACCTGGCCGGTGGGCGGCGGCAGCGTCAGCAGGCAGTCGACGCGCGTGCCGTTGGGCAGCGCCGCCTGGAAGGCGTGGGCGTCGGGCGGCAGCGCGTTCTGCACCAGCGCCTCGAGCTGCACTTCGCCGAAGGCGCCGCGGGCGCGCTTGTCGCCCAGCAGCTCCTGCAGGCTGACGACGTTGGTGGTGAGGCCGTCGATCTTCTTCTGCGCCTCGTCGATCGTTGCCAGTCGCGCCATCACGCTGGCGAAGGTCTCGTTGGTCTTGCGGAAACCTTCGTCCAGGCGCTGGTTCACATGGCCGGCCAGGCTCTCGAGCCGGCCATCGACGCTGTGCGTCAGGGTCTGGATGCTGCGCGACAACTGCACCGAAGCGGCAGCTAGGCCGCGCTGCAGCAGCTCGCGGTCGGCGCGGGCATGCTCGCCGATGCGGTCGGTCTGGCGGCCGAGGCCCTCGTGCAGGTCGCGCAGCAGCGCGCGGTGCTGCTCGCCGAGGTTCAGCGCCAGTTGCTCGCCGAGCTCGTCGCCCAGCCGATCGGCGATCTCGGTGCGCATGCGCGACAAGCGGAAGGACATCCATGCGAGCAACAACAGGACCGTGCCGAGCAGCGCGGCCAGAAGGATTTCGGTGTGCGTCATCGGAAGGAAGGAGTCAGGCCAGCGCCCTCAGGCTCGCCAGCGGTGGCCGCGACAGCAGCCCGCGCGTGCCGAGCCAGCCGCCCAGCACCACGCCGCCCGCGCCGAGCAGCGTCGCCGCCAGCACCGGCAGCAGCGCGGGCACGTAGCTCATCTTGAACACGTAGTGCGCCAGCGCCCAGCCAATGGCGCTGGCGCCGATGCCGGCGAGGAGCCCGGCCACCCCGCCCAGCACCATGAATTCGGCCAGCAGTGCCTGGCGCACCTGGCGGTTGCGCGCGCCCAACGTGCGCAGCATGGCGAGTTCATATTCGCGCTCGTCGTGGGTCGCCTGCAGCGCGGCATACAGCACCACCAGCCCGGCCAGCACGGCAAAGCCGAACACGAACTGCACGATCACGATCAGGCGGTCGGTCATCGCCTGCACCTGCGCCAGCACCGCGGTGATGTCGATCACCGACAGGTTGGGATAGGCATGCACCAGCCGCGCGACGAAGTCGTGGCTCGAGGGTGGCAGATGGAAGCTGGTGATGAGGCTGGCCGGGGCACCGTCCAGCAGGCCTTCGGAGGCGATGAAGAAGAAATTCACCCGCATCGAATCCCAGTCGAGCGCACGCACGCTGGTGATCGGCGCCTCGACCGCACGCCCGGCGACGTCGAAGCTGACCACATCGCCGACCTTCAGGCCGAACGTCTCCGCCAACCCCTTTTCCACCGAGAACTGCGGCGTCCGCTCCTCACCATGCCAGCGTCCGGCAATCACGCTGTTGCCGTCGGGCAGCGCCGGCGTGTGCGACAGGTTGAACTCGCGCTCGGCCAGGCGGCGCGTGCGCTGGTCCTCGTAGGCCTCGGGATCGACCTTGGCACCGTTGATCGCCGTCATGCGGCCGCGGATCATCGGCTGGATGCCGGGAACCGGCATCCCGGCGTCGGCGAAGATGCGCTGCACGCCCTCGCGCTGGTCGGGCTGGATGTTGATGACGAAGCGGTTGGGCGCATCCGGCGGGGCCATGCGGCGCCAGTTGTCGAGCAGATCCGCACGCACCAGGGTCAGCAGCAGCAACGCCGTCATGCCGAGGCCGAGCGCCGCCGCCTGGATCACGCTGCCACCCACGCGCCGGCCCAGTGCGGCCACGCCGTAGCGCCAGCCGCCGCCACGCAGGCTGCCCTGCCCCTTCAACCGCGACGCCAGCAGCAGCACCCACCACGCCACCAGCGCGAAGACCCCCAGCGCCAGTGCAAAGCCAGCGGCCACCATCAGCCCGAGGCGCAGGTCGGCCGCGATCCAGAAGATCAGCGCCAGCAGGGCCGCCAGGCCGAAAGCCCAGGCTGCGCCGGAGACCGGCTCGGCACCCGCGAATTCACGCCGCAGCACGCGCAAGGTCGGCACCTTGCCCAGCCGCAGCACCTGCGGCAATACGAAGCCCGCCAGCAGCACCATGCCCACCAGCACGCCATGGGCCAAGGGCAGCATCGAGGGCGCCGGCAGCTCGGTGGCAAGGATCTCGCGCAGGCCGCCGGCGAGGCCCCACTGCACCGCCCAGCCGAGCGCCGAGCCGAGCAGCGCCGCAAGGAAGCCGAAGATCAGGAATTCGCCCATGAAGATGCCCAGCACCTGCGCCTGGCGCGCTCCGAGGCAGCGCAGCACCGCGCAGCCGTCGAGGTGGCGCTGCATGAAGCGGCGCGCCGACAGCCCCACCGCCACCGCCGCGAGGATCACCGCCAGCAACGCCGCCAGCCGCAGGAAGCGCTGCGCCTGGTCGAGCGAGGTGCGCACCTCGGGGCGGGCGTTCTCGATCGTCTCCACCGACTGCCCGCGTCCCAGCCGCGCGCGCGCCCACTGTTCGAACGCGGCCACCGCCTCGGCCGAACCCGCCAGGTGCAGGCGCCAGGTGGCACGGCTGCCTTCCACCAGCAGGCCGGTGGCGGGCAGGTCCGCCAGGTTGAAGATGGCGCGCGGCAGCAGGCTGAAGAAGTTCGCCCCGCGGTCGGACTCGAAGCTCACCATGCCGCCGACGCGGAACTCGACGTCGCCGAAGCCGACGCGGTCGCCGGTTTTGACGCCCAGGTCGGCAAACAGGCGCTCGTCCAGCCACACCTCGCCGGGCGCCGGCACGCTGGTGGCCACCGCATCCGGCTGGTTCGGCCCCGGCGCGATGCGCACTGCGCCGCGCAGCGGGTAGCCCGCCTCCACCGCCTTCACGCCGGTCAGCACCGCGGCGTTCTGCGTGCTCGCCATGCTGGTGAACAGCACCGTCGTCGCCACCTGCAGGCCCCGTTGGCGTGCCTCGTCGGCGAACGAGGACGGCCAAGGGCGATCGGCGCGCAACAGCAGATCGCCACCGAGGAGCTGGTTCGCCTCGCGGTCCAGCGCGCGACCGACACGGTCGGCGAGGAAACCGACGCTGGCGAGGCTGGCGACCGCGATGACGATCGCCAGGCCGAGCAGATGCAGTTCGCCCGCGCGCAGGTCGCGCAGCATCATGCGCAAGGCCAGCTTGAGGGTCTTCATGTCCTGGAACTGCCGGATCGGTCGCTCACCACGGCCTTCAGCCGGCACGCGGCAGCAGGTGGCGCACCAGCTCCGTCCAGTAGGCCACGCCGCTCGGGATCACCTCGTCGTTGAAGTCGTAGTTCGGGTTGTGCAGCATGCAGCCGCCCTCGCCCGGGCCGTTGCCGATCCACACATAGGCGCCCGGCTTGTGCTGCAGGAAGAAGGCGAAGTCCTCCGCCCCCATGCTGGGTCGTGCGGTCGTATTCACACGGTCGCTACCGACCAGCGCGCGCGCCACCTCGGCGCAGATTCCGGCTTCCGCCACGGTGTTGATCGTCGGAGGATAGCCGCGGCGGTATTCGAACTCGATGCTCACGCCGTAGGCGGCGGCAACGCCTTCGCACATGCCCCGCAACGCCGCCTCGATGCGGTCCTGCACCGGGGCCGAGAAGGTGCGCACCGTGCCGCACAGCTCGGCGCGGTCGGGAATCACGTTGTAGGCCTCGCCGGCGTGGAACTGGGTGATCGACACCACCGCGGCATCGATGGGATCGAGCGTGCGTGACACGATGGTCTGCGCCGCCTGCACCAGGGCCGCGGCGGCCGGCATCGGATCGACACCCAGATGCGGCATCGCCGCGTGCGCGCCGACGCCCAGCACGCGGATGTCGAAGCGGTCGGCGCTCGCCATCACCGGACCCGCATGCACGGCAAAACTGCCCGCCTCCATGCCCGGCCAGTTGTGCATGCCGAACACCGCCTCCATCGGGAAGCGATCGAACAGGCCGTCGGCGATCATCTCGCGCGCCCCGCCCTCGCCTTCTTCCGCAGGCTGGAAGATCAGGTACACCACGCCATCGAAATCGCGCCGCGCGGCCAGCACTTCGGCAGCGCCGAGCAGCATCGTGGTATGGCCGTCGTGGCCGCAGGCATGCATGCAGCCCTGCACCGTCGAGCGATGGGAAAATTCGTTGCGCTCGGTGATCGGCAGCGCGTCCATGTCGGCACGCAGGCCGATCGCGCGCAGGCCACGTCCGCCGCGGACGACGCCGACCACGCCAGTACCGCCGATGCCGCGGTGGGTCTCGACGCCCAGCGCCTCCAGATGGCGCGCGACGAGCTCGGCCGTGCGGTGCTCCTCGAAGGCGAGCTCGGGGTGGGCGTGGATGTCGCGCCGGATGGCGGTGAGCTTGGCGTGATGGGGCCGGATGCTTTCGATGACGCTCATGGCTGCACCAGTCGGTATCTGTTCGGGGGTGGTCGAGTTTATTACAAACGCCCGCACCGCAACCTTCGCGCCGCCTTCCCGCGTAGGAGCGGGCTTGACCGCGACCGAGGGCGCCCCGGGTCGCGGTCAAGCCCGCTCCTACACAAGGGCCTCATGTCCGCCACTGCGCGTGGCCCACAGTGGCGCATGAAGTCCGGCGTGGCATGATTGCTGCACGCAGTCATGACAGCAGCGGACCGGTGTCGGTTCCGCCGTTGCAAGCCGCCAGCCACGGTCCGGCCTGCCCACCGAACCTTCTTGTCTCATGCCGATCACAGCGCCGCCTCCCGTATCACCGAGCCCCCGCCTTGAATCTCTATTACGCCGACCACTTCGTGCTGCCCTTGCCCGCCGGGCATCGTTTCCCGATGGAGAAGTATTCGCGCCTGCGCGAACGCCTGCTCGCCAGCGGCGTCTTCGCCGACTCCGATTTCCACGTGCCGGCGGCCGCCAGCGATACCGAGATCCTGCGCGCCCACGATGCCGCCTATCTTGCGCGCGTCGCGGCCGGCACGCTGGAGCCGGCCGAGGTGCGCCGCATCGGCTTTCCGTGGTCGCCGGCGATGGTGGAGCGCTCGCGCCGCTCGGCCGGCGCCACGCTCGCCGCCTGCCGCAGCGCGCTGGAGCCCGGGCAAGGCTGCGCGGCCAACCTCGCCGGCGGCACGCACCATGCGCATCGCGACTTCGGCTCGGGCTTCTGCGTGTTCAACGATGCCGCCATCGCCGCGCTGGCGATGCGTGCCGAAGGCCGCGCGCGGCGCATCGCCCTCATCGACTGCGACGTGCATCAGGGCGACGGCAGCGCCGCGATCCTGGCCGACGAGCCGGACATCTTCACCTGCAGCCTGCACGGCGCGAAGAACTTCCCTTTCCGCAAGCAGGTCAGCGACCTCGACATCGAACTGCCCGACGACACCGGCGACGAGGCCTACCTGCAGGCGCTGGACGGCGCGCTGGAGTGCATCTTCGACGGCTTCCGGCCCGATCTGGCGATCTACCTCGCCGGCGCCGACCCCTACGAGGGCGACCGGCTCGGGCGGCTGGCGCTCAGCATGGCCGGGCTGGCGGCGCGCGACGAGCGCGTGCTGGGCACCTGTCGCGCAGCCAACGTGCCGGTGGCGATCGCGATGGCGGGCGGCTACGCCAACGAGATCGACGACACGGTAGCGATCCACGCCACGACCGTGCTGACGGCAGCGCGCTTGTTCGATACAGCCGAACGCTGCAGGATCGCGATCGATGTCTGATTCCCGGCTGGCGAGCGGTCCCGCAGGCTGGACGCTGATCGGCATCGACTTCACCTCCGCCCCGCGCCGGCAGAAGCCGATCACCGCCGCGATCGGCCATCTGGACGGCGACACGCTCGTGCTGGAGCGCGTCGAGGCGCTGACGGACTGGACCGGCTTCGAGGCGCTGCTGGCGCGGCCCGGACCCTGGCTGGGTGCGTTCGACTTTCCGTTCGGATTGCCGCGCGAGGCGGTCGTCGATCTGGGCTGGCCGCAGGAATGGCCGGCACTGGTCCGGCATTGCGCGGCGCTGGGCCGCGGCGCCTTCCGTACGGTGCTCGACGCCTATCGTGAGACCCGACCGGTCGGCCGGCGCTATGCCCATCGCGCCACCGACATCCCCGCGCGTTCGCACAGCCCGCTGAAGCTGGTGAATCCGCCGGTGGGGCTGATGTTCCTCGAAGGCGCGCCGCGCCTGCTGGCCGCCGGAGTTACCGTCGCCGGCATGCTGGAGGCCGATCCGCGGCGCATCGCGCTCGAGGCCTATCCGGGCCTGCTGGCGCGCAGCATCACCGCCGCCCCGTACAAGAGCGACGACAAGGCGAAACAGACGGCGGCGAGGCGCGACAGCCGGGAAACGATCGTGCGAGCGCTGCGGGATGGCAAGCCCCCAACCCGGCCAGCGCTCGCAGGGCCCGACACGCTGCTCGCACAGTTGATCGACGACGCCTCCGGCGACCACCTCGACGCCACCCTCGCCCTCGTCCAGGCCGCCACTGCGCTGCGCGCCGGCGCACCGAACTTCGGCCTGCCGCATGAGGTCGATGGCCTGGAAGGATGGATTGCGGGCGCTTGATTGCCGGTCAGACGGCCATGCAGCGCCTGAGCGCTGGAGGGTCGCGGTCAAGCCTGCTCCTACGCGGACGCTGCCTCTGTAGGAGCAAGCTTGACCGCGATAACCCAGCCGAATCGCAACCATGCCGCAACCAGCAATCCAGCTCGAGCCGCGCTATCCTCGATTCATGACCGATTCAACCGGGGACCCCGAACGATGTCCGACACTCCCGTTCCCGCCGGCGCAAAGCGCTGGCCCAATGTTCCGGCCTGCTACGGCTGGCTGTCGCTCGACCGCCGCGGCGGCTGGCGCCTGCAAGGCGAACCGCTGACCCATGCCGGCCTCGTCGCCTTCCTCAACGCGCATTACGAAGCCGACGAACACGGCGCCTGGCTGGTGAACAACGGTCCGCAGAAGGTCTTCGCCCGCCTCGATTACACGCCCTGGGTGCTGAGGCTGGAAGCGGACGGCCGCATCACCACCCACAGCGGCATTGACGCCGGGCCGGTCGATGCGCTCTATCTCGACGAGGAAGGCAGCGCGCTGCTGCATACCGCGCGCGGCATCGGCCTGGTCGACGACCGCGACCTGCCGCGCCTGCTGGCCGAATGCCGCCTCGCCGACGGCAGCCCTGCGGACGACGACACGCTGATGGCGCTGATGACCGGCCCTGAGGCCGAGCGGCCGCGAGTGCGTTGGCGCGAGCTGCCGTTGCAGCTGATCCGGCGCGACGAGGTCGCCACGCGCTTCGGCTTCGTGCCCGATCCCGCGCCCGACGCAGGCCCATGAACGCCCCCGACGCACCGACTCCGCCCGTCACCGCGAGCTTCCGCTTCTACGAGGAACTGAACGATTTCCTCGCGCCGCACCACCGCCGCCACGAATTCCAGGCGCGCTGCGCACGGGCGGCGACGGTCAAGCACATGATCGAGGCGTTGGGCGTGCCGCACACTGAGGTGGAGCTGGTGCTGGTCAATGGCGAGTCCTCCACCTTCGACCGCCTGCTGCGCGATGGCGACCGGGTGTCGGTCTATCCGCGCTTCGAGACTTTCGACATCACCCCGCTGCTGCGCGTACGCGAGCATCCGCTGCGCGATACCCGCTTCATCGCCGACGCGCATCTCGGCGGCCTCGCCCACCTGCTGCGGCTGACCGGCTTCGACACGCTGTACGACAACCATTACGCCGACGAAGAGATCGAAGCCATCGCCGCGCGCGAGGCCCGCATCGTGCTGACGCGCGACCGCGAGCTATTGAAGCGCCGCACCATCACGCACGGCTGCTTCGTGCATGCGCTCAAGCCTGCGCTTCAGATCGCCGAAATCTTCGAACGCCTCGACCTCGCGCGCAGCGCCCGCCCCTTCACCCTGTGCCTAGAGTGCAACGCGCCGCTGCGAGCAGTCGCCAAGTCGGAGATCGAGCACCGCCTGCCCGAAGGCGTGCGCGAACGCCACGAACGCTTTAGCACCTGCGATGGCTGCCAGCGCATCTTCTGGGAAGGCTCGCACTGGCAGCGCATGCGTCGGCTGGTGGACACGCTATTGGCGCAGGCGGATTGAAGCGCAATACGGTATCGATGATCGGCGCCTTCATCGCCTGGGTTGCGCGTGCCGCAATCCCGCTCGATGCGGTCAAGAACATGGCCAAGCTGCGGATGCTCGATGACCGCCATGTACGCTCCTTGGGGCGCTGGGGTACGCCCTGCCCGGCAGCCGCGCTGGCGGCCTGGCGAACACCTGACTTCCGTGCGCCGTTGCACCACTTCGCGGGACACCGCCAGGCTGCACCTCACCAATTGAGATTTCATGCTAAAAAGAATTGATCGCCGGGCCGTCGCACTC
The DNA here is from genome assembly GCA_018240585.1 of Pseudomonadota bacterium. GTDB lineage: Bacteria > Pseudomonadota > Gammaproteobacteria > Burkholderiales > Rhodocyclaceae > Thauera. Next base: position 31,144 of record JAFEFM010000118.1, read on the forward strand.
TCGACCGACGCGGGATTACCATTTGCCGCGAATGGCGCACCCGCGTCGCGGTAGAGCCTGGATCAGGTCGGCGCGCTGCGGTATGCGACCGGGTTGCGGGCAAGGACGTTCCGGAGCGCCATGAATCATCCCGATGCAAATTTCGCTGCAACTCACACCCTCGCGGCGACCTGGCGCGCCCACCTGAAACTGCGTTTTGCCGATCGCGACGGGCGTACCGTGCTCGCCGAACGGCGTCATTGCGGGCCGTTGCTGGTGCAGAAGCCACTCTATCCGGAAGGGCGGGTGTGTCATGTCGTGATGCTGCATCCGCCGGCCGGGATCGCCGGCGGTGATGAACTGGCGATCGACGTCGACCTCGAATCTGGCGCACATGCGACGTTGACCACCCCGGGGGCGACCCGCTGGTACAAATCACTCGGACGTGAAGCGTCGCAGTGCGTTCGCCTCGAAGTCGGCGCGGGTGCGCGCCTGGATTGGCTGCCGCAAGAAAACATCGTCTTCAAGCATGCGGATGCGCTGGTCGATACGCAACTGAGGGTCGCCGAAGGCGGTAGCGCGATCGGCTGGGACGTCGTCGTGCTGGGGCGTCGGGCCTCCGGCGAAGGCTGGTCCGCCGGCCGTGTTCGACTTCGTACGACGGTGGAGCACGCCGGCCGGGCCGTGTGGATCGAGGCCGCAGAACTCGATGCTGGCTCGCCACTGCGCGAGGCGCGGGTAGGAATGGACCGGTTCGACGTTTTGGGGACGCTATGGGCGGTGGGCGCAGGCGCCAACCAGGACGTTGCCGAGCGGATCGCCGCAACGCTGCCGTATGACTCGACGCTGCGCGCCGGCGTGAGCTGCCTCGGCCCGGCCGGCGAAGGCATGTTGTTGTTGCGGGTGCTGGGCGAAGCGACCGAAGCGGTGCGGCAGGTGCTGGTGTCGGTGTGGACTGCGCTGCGACAGCCGGTCCATGGTGTGCCGGCTAAGCCACTGCGGCTTTGGGCGACCTGAGTTGCGCATGGCCCATGGTAGCGAGATATACCCAAAACCAGAGGACGATGAACGATGGAACTGACCCCGCGAGAAAAGGACAAGCTGTTGATTTTCACCGCCGGCCTGCTGGCGGAGCGTCGCAAGGCACGTGGGCTGAAACTCAACTATCCGGAAGCCGTCGCGCTGATCTCGGCCTTCATCATGGAGGGCGCCCGCGACGGCAAGACGGTGGCCGAATTGATGCACGAGGGTACGACGGTGCTGAAGCGCGAGGAGGTGATGGACGGCGTGGCCGAGCTGATCCCCGAAATTCAGGTCGAGGCGACTTTTCCGGACGGCACCAAACTCGTGACCGTGCACAACCCCGTGGTGTGAGTTCCCCCGACTGCAGCGATTTCAGGGGCGTGGCGTTTCCCTTTATCCGAGCGGAGCGAAACATGAAAAACGGCATTTTCTCGAAGTGGCTTCTGTGTGGTGTGCTTTTGCTTGGCGCCGGCTCTGCGTTGGCCCACCCCGGCCATGGGGCGGACGCGAGCCTGATGGCGGGCCTGTCGCATCCGTTTACCGGCCTCGATCACCTCCTGGCGATGGTGACGGTCGGTGTCTGGAGTGCTCTCGGCAGCCGCTCGCCCGCTGAAGCGCTGCGTCTGCCGCTGGCATTTGTCGCATTGATGCTCGCGGGATTCGTCCTTGGTCTGAACGGACTGGGCCTGCCGGCGGTGGAGCCGATGATTGCTGCGTCGCTGCTGGTGGTCGGATTGCTCGTCGCCTTGCAGGCGCGATTGCCGGCATGGGCCGGCATGGGCATCGTCGGCGGTTTCGCGCTGTTTCACGGCTATGCGCATGGCGTCGAGCTCGCAGCAGGAGCGGCGGTGCTGGCTTATGGTGCCGGTTTCGTCACGGCCACCGCGGCGCTGCACGGCGTGGGACTCGGTCTTGGCGCCGCCGCACGCCGTTACGCAGGCTGGCTGGCGCGTGCGGCGGGTGCCGGCGTTGCGCTGTATGGCGTGACCCTGCTTGCAGCATGAAGTCGAGGAGGCCAGGATGATTCCAGGTGAACTGCTTGCCGCCGACGGCGAACTAGAGCTCAACGTCGGCCGCCCCACGATCACGATCACGGTCGCCAATACAGGCGATCGCCCGATCCAGGTCGGCTCCCACTACCACTTCTACGAGGTCAACGCGGCGCTGGATTTCGACCGCGAAGCCAGTCGCGGCTTCCGCCTGAACATCGCCGCCGGAACCGCAGTGCGGTTCGAGCCCGGCCAGTCGCGCACGGTCGAGCTTGTGGCGCTGGCGGGCAACCGCCTGGTTTACGGCTTCAACCAAAAGGTCATGGGGCCGTTGTGACGAACTGCTTGTGCGACGAGGGGTGACCATGACCATCAAAATATCCCGTCAGGCCTACGCCGAGATGTTCGGGCCGACCGTCGGCGACCGCCTGCGGCTGGCCGATACCAACCTGATCATCGAGATCGAGAAGGACTTCACGATCTACGGCGAGGAGGTGAAGTTCGGCGGCGGCAAGGTGATCCGCGACGGCATGGGGCAGAGCCAGCGGATGGCCAAGGACTGTGTCGATACGGTCATTACCAACGCGGTGATCGTCGATCACTGGGGCATCGTCAAGGCCGATATCGGCATAAAGGATGGGCGCATCGCCGGAATCGGCAAGGCGGGTAACCCGGACATCCAGCCCGGGGTGACCCTCGTGGTTGGTCCCGCCACCGAGGTCGTCGCCGGCGAGGGCATGATCGTCACCGCGGGTGGCATCGATACTCATATCCATTTCATCTGTCCGCAGCAGATCGAAGAGGCGCTGATGAGCGGCGTCACCACGATGATCGGTGGCGGCACCGGGCCGGTGGCGGGCACCACCGCCACCACGGTGACACCGGGGCCGTGGCACATCGAGCGCATGCTGCAGTCGATCGACAACTACCCGATGAACATCGGACTGTTGGGCAAAGGCAACTCCAGCCTGCCCGGCCCGTTGCGCGAACAGGTGGCGGCCGGCGTCGTCGGGCTCAAGCTGCATGAAGACTGGGGTAGCACGCCGGCGGCGATCGACAATTGCCTGGCCGTGGCGGACGAGACCGACACCCAGGTCGCGATCCACTCCGACACGCTCAATGAAGCCGGCTTCGTCGAAGCCACCATCGCCGCCTTCAAGGGTCGCACCATCCACACATACCACACCGAGGGTGCCGGCGGCGGCCATGCGCCCGACATCATCAGGGTGTGCGGCGAGGCCAACGTATTGCCGTCGTCGACCAATCCGACGCGGCCGTTCACGATCAACACGCTGGACGAACACCTCGACATGCTGATGGTGTGCCATCACCTGAATCCTGCGATCGCCGAGGACGTGGCCTTCGCCGAGAGCCGGATCCGCCGGGAGACCATCGCCGCCGAAGACATCCTGCACGACCTGGGCGCATTCTCGATGATTTCCAGCGACTCCCAGGCGATGGGGCGGGTCGGCGAGGTGATCATGCGCACCTGGCAGACGGCGCACAAGATGGCGGCGCAGCGCGGCAAGCTCGCGGGCGATCCGCACGACGCGCGCGGTGGACACGACAACTTCCGCGTCAAGCGCTACGTCGCCAAGTACACCATCAACCCGGCTCTGACGCACGGTATTGCGCACGAAGTCGGGTCCATCGAGGTCGGCAAATGGGCCGATCTCGTACTGTGGCGACCGGCGTTCTTCGGCGTCAAGCCGAGCGCGATCTTCAAGGGCGGGGTGGTGGCGGGCGCGGTCATGGGCGACCCCAATGGCTCGATTTCCACGCCTCAGCCGGTACATTACCGGATGATGTACGCAGGCAACGGTGCGGCAGTCCACCGTGCATCGCTGACTTTCGTCTCGCAGGCGGCGCTGGATGCCGACATCGGCGGTCGCTATGGCTTGCGCAAGCCATTGGTGGCGGTGCGCGGTACGCGCTCGGTCAGCAAGCGAGACATGATTCACAACGACTGGCAACCCAAGATCAGCGTCGACCCGGAGACCTATCAGGTCGTGGCCGACGGGCAGTTGCTGACGTGCGAGCCGGCTTCCGAACTGCCGATGGCACAACGCTACTTCCTGTTCTGAGGGCCCGTGCCGATGCTGACGGTCGAAAAGCACTTCGCCGCGCCACACGGCGTCGACGCCGCGCTTGTGCAGTGCGCGCCCAAGCTCACGTTGCCCTTCTCGGAGCGCAGCAAGAGCCGGCTGCTTGCCTTGCTCGACGACGGACGCGAGGTGGGAGTGTTTCTGCCGCGCGGCACGGTGCTGCGCGGCGGTGACTTGCTCGTGACCGACGACGGCCATTACATCGAGGTGTGCGCTGCAGCGGAGTCCGTACTGCAGGTGTCGGCGGCGGATGGCCACGCGCTGATGCGTGCGGCCTATCACTTGGGCAACCGTCACACGCCGGTGGAGATCGGCGCCGACTATCTGAGGCTGGAGTACGACCCCGTGTTGGCCGAGATGTTGGCGCGGCTCGGCGTCACCGCGACGCGCGCCGACCTGCCGTTCGAGCCGGAGGCCGGCGCCTATGGCGGTGGCCACAAACATGGCCACGACGCCACGTTCGCCGAGGACCATGCGGCGGCGCTCGCCCTGTTCGAGCAGCATCACGGCCATGAGCATGAACGCGTTTACATCCGGCGCCACGCGCAACACATACATGACGATCACGTGCATGGCGATGCCGGCGGCGACGGGCACTGAAGCGAGTCGGCAGGCCGACCGTTGCGCCCCCATGATCGGCATGCCGGAGTTGATTTCCTTGCTGCATCTGGCCTCGCCGGCGTTGCCTGTTGGCGGATTCAGCTATTCACAGGGCCTCGAGGCGGCGATCGCCCACGGTGTGGTCAGCGATGCACAGAGTGCGGAGGACTGGATTCGCGCCAACCTGCTGCACGTCCAGGCACACGCCGAGGCGCCGGTATGGCTGCTGCTGCACCGCTGCTGGGCGATGCACGACAGCGCCGGCGTGGCCGCCTGGAATGCGTGGTTCCATGGCAGCCGTGAGACGGCGGAACTGCGGCTGGAAACCGAACAGATGGGATGGTCGCTGGCGCGCCTGATCGCACAGTTAAAGTGGGGCACGCCCGAGTTGCGCACCGCGTTGGCCGCACTCGCGCCGGTCTGCCTGCCGACGGCTTTCGCGGCCGCTTGTGTGGCCCTGCAGGTTCCCGAGAGGGAGGGGCTCGCCGCGTATTGCTTTGGCTGGGCCGAGAACCAGATCGCGGCGGCGTTGAAGGCGATGCCGCTCGGCCAGGGGGCGGGCCAGCAGATCCTGTACCGGCTGCATGATGCCGTGCAGGAGGCGGTAGACGAGGCGGTGCGCCGCGCCAATGCGAGGCCACCGCACCTGTCCACTTTTTCACCCATGCTGGGACTGCTGTCTGCCCGCCACGAAACACAGTATTCCCGGCTCTTCCGATCCTGACCCGAGATGACCGACAAGCGAACGAAGAAGAGGCCTCCGCTGCGTGTGGGGGTGGGCGGCCCGGTAGGCTCTGGCAAGACCACCTTGCTGGAGATGTTGTGCAAGGCGATGCGCGACCGTTACGACCTCGTCGCCATCACCAATGACATCTACACCAAGGAAGACCAGCGCCTGCTGACGATTTCGGGCGCCCTGCCCGCGGATCGGATCATGGGTGTGGAAACCGGCGGCTGCCCGCACACCGCCATTCGTGAGGATGCGTCGATCAATCTGGAGGCCGTGGATCGCATGTTGGCGAAGTTTCCCGACGCCGACATCGTGTTCATCGAATCGGGCGGCGACAATCTGGCTGCAACGTTCAGCCCAGAACTCTCGGACCTGACCATTTACGTGATCGACGTGGCTGGCGGCGAGAAGATTCCGCGTAAAGGTGGGCCTGGCATCACCCGGTCGGACCTGCTGGTGATCAACAAGGTCGACCTCGCGCCGTATGTTGGGGCCAACCTCGATGTCATGGAAAGCGATGCGCGCAAGATGCGGGGCGCACGTCCATTCGTGATGGGTAGCGTCAAGTCCGGCCAGGGGCTTGAGGAGGTGATCGCCTTCATCGAACGCCAGGGAATGCTGGCCGCCTGAGCACGGCACGAGCGAATCGGGGGCGTATCCGCGATGCCGAACGAGCGCGAGTCGCGGCCGCCAGGGGCGGCGGCGGCAAGAATTAGTCGCTGGACGAGGCTGGTAGAGGTCTCGGCTGCCGCGTCATTCGCCGACGTGTGCCTGCGTGGCTGTGCACAGGTCATGTTCCAGAACAATCCCCTGTGTGGACTCCTGTTCTTTGTTGCGATCTGCTGGGGCGCCTACGCCGAGGGACGTCCGCAGGTGGCGGTTGGCGCCGTGCTGGCCACGATGATCGCGACGATCACGGGGCAGGTCCTGCACCTGGACCGCAAGGCTGTTGGAAGCGGGCTGTGCGGCTACAACGGTACCTTGCTCGGTGTCGCGCTGCCGACATTCTTGCTCCCCACTCCCGCAATGTGGGCCTGCCTCGTGCTTGGCGCGATCGTCTCGACCATCTCCATGCTGACGATCTCGAGAATGCTCAAGACTTGGAAGATCGCCGCATTGACCGCCCCGTTCGTGTTTACCACGTGGTTCATCCTCCTTGCTACGTATAGTTTTTCTGGCATTGACAGTGCTGGGCTGCCGGTGCCCGCGATGCCCCACCGCCTGAGCGTGAACGCCATGGGCCACATGAGTGCCACCGGCCTCGGACTCGGCACCTTGAACGGCATCGCGCAAGTCTTTCTGCTTCCGAGCGTGGTAAGCGGGGTGTTGATTCTGGTCGGGCTTCTGATCTCGTCGCGTGGAGCAGCGGTGTTTGCCCTGCTGGGATCGCTGCTGTCGGTGGCGACGGCGAACCTGCTCGGCGCGGACGCGGTTGCGGTGCACGCCGGCTTGTATGCGTTTTCAGGCGTACTCACGGCGGTGGCACTGGGCGATGTCTTCAATCGGCCGAGTTGGCGTGCGCTGAGTTACGCGGTGATCGGGGTGCTGTTCACTGTGGTCACGCAAGGGGCACTCAATACCTTGTTGGTACCGCTTGGAATCCCGACACTTACCATGCCTTTCGTTCTGGCCTCGTGGCTGTTCCTTGTCCCCAATGAGGAACTGATGCCGTCGCACCGCCGATGATGTCGCGCCTGGCAGCGCCGCGTTTTCCTTGTCCCGCAGCTGTTCAACGGACCTTACGGCAGCCGCCACTGCCCCGAATGACGTCACCGACCTCTGGATTGGCCGCGATTCAGTTGATGAACGCAACGCGCTCGAACTCCGACCGGACTTCGCTGGCATAACGTCGGAAGATAGGAGTTTCACCAACTGTTCTCACCTGCGGAATAAACGTCATTGACCTGAGCTTCGCAAGCGGCGAACCCGCTCGGAAACGAAGCGTTTCACTGCCTCCACGTCCGGCGCCATCACTTCCACCCGCTGCGGCAGCTTCTCGATGCCTTCGAGGTCGGCAGGTCGCTCCGGTTCGCGGCCCAGCGCCTCGACGATGGTTTCGGCGAACTTCACCGGCAGCGCGGTCTCCAGCACCAGCACGGGCACGCCCGCCGGCACGTCGGCAGCGCGCTCCCAGGCCACCTTGACGCCATCGGCGGTGTGGGTGTCGATCATCACGCCATGCTGCTCGAACACCTTGCGGATCGTCACCAGGCGGTCGGCGTGGCTGCTGGCGCCCGACACGAAGCCGAACTCGGCAATGCGGGCGAATTCGGGTGTGCCGGACAGATCGAAGGCGCGACCGGCATCGACCTCGGCCCACAGCGCGGCCACTTTATTCGGATCGCGGCCGACCAGGTCGAACACGAAGCGCTCGAAGTTGGACGCCTTGGAGATGTCCATCGACGGGCTGGAGGTCACGTGCGTCTCGGCGGCCTTGCGCGGGCGATACACGCCGCTGCGGAAGAATTCGTCGAGCACGTCGTTCTCGTTGGTGGCCAGGATCAGCCTGGCGACCGGCAGGCCCATCTGGCGCGCGATGTGGCCAGCGCAGATATTGCCGAAGTTGCCCGAGGGCACGCAGAAGGCGACCTGCTCGTCGTTGCTATTCGTGGCCGCGAAATAGCCCTTGAAGTAGTAGACGATCTGCGCCGCGACCCGCGCCCAGTTGATCGAGTTGACCGCGCCGATCTTGTGCTTGGCCTTGAAGGCGTGGTCGTTGGACACCGCCTTCACGATGTCCTGCGCGTCGTCGAACATGCCGGTGACGGCGATGTTGAAGATGTTGTCGTCCTGCAGCGAATACATCTGCGCGCGCTGGAAGGCGCTCATCTTGCCGTGCGGCGACAGCATGAACACACGCACGCCCCGCTTGCCGCGCATCGCGTACTCGGCCGCCGAGCCGGTGTCGCCCGAGGTGGCGCCGAGGATGTTGATGGTTTCGCCGCGCTTCGCGAGCACGTACTCGAACAGGTTGCCGAGCAGCTGCATCGCCATGTCCTTGAAGGCCAGCGTCGGGCCGTTGGACAGCTCGAGCAGGCCGAAGCGGCCCCGCCCGTCGGCATCCTTCTCCAGCCAGTGCACCGGCGTGATGTCGCTCGCCTTGTCGCCCTTGCGCACATGGCAGTACACCTCGGCGGTGTAGGTCTTGTCGCAGATCGCCTTCAGGTCGGCCGCGGGGATGTCGGTGATGAACTTCGACAGGATCGCGAACGCCAGCTCCGCATAGCTCAGGCCGCGCCAGGCGTCGAGCTCGGCGCGCGTCACCTGCGGATAGTGTTCTGGCAGGTACAGGCCGCCATCGGGCGCGAGGCCGCCCAGCAGGATGTCGCAGAACTCGGGGTTGGCGGGCTGGCCGGCATGGCCGCGGGTGGAGATGTACTTCACTGGAACGTCCTCGGATTGAGCGGAAGGCTGCCGGCCCCGAAGATCTGCCTTCGCTGGCCGAAAAGCCGCAAGTTTAACGAAAGCCGCGCCGGAAGCGGGGCTGACATTCCGCATTCGATGGCCCATGGCCCCCGTGCCGGAACGGACCCGGCCGCGATACCGTGGCACGCCAAGCTTGACCGGACTCGCCCCACGGCGCGAAGTCGCGCCTGCCCGTGCCCGCACACGGCGACGTTGTCTCGCCGCGCGCGGGCTACAATCGAGCCGTCATCGAGCCACTCTTAGGGAGAACACCATGACCTTCGGCAACATCATCGGCCAGATCCTGCAACAAGGCATGGCCAGCCAGGGCCGTTCGCGGCTGGATCAGACGCTGAGCCCGTCCGGGTCGGGCGGTGGCGGGGGTCTTGGCGACCTGCTTGGCGCGGTGCTGGGTGGCGGAGGCGGAGGCGCGCCCGCCGCAGGCGGTGGCGGACTGGGGGATCTGCTGGGGGCGGCACTGGGCGGCCAGGGCGGCGGCATCGGCCGCAGCGCTTCCGGCGGCGCAGCGGGTGGCGGCCTTGGCGACCTGCTCGGCAGCGTGCTCGGGGGTGGATCGCGCGGTGACAGTGTGGGCGGCGGTGCCGCCAGTAGCGCGACCGGGGGCCTTGGAGACGTTCTCGGCGGCCTGTTCGGCGGCGGGTCGGGCGCGCGCAGCGGCGGCAATCCCCTTGGCGGCACCGGCATGGCCATCCTCGCCACGGTGGCGATGGCGGCGCTGAAGAACTGGCAGGATTCGCGCGGCGCGGCAGCGGGCTTCACCGACGCGGCGATGAACATGCCGCCGGAACACCTCGCGGCGATGACCGCACCGGCGACCGAGGAACTGGTGCTGCGCGCGATGGTTTCCGCCGCCAAGGCTGACGGCGAGGTCGACGAGGACGAGATCCAGCGCATCGTCGGCAAGATCGGCGACGACGGCGTCACGCCGGAGGAGAAGGCATTCATCGTCGAGGAACTGCGCAAGCCGCTCGAGCTTCAGTCGCTGATCGACGCAGTGCCCAACGAGGCAGTGGCGGCCCAGGTGTACGGTGCATCCCTGCTTGCCATCAACGTCGATTCCGATGCGGAAGTCGCCTACCTTCAGCAACTTGCGCAAGGCCTGGGACTCGACTCCGGCACCATTGCGCGCCTGCATCAGCTCACCGGCGCCCCCGGCGCCTGAACGATTCGCACCACCAACCGGGGAGGGCGGCATGGCAATTTCATCGCCCCTCCCCTTTCCTGCCGGGTTCGCCGGACGGTGTCCGACTCTTCGGACAGAAATCCCGCATTAATCGGACAGCCGCCACGCTGCCGATGGTGTGTAATCGGCTGCACCGGGACGACGCATGCAGCAGCCTTGCCGGGCAGCCAAAGTGCCCGTCCGGGGTTTCGCCGCCGCGTCTTGCGATGAACGCCCGGCCCCACTCAATAAAGGAACTTCCACGATGGTTCAAAGATTCGACGTCGGCGCGCGCATTTCGGAAATGGCCGTGCACAACAACACCGTCTACCTCGCCGGTCAGATCGCCGAGGACGACAGCCAGGACATCGGCGGCCAGACACGCCAGGTGCTTGCGAACATCGACGCGCTGCTCGCGCGCGCGGGCACGGACAAGTCGAAGATCCTGATGGCACAGATCTTTCTCGCCGATCCGAAGGATTTTGCCGCCATGAACGAGGTCTGGGACGCCTGGGTCGTGCCTGGCCACACGCCTCCCCGCGCCACCGTGCTCGCTGGCCTGGTGAAACCCGAATGGAAGATCGAGATCGTCGTCACCGCCGCCCTGTGAACCGGCCCCAACCGTCTCCATCCGCACCACATGAGAGCTGATCGATGAAAGTCGAAACGATCCACGTCCAGTTGAACCGCCCGCTGCTGATCATGAAGGCCCCGAACGGCTTCGTCGCCTGCGGCTACATCAACGTCGAGACCTGCAACCGGACGGGAGACGCCTGCGCCCTGGTGAATGCGGGCAACTTCGAGGACATGAAGAAGGCCGCCATCGTCGCGGTATCCGCCAAGGCGGAGGAACTGGGCATCCGCATCGGGGATACCGCGGAATCGGCGCTGCTCAAGATGCAGTAAGGCGACGCCGTCCGCCGTGCGCGGCAATAACTTACATCCGCTCGCCGCGCAGCGCGCGCAGGTGCCAGTCGAACACTTCGCCCAGCAGGTGCGGAGTGTGGCGGCCCGGCGCCTGCGCCAGCGCGCGCTGCTGGTAGTCGCGCAGCGCGGGGCGGAAGTCGGGATGGGCACAGTTGTCGATGACCACCTTCGCGCGCTGACGCGGTGACAGTCCGCGCAGGTCGGCCAGGCCCTGCTCGGTCACCAGCACCTGCACGTCATGCTCCGTGTGATCGACGTGGGACACCATCGGCACGATGCACGAGATCGCCCCGCCCTTGGCCTGCGACGGCGTCATGAAGATCGACAGGTAGGCGTTGCGCGCGAAGTCGCCCGAGCCGCCGATGCCGTTCATGATTTTCGAGCCCATCACATGGGTCGAATTGACGTTGCCGTAGATGTCGGCCTCGATCATGCCGTTCATCGCGATCACCCCCAGGCGGCGGATCACCTCGGGGTGGTTGCTGATCTCCTGCGGGCGCAGCACGATGCGCTCGCGATAGCGGTCGAGATCGGCGTTCAGTTCCGCCAGCGCGCCGTTGCTGAGCGAGAAGGCGGTGGCGGAGGCATGCGCGAGTTTGCCCGACTTGATCATCTCGAGCATGCCGTCCTGCAGCACCTCGGTGTAGGCGCTGAGGTTCTCGAACGGTCCTTCGTTGAGCCCTGCCATCACCGCGTTGGCGATGTTGCCCACCCCCGACTGCAGCGGCAGCAGGTTGGCCGGCAGGCGGCCCTTCTTCACCTCGTGCTGCAGGAATTCGAGGATGTGGCCGGCGATGCGGCGCGAGTTCTCGTCCGGCGCGGAGAAGGCCGAGTTGCGATCCGGGCTGCGGGTCTCGACGACGGCGATCACTTTGTCCGGGTCGCAACGCAGGTAGGGCTCGCCGATGCGATCGGCTGCGCCCACCAGCGGAATCGGCTTGCGGTAAGGCGGCAATTGCGTGCCGTAGTAGATGTCGTGCATGCCCTCGAGCCTGGGGTTTTGCCAGGAGTTGACCTCGAGGATGATCTTGTCCGCCTGCTCCAGCCAGGTCTTGTTGTTGCCGACCGACGAGGACGGGATCAGCCGGCCGTCGGGCAGGATGCCCGCCACTTCGACCACCGCCACGTCGAGCTTGCCGAGGAAGCCGAACCAGACGAACTGCGCCACATGCGAAAGGTGGATGTCGATGTACTCCATTTCGCCGGCGTTGATGCGTTCGCGGCACACCGGATCCGACTGGTAGGGCAGTCGCATCTCGATCCCATCGACCTTCGCCAGCGCGCCGTCCAGCTCGGGCGCCGTCGATGCGCCCGTCCACACGCCGACCCGGAACCGCTGGCCACGTGCGTTCTCCGCTTCGATGCGCCGCGCCAGCGCCGCCGGCACCGCCTTCGGATAGCCAGAGCCGGTGAAGCCGCTCATGCCGACATTGACGCCGGACGGGATGAGGGCCGCAGCCTCGTCGGCCGTCATGATCTTGGCGCCCAGCGCGGCGCAGTGGATGCGGGATTCGCTCATCGGATCGACTCTCAAAATAAACGCGCCAGCCCTCGCGGAAATTGGCGCGCAAAACGCGGTCGCCCCAAAGGGGGCCGGCGCCCCGCCGAACAGACGAGGGAGAGGCAGGACGCCGGTCGGGCTAGCGATTCATGTGCGCGCAGTCTAGCCAGCGCCTGTTCGACCCACAAACGACGATTTATTATTCGATGATTAAATCCAGCTTAAGCGTCCCGGCATGGCTTACCGGCTCCCCAGCCTCACCCTGTTGCGCACTTTCGAGGCGGCAGCACGCCATCTGAGTTTCAAGAAGGCGGCAGCGGAAGTGTGCGTGACGCCGGCCGCCGTCAGCCAGCAGATCAAGGCGCTGGAAGCCTATCTGGGCGTGCCGCTTTTTCACCGCAAGGTGCGTTCGCTGGCCCTGACCGAGCACGGTGCAGCGATGCTGCCAGGCATCCGCAAGGGCTTCGACTGTTTGTCCGCGGCCGTGGAGAGCACGCGTCAGCAAACGGTCAGCCCGCTGGTCGTCACCGCACCGCCCTCCTTCGCCAGCCATTGGCTCGTGCCGCGCCTGCCGGGCTTTTCCGGCGCCCATCCCGACATCGACCTGCGGCTCGCCAGCACCTCCGACACGGTGGACGGTCCAGGCGAGGCCAGCGTGCTGGACAAGTTGCGCACCGGCGCGCGCGAGGCGCGCAGCGACGTGGCGATCCTGTACGGCAAGGGGCACTACGCCGGCTTCCGTGTCGTGCCTCTCTTTGCGCCCGACTACGTGCCGGTGTGCGCCCCCTCGCTCGTCGAGGCCGGCCTGCGTGCTGCGGACGATCTTCCCCGCTTTGCGCTGATTCACGACGACACGCTGCAGCCTCCGGGCGAAGGCAGCGAGGTCGGCTGGGCCGTCTGGCTGCAGAAGGCCGGACTGGACCCGCAGCTCGCACGCCACGGGCGCCATTTCTCCAACGCCGCGCTCGCCCTTGCCGCCACCCTCGACGGCCAGGGCGTCGTACTCGCCCCGCTGCCCCTGGTGCAAGGGCGCATCCGCGCCGGCAACCTCGTCATTCCCTTCGACCTCGGCCTGCCATCCCCCAGCACCTACTGCCTGGTGATGCACGAAAGCGTGGCCCGGCGGCCGGCGCCACAGGCATTCGAACGCTGGCTGCTGCAGGAGGCGGCACGACAGGGGCTGTCGCCCCGCCCTTAGCGATACGGCCCGGTCGGCGGCCGCAGCGACGGCGGATCAGTGGCTCTCCGCCTTCTCCATCCTGCGAATGAGCTGAGTCCTCGATTCGCGCGCCTCGTGCTGCGCACGTGCCTGCATGCTTTCCTCGACGAAGGCGATATGGCGCCGCACGGCGGTGCGCGCGGCGTCCGCATCGCGGCTGCGCACAGCCTCCCAGATCGCAGCATGCTGGTCGCGCAACCGCAACCAGTCCTCCTCCAGCCGCCGCAGGTGGCGCAGGTTGAGGTCGATGTGTTCGTGCGTCACACGGAACAGGCTGGCGGTGAGGTGACCGAACATCACGTTGTGCGCCGCCTCCGCAATGGTCTGGTGGAAAGCCAGGTCGGCCTTCACCTGCTCCTCGAACACCCGCGCTGACGGACCTTCGGCGAACAGCGCCTCGACCCGCGCATAAGCCTCGCCAATGCGTTCGAGGTCGGCGTCGGTCGCGCGCTTGGCGGCAAGCGCCGCCGCCTCGGATTCGAGCATGGCGCGAAACTCCAGCAGGTCGGCCTGCAGGTTGGGGTGCTTCTGCAGCATGTCGCCCCAGGGGTCGGTGAAGCCGGCCTCGAGCCGGTCGGTGACATAGGTGCCACCGCCCTGGCGGCTATGCAGCAGACCTTTGGACACCAGCTTCTGAATGGCCTCGCGCAGCGACGGCCGGGATACGCCGAGTTCGGCAGCCAGCTCGCGCTCCGGCTGCAGCCGGTCGCCAGGCTTGAGCGCACCCTCCAGGATGCGCCGCTCCAACTCGTGGGCAATGGTGTCGGACAAGCGTTGCACCGCGATTTTGGCTGCGCTCATGGGGATCTCCGTCATTGGTCTGACCAAATACTACCCGCCCGGATCGATCCGTCGCAAGCGGGCTCAGCCTCTCATCGGGCGCGCCCTTTCCCATAGAAGGAAAGAATCATCGTGATTCATCAATTGAATTATTGACGCCATCGGGAAGTGCAGGTAAATTTTCGCCCACGCACATACTTGGTCTTACCAATAAACCAAACAAGGCAAGAACATGCCCGATGCGCCACGATGGGCGCACCACAGGAGGAGACATGAGCAGCCCTTCGCACGCTGGCGAGCACGCCCCACGCACCTACCCCACGCGGCCTGCAGCCGTCTATTTCTACGCCACCTGCCTGGTCGACCTGTTCGTGCCGGAGGCGGGCATGGACGCCATCACCCTGCTCGAGCGCGAAGGCATCCGCGTGATCTTCCCCGAGAGCCAGTCCTGCTGCGGCCAGCCGGCCTATTCCAGCGGCTTTCCGGAAGAAGCGCGCAAGGTCGCCGCGTCGCAGCTCGACCTCTTTCCCGGGGACTACCCGATCATCGTGCCGTCGGGCTCCTGCGCCGGCATGATCCGCTGGCACTGGGCAAAGATCTTCGCCGACGACCCCGCCCTGCACGCACGCGCCGCCGCGGTGGCCGCGCGCACCTATGAGCTCGCCGAATTCCTGCTGCACGTGGTCGGCTTCCAGCGCCGCGACGAAGGCGACCCGGTCACGGTGACGCTGCACACCTCCTGTTCCGCACGGCGCGAGATGGGCACCCACCTTGTCGGCCGCGAACTGCTCGCGCGCCTGGGCAACGTCACCCTCGCCCACCACGGTCACGAATCCGAGTGCTGCGGCTTCGGCGGCAGCTTCTCGATGAAGCACCCCGACATCTCGACGGCGATGGTGAGCGACAAGGTTGCCGCGCTGAAAGCGACCGGCGCGCGCGAAGTGGTGACGGCCGACTGTGGCTGCCTGCTCAACATCACCAAGCGTGCCGAGAAGGAAGACCTCGACGCCGGACGATCGAAGCCCTCGCTTCCCGGAGAGCACCTCGCCACCTTCCTGCTGCGCCGCACCGGTGGCCAGCCTGCGCGGAGGAGCTGACATGTCCGCCAGCCGTGAGCGCATCCTCGCCAGGCTGCGCGCCAGCCAGCCTGCCCAGCCGCTGCCGACGCCGGTGCTCGACGCCCATTACACGCCGCGTGCGCGCAACGAGGGCGTTCGCGAGCGCCTCGCGCGCTTCCGCACCGGCATCGAGAGCTTCCACGCCGAAGTGCATGTGTCCAGCGAGGCCGGCTGGCCGGCACTGCTCGGCCGCCTGTGCGCCGACAAGGGCGTGGGCACGCTGATGTACGGCGCCGACACACCCGCCGGGCGCCAGCTCGACCCCTCCGCTTTCGCCGCCACGGTGCTGCGTCCCTGGGCCGGCGCAGTCGAGGATCTGAAGGCCGACCTCTTCCACCGCGTCGACGCCGGCTTCACGCAGACGCTGGGCGCCATCGCCGAGACCGGCACGCTGATCGTCTGGCCATCGGAGGCCGAGCCGCGCACGCTGTCGCTGGTGCCGCCGATCCACTTCGCGCTGCTCGACGCGCGCGACATCCACCCGACCTTCTTCGACGCGATGCGCGCCGGCAACTGGGCCAGCGGCCTGCCGACCAACGCGCTGCTGATCTCCGGCCCGTCGAAGACCGCCGACATCCAGCAGACGCTGGCGTATGGCGCGCACGGCCCCAAGGAGCTGGTCGTGATCGTGATCAACGCCGAAGGAGAGGTGCAATGAGCGCGCCCCACGCCACTTCAGCCGCAGCGTCGTCGAGCAAGCGCGACGCCCGCCCGATCGCCTTCGTCTCCGCGCAGGCGCTGCGCGAGCGCATGCACGATGCGGTCAACGACCCGCATCTGCGCAAGAGCTTCCGCGGCGCGATGGACTTCCTGATGGCCAAGCGTGCCGCACAGTTCCCCGATGAATCGGAACTCGACTCGCTGCGCACGCTGTCCGAAGGCATCCGCCAGTACAGCCTGTCCAGGCTGCCCGACCTGCTCGAACAGCTCGAGGCCAAGCTGACGCGCAACGGCGTGCAGGTGCATTGGGCCGCCGATGCCGACGAGGCCAACGCGATCATGCTCGGCATCGCCCGCCGCCATGCGGCGAAGACCATCGTCAAGGGCAAGTCGATGGTGAGCGAGGAGATCGAGTTCAACCACGCGATGCACGACGCAGGGATCGACGCGCTGGAATCCGACATGGGCGAATACATCGTCCAGTTGGCGGGCGAGAAGCCTTCGCACATCATCATGCCGGCGATCCACAAGACCAAGGAGCAGATCGCCACCCTGTTCGCCGAGAAGGTTCCCGGCGTCTCCTACACCGACAATGTCGACACCCTGATCCAGATCGGCCGCCAGGTGCTGCGCGAGAAGTTCGAGCAGGCCGACATCGGCCTGTCGGGCGTGAATTTCGCCGTCGCCGAAACCGGCACGCTGTGCCTGGTGGAGAACGAAGGCAACGGCCGCATGTGCACCACCGTGCCGCGGGTGCACATGGCGATCACCGGCATCGAGAAGGTGGTCGAGAAGCTGGAGCACGTCGCACCGCTCTATTCCATCCTGACGCGCTCGGCCACCGGCCAGGCGATCTCGACCTACTTCAACCTGATCTCCGGCCCGCGCAAGCCGGGCGAGAAGGACGGCCCCGAAGAGGTGCACCTGATCCTGCTCGACAACGGCCGCAGCCAGGCCTATGCCGACGAGCAGTTGCGCAAGACGCTGCAATGCATCCGCTGCGGCGCGTGCATGAACCACTGCCCGGTGTACACCCGCATCGGCGGGTTGGCCTACGGCACCACCTACCCGGGCCCGATCGGCAAGATCATATCGCCGCACCTGATGGGGCTGGAGCAGACCCACCTGTTGCCGACCGTCTCTACCTTGTGCGGCGCCTGCGGCGAAGTGTGCCCGGTAAAGATCCCGATCCCGGAGTTGCTGGTGCGCCTGCGCGGCGAGGCGCAGAGCAAGCCGCACGACAACCCCGTCATGGTGGGCCAGGGTGCCGGCTACAGCGCGCTGGCGTCCTTCGTCTGGCGCACCTGGGCACGCATCTACGCACGGCCCGGCAACTACCGCATGTTCAGTTGGCTCGCATCGCGCTTCCGCGCTCTGACGCCCTCGCGGCAGAGCGGCTGGACGGCAGCGCGCACACCCCTCACTCCGGCCCCGCGACGACTGCGAGACATGGTGCGCGACCGCCAGTAAGCGTCCCCTGAGCCGCCCTTCCCCGCATGAGGGGCGGCGGCGAGCAAGCACTCCAACCAACGCATCCCCGACGGGAGATCCCATCGTGTCCGCACTGATCGAAGCCCTGCGCCGCCGGCTGCCCGCCGAGCGGGTCATCACCGACGAACTGCGCCGCCTTGCCTATGGCACGGACGGCAGCTTCTACCGCCTGATCCCGGAAGTGGTCGCGGTCGTCGACGACGAGGACGAAGTTCGCGACGTCGTCAATCTGGCCCGCCAGTACCGCCGGCCGGTCACCTTCCGCGCCGCCGGCACCAGCCTGTGCGGCCAGGCGGTGACCGACGGCGTACTGGTGCTGCTCGGCGACGGCTTCGCCACCTGCCGCATCGCCGCCGACGGTGCCACGGTGCAGGTGGGCCCCGGCATCGTCGGTGCCGACGTGAATCGCCGCCTCGCGCCGCTGGGCCGCAAGATCGGCCCCGACCCGGCTTCGATCAACGCCGCCAAGATCGGCGGCATCGCCGCCAACAACAGCAGCGGCATGTGCTGCGGCACGGCGCAGAACAGCTACAACACGCTGGCCTCGATCCGCGTGCTGTTCGCCGACGGTAGTCTGCTCGATACCGGCGACGCGGCCAGCCTCGCCGAATTCCGCGACAGCCACTCGGCGCTGCTCGATCGCCTGGCCGCGCTGGCCGCCGAAGTGCGCAGCGACGAGGCGCTCGCCGCCCGCATCCGCAGCAAGTACAAGATCAAGAACACCACCGGCTACAGCCTCAACGCGCTGGTCGATTTCGACGACCCGGTGGACATCCTCGCGCACCTGATGATCGGCTCGGAAGGCACGCTGGGCTTCATCTCGCAGGTGACCTACAGCACCGTGCCGGAGTACGCGCACAAGGCCAGCGCCCTGGTGTTCTTCGCCGACATGGGAACGGCCTGCCGCGCCGTGTCCGGCCTCAAGTCGCGGCCGGTGGATGCGGTGGAGCTGCTCGACCGCGCCTCGCTGCGCGCCGTCGCCCACCAGCCCGGCATGCCGCCGCTGCTGAAGACGCTGGCGGAAGGCGCCACCGCGCTGCTGATCGAGACGCGCGCGCCGTCGGCGGCGGAACTCGACGAACGTGTCGCCGCGGTGCTGAGCGAGCTTGCCGCCTATCCGCTGATCGAGGCGGCGGCCTTCACCACCGACCCGGTCGAAATCGACCATCTGTGGCATGTGCGCAAGGGCACCTTTCCGGCGGTGGGCGCGGTGCGCAAGCCGGGCACGACCGTCATCATCGAGGACGTCGCCGTCGCCGTGCCCGACCTGGCCGATTGCTGCCTGGACCTGCAGCACCTGTTCGCCAAGCACGGCTACCACGAGGCGATCATCTTCGGCCACGCCCTGGAGGGCAACGTCCATTTCGTGTTCACCCAGGACTTCGGCATCGAATCCGAAGTGGCGCGCTACGCCGCCTTCATGGACGAGGTGTGCGCGCTGCTGGTGAGCAAATACGACGGCTCGCTGAAGGCCGAGCATGGCACCGGCCGCAACATGGCCCCCTTCGTCGAGCTGGAATGGGGCGCTCAGGCGTACGCGCTGATGAAGGAGATCAAGCGCCTGTTCGACCCGGAGGATCTGCTCAACCCGGGCGTGATCATCAACGACGACGCCGAGGCGCACCTCAAGCACCTCAAGCCGATGCCGGCGGCGGGCGCGCTTTACGCGCCGGTGGACCGCTGCATCGAATGCGGCTTCTGCGAGCCGCAGTGCCCGTCGCACGGCCTCACGCTGTCGCCGCGCCAGCGCATCGTCGGCTGGCGCGAGCTGTCGCGGCGCAAGGCTGCCGGCGAGGACGAGGGTCAGCTCGGGCAGGACTATCTCTACATGGGCCTCGACACCTGCGCGACCTGCGGCCTGTGCGCCACCGCCTGCCCGGTCGGCATCGAGACCGGCACGCTGACGCGCGCGGTGCGCGGCGAGAAGCTGTCGAATGTCGCACGCACGCTCGGCCGCGTCGCCGCCAACCATTTCGGCGCCACCCAGGCGCTGGCCCGCACGGCGCTGAAGGCCGGGCACCTGGCCGAAGCGGTGATCGGCACGGAGCTGCTGTCGCGCCTGAGCGGCGGCGCCTGGAAGGCCGGCATGCCCAGGCCGCAGCCAGCGGGGCGCCCCTCCCCCAGCGCCGGCCAGGGCGACAAGGTCGTCTATTTCCCCACCTGCGCCGGCCGCATGTTCGGCGCCGACACGCCCGAGGCCGCGTTGTCGGCGACGGTGATCCGTGTGCTGGAGCGCGCCGGTTACGCCCCCATCGTGCCTGAAGGCGTGGATGCGCTGTGCTGCGGCCAGTCGTTCGCCAGCAAGGGGCTCGCCGACGATGCCGACCGCAAGTCGGCCGAGCTCGAGGCCGTGCTGCGCCGCGCCAGCGAGGACGGTAAGTTTCCGATCGTGCTCGACGCCAGCGCCTGCTCGCTGCGCATGAAGACTTTCCTCGCCGATCGCCTGCCGGTGTACGACCTCGTCGAGTTCGCCCACGACGCCCTGTTGCCGCGCCTGATGCTGGCGAAGAAGGCCGACCCGGTGCTGATCCACCTGAACTGCAGTGCGCGCCGCATGGGCTTCGAAGCCAAGCTGACGAAGCTGGCCAAGGCCTGCGCCGAACAGGTGACGCTGCCGCCGGAAGTGAAGTGCTGCGGCTTCGGCGGCGACCGCGGCTTCGTCGTGCCGGAGCTGAACGCACACGCGCTGCGCAAGCTGCATGCCGACATCCCCGCCGGCTGTTGCGGAGGCTATTCCAGCAACCAGACCTGCGAGATCGGCCTCACCGCCGCCACCGGACTGCCCTACCGATC
Organism: Pseudomonadota bacterium; assembly: GCA_018240585.1. Lineage (GTDB taxonomy): Bacteria > Pseudomonadota > Gammaproteobacteria > Burkholderiales > Rhodocyclaceae > Thauera. The sequence goes on from JAFEFM010000118.1 coordinate 51,647, forward strand.
CATCGTCCATCTGCTGGACGAATGCAGCACGGAGGCAGCCCGCATGGCGACCTGCTGACCCACAACCCACACAACAAGACACCGGCCGCATGCCGCGAGCCGGGCGACACGCCGCTCATTCACGCGGCCATTCCTTGAACAAGCTGTTCCAAGTGCGTTTCTCGAGGAGGATTCACAAAATGCAAACATGGATGCAAATCTACGATCCGCTGGGCAACCTCTGGTTGTCCTCGCTGATCGCAGCCCTGCCGATCTTCTTCTTCTTCATCGCGCTCGCCGTGCTGCGCATGAAGGGGCACGTCGCCGGCACCCTCACCGTCGCCATCGCGCTGGCGGTCGCCATCTTCTTCTACAAGATGCCGGTATCCATGGCGCTGGCCTCGGCCGGCTATGGCTTCCTGTACGGCCTGTGGCCGATCGCGTGGATCATCATCGGCGCCGTCTTCCTGTACAAGATCACGGTGAAGACCGGTCAGTTCAACATCATCCGCGCCTCGGTGGTGTCGATCACCGATGACCAGCGCCTGCAGATGCTGCTCGTCGGTTTCTCCTTCGGCGCCTTCCTCGAAGGTGCGGCCGGTTTCGGTGCGCCGGTGGCCATCACCGCGTCGCTGCTGGTGGGCCTGGGCTTCAATCCGCTCTACGCCGCCGGCCTGTGCCTGATCGCCAACACCGCACCGGTGGCCTTCGGCGCGATGGGCATCCCCATCATCGTCAGCGGCCAGGTGACCGGCATCGACCCCTTCAAGATCGGCCAGATGGCCGGTCGCCAGTTGCCGCTGCTGTCGGTCATCGTGCCCTTCTGGCTGGTGGCGATGATGGACGGCTGGCGCGGCATCAAGGAGACCTGGCCTGCCATCCTCGTCGCCGGCGGCAGCTTCGCCGTCACCCAGTTCTTCACCGCCAACTTCATCGGACCCGAGTTGCCGGACATCACCTCGGCGCTGGTGAGCCTGGTGTGCCTGACCGTGTTCCTGAAGAACTGGAAGCCGAAGAACATCTTCCGCTTCGACAAGCAACACCACACCGAGCTCGGCGAGGATCGCCACTACAGCTTCGGCGAGATCGCCAAGGCGTGGTCGCCGTTCGTGGTGCTCACCATCATGGTCACGATCTGGAGCCTGAAGCCTTTCAAGGCCCTCTTCGCCAAGGGCGGCGCACTGTATTCGACGGTGCTGCAGTTCCCGGTGCCGATGCTCGACAACCTGGTGATCAAGATGGAGCCCATCGTCGCCAAGGCCACGCCCTACGCCGCGATCTACAAGCTCGACCTGCTGTCTGCCACCGGCACCGCGATCCTCATCGCCGCGCTCATCAGCATGGTCATGCTCGGCATGAAGGGGGGCGATGCGGCGCGCGCGTTCAAGGAAACCGTGGTCGAACTGAAGCGCCCGATCTACTCGATCGGCATGGTGCTGGCGTTCGCCTTCGTCGCCAACTACTCGGGCCTGTCCGCGACCCTGGCCCTGCTGCTGGCCGGCACCGGCGCGCTGTTCCCGTTCTTCTCGCCCTTCCTCGGCTGGCTCGGCGTGTTCCTGACCGGTTCGGACACCTCGTCGAACGCGCTGTTCTGCTCGCTGCAGGCGACCACCGCGCATCAGGTCGGCGTGCATGACACCCTGCTGGTGGCGGCGAACACCACCGGCGGCGTGACCGGCAAGATGATCTCGCCGCAGTCGATCGCAGTTGCCTGCGCCGCAGTCGGCCTGGTCGGCAAGGAGTCGGACCTGTTCCGCTTCACCGTCAAGCACAGCCTCGCGTTCGCGACCATGGTCGGCATCATCACCACGCTGCAGGCCTACGTGTTCCCGTGGATGATTCCTTGATCGCCGCGCCCGCCCGCTGAGGCGGGCGCAGTATCAGCTCCCGAAAGACCGGGGTGCGGTCATCACCGGTGACCGCACCCCGCCAGGGTCTTCCGGCCAGGCTGAACCCGGGCTTCAGTTCCCCACTGGCGATCGGGCCCTCGATCTGCCCGGTAACCCGCCCCTTCAAAGCGGGCTTGCCCGACGCAAATCGTTCTTCACCGAGGAACCGCAACGCATTTGCGGTCGCCGAGCACGAAGCTTGCCGGCATGACGACAGTGGAGATAGCATCGTTGAAAAAGTGTTGGTCAGACCCGCCTTACCACCTGCCCAGCAAAACCAAAGGCCCGCCAGCAAAGCCGGGCGCATCACGGCCCGCGCTGAAGCGTCCTGCGCGCCGTCAATCCGAGGAGACAACATGAGCAATCAAGGTGATATCGACGTCCGTGAAACCACGGAATGGGTCGACGCGCTGGCTGGCGTCATCGAGCACGCAGGCGCCGAGCGTGCGCACTTTCTGATCGAGACGCTGATTGCGACGGCGCGCCAGGAAGGGGTGAACATTCCGTACGCGGCCACGACCGAGTACATCAACACG
>JAFEFM010000119.1 GCA_018240585.1 Pseudomonadota bacterium
AAGGCCGCCTGCCGCTTCTGCGGCACCGGCTGCTCGGTGCTCGTCGGCGTGCAGAACGGGCGCGTGGTGGCCACCCAGGGCGATCCCGATTCGCCCGTCAACCGCGGCCTGAACTGCATCAAGGGTTACTTCCTGTCGAAGATCATGTACGGCGAAGACCGCCTCACCAAGCCGCTGCTGCGCATGAAGAACGGCAGGTACGACAAGAACGGCGAGTTCACGCCCATCACCTGGAACCAGGCGTTCGACATCATGGCCGAGAAGTGGAAGGCCGCGATCAAGGCCACCGGGCCGGATTCGATCGCGATGTTCGGCTCCGGCCAATGGACGATCTGGGAAGGCTACGCCGCCTCCAAGCTGTACAAGGCCGGCTTCCGCACCAACAACCTGGACCCCAATGCGCGCCACTGCATGGCCTCCGCGGTGGCGGGCTTCATGCGCACCTTCGGCATCGACGAGCCGATGGGCTGCTACGACGACATCGAGAACACCGACACCTTCGTGTTGTGGGGCTCGAACATGGCCGAGATGCACCCCATCCTGTGGAGCCGCATTACCGACCGGCGCCTGTCCAAGGAGGGCACCGAAGTTCACGTGCTGTCGACTTTCGAGCACCGCTCCTACGAGCTCGCCGACAACCCGATGATCTTCGTGCCGCAGACCGACCTGGCGATCCTCAACTACATCTGCAACCACATCATCCAGACCAAGCGGGTCAACACCGCTTTCGTCAATCGCAACGTCAAGTTCAAGATGGGCGAGACCGACATCGGCTTCGGCCTGCGTCCCAACCATGTGCTGGAGGCCAAGGCCACCAACAATGGCTATCCGGACGCCGAGGGCAAGCCCAAGGGCGACACCGGCGCCGCCAAGGACATCAGCTTCGACGAGTTCGCCAAGTTCGTCTCCACCTACACTGCCGAATACACCTCCAAGCTGTCCGGCGTTCCGGTGGACAAGCTCAAGCGGCTGGCCGAGGTCTATGCCGACCCCAACCGCAAGGTGGTGTCGTTCTGGACCATGGGCTTCAACCAGCACACCCGCGGCACCTGGGTGAACAACATGATCTACAACGTCCACCTGCTGGTGGGCAAGATCAGCGAACCGGGCAACAGCCCGTTCTCGCTCACCGGCCAGCCTTCGGCCTGCGGCACGGCGCGCGAAGTCGGCACCTTCTCGCACCGCCTGCCGGCCGACATGGTCGTCACCAACCCGGTGCATCGCGCTCATACCGAGGAGATCTGGAAGCTGCCCGAAGGCACCATCCCGGCCAAGGTCGGACTGCACGCCGTGGCGCAGAGCCGCGCGCTGAAGGACGGCAAGATCAAGTGCTACTGGACCACCACCACCAACAACATGCAGGCGGGTCCCAACGTCAATGGCGAGGTCTACCCGGGCTGGCGCAATCCGGAAGCCTTCGTCGTCGTGTCCGACGTATACCCGACCGTGTCGGCGCTGTCGGCCGACCTGATCCTGCCGAGCGCGATGTGGACCGAGAAGGAAGGCGCCTTCGGCAACGCCGAGCGCCGTACCCAGTTCTGGCGCCAGCAGGTGTCCGCGCCGGGCGAGGCCAAGTCCGACCTGTGGCAGTACATGGAGTTTTCCAAGCGCTTCAAGGTCGAGGAAGTGTGGCCGGCCGAGCTGATCGCGAAGAAGCCCGAGTACAAGGGCAAGACCTTGTTCGACGTGCTGTACGCCAATGGCCAGGTGAACAGGTTCCCGCTCACCGACGTCGAGAAGGCGAACGGGCATGCCATCAAGGGCTACATGAACGACGAGTCGAAGGCACTCGGCTTCTA
>JAFEFM010000011.1 GCA_018240585.1 Pseudomonadota bacterium
AACTGATCGGCGCCGGCCGTCTGTCGGCCGCGAGCTGCATGACGACCATGGCCGACTGGCGCCGCGCCGCCGCGCCCTTGCGCGAGCTTGTCCGCCGCGCGCCGGCCGACGTCGGCCTGCACCTCACACTCACCGACCAGGCGCCGCTGGGACGTGCCGATGGTCTCGCCATCGACGGCCGCCTGCCGCCGCTCGGCCGCCTGCTGCCCCGCGCGCTGGCACACGCCCTGCCCGCCGCCGCCCTCGTCGACGAGCTGCGCGCGCAGCTCGACGCTTTCGAAGACGCCTGGGGCGCGCCGCCCGACTACGTGGATGGCCACCAGCATGTGCATGTGCTGCCCGGCGTGCGCGAGGCGCTGGTCGCGGAGCTGCTGCGCCGCTACCCGGTCGGCCGCGTGTGGGTGCGAGACTGCGTCGAACCACCGGCGCGCTGCCTGCGCCGTGGCGAATCCACCGCCAAGGCCATGTTCATTTCCGCGCTGGGCGCCGGCCTGCGCCGACAATTGCGCGCGGCGGGCATTCCGGCGAACGACGGCTTCAGCGGCCTGCACGACTTCTCCACCGCGCGCCCGTTCGGCGACAAGATGCGCCGCTTCCTGGCCGCGCTCGGCCCGCGACCGCTGCTGCACGTCCATCCCGGCCGGGTGGACGCAACGCTGCTTGGCTGCGACGCGCTGACCACGCCGCGCGAGGCGGAGCTGGCCTACCTCGCGTCAGATGAATTCGCCGCCGACCTCGCCACTGCCGGCGTGCGACCGGCGCGCTTCGCCGAGATCACAGAGTGGTGCGCCGGCAGCGGAGCCTCGCGCCGATGACCGCCACGCAATCGCGGTACATCGGCCGCTTCGCGCCCTCGCCCAGCGGACCGCTGCACTTCGGCTCGCTGGTCGCCGCCGTCGGCAGTTGCCTCGAGGCACGCCGCCATGGCGGGCGCTGGCTGCTGCGCATAGAGGACGTCGATGCGCCGCGCACGGTGGCCGGCGCGGCCGACGCGATCATCGCCACGCTGGCGCGCTTCGGCTTCGAGTGGGATGGCGACATCGTGTGGCAGAGCCGCCGTACCGGGGCCTACGCGGCTGCGCTCGAGCACCTGAAAACGGCGGGCCACGTCTTTCCCTGCGCCTGCACCCGGCGCGAACTGGCCGATTCCGCCCTCACCCGCGACGGCTCGCACCGCTACCCGGGCACCTGCCGCGACGGCCTGCCGCCGGGGCGCAGTGCGCGCGCGTGGCGGGTGCGCGCCGCCGGGCAGGTCCGCTTCGACGACGCCATCCAGGGCCCGCAGCAGGAAGATCTCGAAGCCGACGTCGGCGACTACATTGTGCGGCGGGCCGACGGCCTCTTCGCCTACCAGCTCGCCGTCGTCGTGGACGATGCCGAGGCGGGCGTGACGCATGTGGTGCGCGGCGCCGACCTGCTCGACTCGACCGCGCGCCAGATCCACCTGCAGCGCCTGCTCGGCCTGCCGACGCCGGCCTACGCCCACCTGCCGGTCGCCACCAATGCCACGGGCGACAAGCTCTCCAAGCAGACGCTCGCGCAGGCCATCGACGACCATCCACCGGCCGCAGCGCTCACCGCGACGCTGGCCTTTCTCGGCCAGCGGCCGCCGCACGACCTGGCACAGGCCCCGCTCGCGCGCGTGTGGGACTGGGCGCTCGCCAACTGGTCGCTCGCCAACGTACCGCGCCGGCGCCACGCCCTTGCGCCGGAATTCACCTGAGGAGAACGCCATGATCGAAGACGACGCCGGCCTGCGCAGGCTGCTCCAGGACACCCGGACGATCGCCGTGGTCGGCATATCACCCAACCCGGACCGCGCCAGCAACGAAGTGGCGCAGTACCTGCGCGGCGCCGGCTACACCATCATCCCGGTGAATCCGGCCTGTGCCGAGATCCTGGGCGAGAAGTGCTACCCCAGCTTGCGCGAGGTGCCGGTGCCGATCGACCTGGTCGATGTGTTCCGCAAGCCCGACGATGTGATGCCCGTCGTCGAGGACGCGATCGCCGTCGGTGCAAAAGCGGTGTGGCTGCAGCTCGGCGTGATCGCGACCGAGGCCGCGGCACGGGCCGAAGCCGCAGGGCTGGCAGTGGTGATGGATCACTGCACCAAGATCGAGCACCGCAGGCTTGTCCTCGGCTGAGTGCCCGACCCGCTCGGTTTGTCTCGCCACGCCGCCGTTCGGGGCGTGGGTGTTCCCTTCAGGTTTGCGGAACTCGCTGCGCTCAGTGCTTGCCGCCGTATCCCGCGATGCCGATCGCCATCCGCACGACTTGATACGCCAGCCAGTTCGCCATGCGCCGCAGCAGCGGCAGCCGACGCCAGTCCTCGGGTGATTGGGCCTCTGCGCCGTCGCGCATCGCCGCGGCCAGGCTGCTGCGCAGGCGCGCGGCGAAGCCCTCGTCCTCCACCACCACGTTCGCCTCGCGCGCCAGAAGCAGGCTGAAGGCGTCGATGTTGCTGGAGCCGACCGTCGCCCAACGCCCATCGATCACCGCCACCTTGGCGTGCAAATGGCTGCGGTGATATTCGTACAGTTCGACTCCCCGCTCCAGGAAGAAGGGATAGAGCGCACGCGTCGCATGGAGCTGCAGCGGGTGGTCTCCGCCCATGCCCTGCAGCAGCAGCGTCACCCTCACGCCCCGCCCGGCGGCTTCGGTGAGGGCGTGACGGAAGCGCCGACCAGGAAAGAAATACGCGTTGGCGATGACGATTTCGTGCCGCGCACGTTCGATCGCTGCCAGATAGGCGTCCTCGATCGCGCGCCGGTAGCGCAGGTTGTCGCGCACGACGAAGGCGGCGCGGATGGAACCGGCCGGCTCGCCAATCGGCGGCGCCAGCAGCGGCTGATGCACGCGGCGGCGGAAGCTCGCCCAGGCCACCAGTCGCCACAGGCGGTGCGCAGACTCGACGATGGGATCCAGCACCGGCCCCTGTACCCGCACCGCGTAGTCATAGCGCGGATAGGGTGAACCCTTGGGGGCGAAATCGTCGGTGATGTTGATGCCGCCGACGTAGGCTTCGCGGCCATCGATCGTCACCACCTTGCGGTGCAGCCTGCGCAGGCGGTGCCGGCGCAAGGACAGAGCGCGCAGCTCGCGGCGGTAGATCAGCACCTCCACGCCATCGGCGGCAAGCTGGGGCATGAGTTCGCGCACGAACTCGCGCCCGCCGAAGCCGTCGACCATCACGCGCACCACGACGCCGCGCCGGGCCGCCCGCCGCAGCGCGGCGGCGATGCAGCGGCCCACGTCGTCGTCGCTGAATATGTAGCTCTGCAGGAAGATCTCGCGCTCGGCGGCGTCGATCGAAGCTTCCAGCGCGGGGAAATACTCTTGCCCATTCTCCAGCAACACCACCGCGTTGCCGGGGACGACCATCGTCAAGTCACGGGCTCCAGGTCGGCCGTGAGCGCGGCGTGGTCGGATATCTGCGCCCAGGGCTCGCCGAAATGGACCTTGGCCTGACGCACCTGGAAGCCGCGCACGTAAATGCGA
>JAFEFM010000120.1 GCA_018240585.1 Pseudomonadota bacterium
GGGCATGCCTTCAACGCCATGCTGAAGACGCTCGAGGAGCCGCCCGAGCATGTCAAGTTCATCCTCGCCACCACCGATCCGCAGAAGATTCCCGTCACGGTGCTGTCGCGCTGCCTGCAGTTCAACCTCAAGCAGATGCCGCAGGGGCATATCGTCGACCACCTGACCCGCATCCTGCAGGCGGAGGAGGTGCCCTTCGAGCCGGGTGCGCTGCGCCATCTGGCCAAGGCCGCGGCCGGCTCCATGCGCGATGCGCTGTCGCTCCTCGATCAGGCGATCGCGCACGGCGCGGGCAAGGTCGAGGAGGAGCAGGTCACGCACATGCTGGGCACGGTGGGCGACGATCATCTCCATGCGGTCCTTGACGCGCTTGCGACCGGCGACCTGCCGGCGATGCTGGCAGCGGCGGACGGCATGGAGGCGCGCAGCTTGTCCTTCGACGCAGCGCTGCAGACCCTGGCGACACTGCTGCATCGCATCGCCCTGGTGCAGTTTGCACCTGCCGCGATCGGCGATGAAGTCGAGCGGGCACGCCTCCAGCAACACGCCAGCCAGTTCGACGCTGAATACCTGCAACTGGCGTATCAGATCGCCATCCATGGCCGTGACGAACTGGCGCTTGCGCCGGACGACTACACCGGCTTCACCATGACCTTGCTGCGCCTGCATGCGTTCCGGCCGGAGCAGCCGCCGGCCCTGGGCAGTGCGGGCCTGGCGGATCACGGTGGCGGCGGCCGTGCGACGAGACTGCCCGCCGGCGCCGCGTCATCGGCTGGCGCGGCTGAAAACGCACCGTCGCGCCGCGATCCTGCCGCGCCGGCGGCGCAACGCGAGCCAGCGCCGGTGCGGCCAGCGCCAGTGGCTCCGCAGCCCGTCCGGGCGGCACCGCCTTCCGCGGTGGCGGACGCTGTGAAAATCCCGGAACCCGTTGTGCCAGCCGTTGCTGCCGCTCCGCCTGCGGGCCCCGTAGCAGCGCCGGCGCGCGACATTCCGCCGTGGGAGGATCTGCCGCCCGAAGCCTTCGCCGCCAGTGCGCAAGACACCGGCACGCAGGGCCCGCCGCCGTGGCACGAGGACGACATGCCGGCGGCCCCTGCGGCGCAGCTTGCGACTGTGGCGCCATCGCCCGCCGCAGCAAGCACTGTCACGGTCGAGGCTGAAACGCCGGTGCCCTCGCGCGAAGATGCGGCCGTCTCGACCGCAGGCACCGAAGGGGGCCGGGATGCGTCGGCGTACGGCGACGTCGCCGCGCTGATGGCAGCGGCCGACTGGCGCGGCGTGATCCGTGCGCTCGGGCTGGGCGGCATGATCCGCGAACTGGCGCAGCATTGCGAATGGCTGGGCTTCGACGAAGGCGGCGTGAGGCTGCGCCTGTCGCACACTCATCGCCATCTGCTGGACATGAATCGCAACGCGGTCGAGCGCATGCAGGAACAACTCGGCGCCGCGCTCGGCCGCCCGCTGAAGATCGTCGTTGCGCTCGGCGAAATCGCCGGCGAGACGCCGGCCCAGCGCGATGAGGCAGAGCGCCGGGGGCGGCACGCCGAGGCCGTCGCCGCGCTCGAGAGCGATCCCTTCGTGCGCGAACTCATCGAGCGTTTCGACGCCACGCTGGTCGAAGCGTCGGTACGACCCATCTGACCGCCGCGCCGGTGCGCGGCGCCGACCCCTACCCATCCACCAATCCATCCAAACTCCGAGGAGCGTCACCATGATGAAAGGCGGCCTTGCCGGGCTGATGAAGCAGGCCCAGCAGATGCAGGAAAACATGAAGAAGATGCAGGACCAGCTCGCGACCGTCGAGGTCGAGGGCCAGTCCGGCGCGGGCATGGTCAAGGTGCTGATGACCTGCAAGTACGACGTGCGCCGGGTGTCCATCGACGAGTCGGTCATGGACGACAAGGAAATGCTCGAGGATCTGGTCGCTGCCGCGGTCAACGACGCAGTCCGCAAGGTCGAGTCGACGACCCAGGAGAAGATGTCCGGCTTCACCGCGGGCCTGAACCTGCCACCCGGCATGAAGCTGCCGTTCTGAGCCTGTCGCCAGCATGACGCCATCGAGCCTCGACGAACTCATCGAGGCGCTGCGCTGCCTGCCGGGCGTGGGGCCGAAGTCGGCGCAGCGCATGGCCTATCATCTGCTGCAGCGTGACCAGCGCGGCGCGGGCCGCCTCGCCCGCGCCCTGTCGCATGCGCTCGAGGTGCTGCGTCACTGCGAGCGCTGCAACACCTTCACCGAAAGCGAGATCTGCGAGCGCTGCGCCAATCCCCGGCGCGATGCCTCGCTGCTGTGCATCGTCGAGATGCCGGCCGATCTTGCGATGATCGAGCAGACCCAGTCCTACAACGGGCTCTACTACGTGCTGATGGGGCGACTGTCGCCGCTCGACGGTGTCGGCCCGCGCGAGTTGAAGCTCGACAAGCTCATCGCGCGGGCGAGCGATCCCGCTGTCGCCGAGGTCATCCTCGCCACCAACTTCACCAACGAAGGCGAGGCCACCGCGCACACCATCGCCACGCTGCTGTCGGCCCGAGGCGTCAAGGTCAGCCGCCTGTCTCGCGGCGTGCCGGTAGGGGGGGAACTGGAGCACACGGACACCGGCACGATCGCCCAGGCGCTGGTCGAGCGCAGATCCCTCTGATCGATGCTGTGCTGCAGCATACCTGATCCATCCCGGGGCTTGCGCAACTGCGAATAATTCGCGCAAAGCCTTGTCCCGTATGGAACTGCGGCTCGCGCGCTTTCTCTGCTGCAGCGAATCGGATATACTCTTCCAGTTTTTTGTATCCGGGTCTTTCGTTTTCCTTTTTGGGAAGAGGGTCATGAGCGTTGATCAAGAAGTGGACAGCGGCCGCCGCACTCTGTTGCTGGCGACGTCGGCTGCGGGCGGCGTTGCCGCCGTGGCGACGGCGGTTCCGTTCGTCGCCAGCCTGACGCCATCGGAGCGTGCCAAGGCAGCCGGCGCGCCGGTCGAGGCGGATATCGGGAAGCTCGCGCCGGGCGAGATGATGACTGTGGAATGGCGCGGCAAGCCGGTCTGGATCCTGCGTCGCACGCCCGAGATGCTGGCCTCGCTGGACAAGACCGAAGACAAGGTCAGCGATCCGGCTTCGAACAAGCCGATGCAGCCCGAGTACGCGAAGAACAAGTACCGCTCGATCAAACCCGAGTATCTGGTGGCGGTGGGCATCTGCACCCACCTCGGCTGTTCGCCTTCGGACAAGTTCAAGGTCGGTGCCGAAAGCGGCATGGGGGCGGACTGGCCTGGTGGCTTCCTGTGCCCGTGCCATGGCTCTCAGTTCGACCTCGCCGGCCGCGTCTACAAGAGCATGCCGGCGCCGGACAACCTTGAGATTCCCCCGCACAAATATCTCGCGGACTCCACCATCCTCGTCGGTGACGACGGAAAGGCATAAGCGATGACGACCAAATCTCAGGCTGTGCTGAACTGGATCGACGAGCGCTTCCCGCTCAC
>JAFEFM010000121.1 GCA_018240585.1 Pseudomonadota bacterium
CGCCGCTGCGCACCATGCGTCCCACAGCCGGCTCGTTGCCGAACAGCTCGAGCCGGAGCGGGTCGCCGATCACCGCGACGGCCGCGGCACGGCCGAGATCCTCGCGCGGCAGGAACTGGCCCGCGGCGACACGGTAGTTGCGGATGTCCACATAGTCGGCAGTGGTGCCCAGCACCAGCACTTCGCGCAACTTGCCGCCCACCGAGATCTCCGAATTGCCCAACGACAGCGGTGCGACGCGGGTCACCAGGGGCGCGCGCAGCAGCGCACTGGCGTCGGCCACGGTGAGGTCGCGCGGGGTGCTGGTGACGAAGCTGCCGGCGTTGACGCCCCCCGTCTCGTTGCGCCCGGGGAGCACGATGACGAGGTTGGCGCCCAGCGAGGCGAACTGGCCGACGACGTAGCGCCGTGCGCCGTCGCCCAGCGCGGTGAGCACCACCACTGCAGCCACGCCGATCGCCATCGCCAGCACCATCAGCGCGGTGCGCAGCGGATAGGCGAGGGCGGCGCGGCTGGCGAAGCGCAGGGTGTCCGCGGGTGTCATGTGCTCAACCGGTGGCCGGGGTGGCGGCTTCCGGCCGGCGCACGTCCTGGCGCAGCGCGCCGTCCTCCATCAGCAACTGCCGGCGCGCGCGCGCGCCCATGGAGGGGTCGTGCGTCACCACGATCAGCGTGGTGCCGCCGGCGTTCAGGGCCTCGAGCAGCGCGGTGACTTCCTGGCCGGTGGCGCGGTCGAGGTTGCCGGTGGGCTCGTCGGCCAGCAGCATCGCCGGCCGCATGATGGTGGCGCGGGCGATCGCCACGCGCTGGCGCTGGCCGCCCGACAGTTCCTCGGGGCGGTGGCCGGCGCGGCTTTCGAGGCCGAAGTCCTTCAGCGCACGATCGACGCGCGCGGCGCGCTCGGCCGGCGCCACGCCCGCCAGCATCAGCGGCAGGCCGATGTTCTCGGCGGCGGTGAGGCGCGGCACGAGATGGAAGCTCTGGAACACGAAGCCGATGCGGGCACGCCGGACTTCGGCCTGCTCGTCGGCCGACAGCGTGGTGACGTCGCGTCCTTCCAGGCGGTAATGGCCGGCATCGGGACGGTCCAGCAGTCCGAGCAGGTTCAGCAGCGTCGATTTGCCCGAGCCCGACGGACCCATCACCGCGACGTATTCGCCGGCTTCGATCGATACCGACAGGTCGCGCAGCGCATGCACCTCGCTGTCGCCGAGGTGGAAGATGCGCTCGATGCCGCTCAACTCGATCTGCGCCATTCGGCCCCCGTTCCGCCCTCGTCCGGTGCCGCGGCCGCTAGCGGCTGCCGGGTTCCGCCACCACGTGCGCGCCGGCTTTCACGCCTTCACGCTCGAGCGAGGTGACGATGCGCTCGCCTGCGTTGAGGCCGTCCAGCACCTCGGTGTATTCCCAGTTGGCGACGCCGGTCTTCACCGTGCGCTCGACCAGGCGGCCGTCCTCGACCACCAGCACCTTGCTGCCTTCGCGCAGCGCGGCGGTGGGGATGCGCAGCGTATCCGGCCGCGTCGCGAGCACGATCTCGACGTCGGCGCTGTAGCCGACGAGCATGCCCTTCGCCTCTTCCGGATGCACGAAATCGACGTCGACCTCGACCGTGCGCGCCTGCTTCTCGACCGCAGTGATGTAGGGCGCGACGCGCTTCACCCGGCCGTCGAACACGCGGCCCGCCAGCGCCTCCAGCGTGATGCGCACCGGCTGGCCGGGCTGGATCTTCGGTGCGTCCACTTCGTCCATCGGCGCCGTCACGTACAGGCAGGAATCGTCGATGAGGTCGATTGCCGGCGGAGTGGGCACGCCCGGTGGCGAGGGGATCGAGATCTCGCCCAATTCGCCGGTGATCTTCGCCACCGTGCCGGCGAAGGGCGCCACCAGCACCAGGCGCTGGCGATCGGTGGTGGTGGCGTCGATCTGCGCCTGGGCAGTGGCGACGTCGGCGCGCGCGGTGTCGCAGGTGGCGCGGCGCGCGCGTGCCTCGGTGCGCGCCTTTTCCTCGACACTGGCCGAGACGAAGGCGCGCCTGACCAGTTGCGCCTGGCGTTCCGCTTCGCGCGCGGCATTGTCCGCCACCGCACAGGCCTCCTGCACGCGCTGGCGCGCGGAGGCGAGCTGCGCCCGGTTCACCGCCAGCCGCGCGTCGACGTCGCCATGCCACAGGCGCATAAGCACCTGCCCCGCCTGCACGCGGTCGCCTTCCTTCACGCCCAGGTACTCGATGCGCCCGCCGACGATGGTTGCCATCTTGGTGCGCTGGCAGGCCTCGATCTCGCCCGCGCGCGTGTTCGCCAGGGTCGCCTCCACCGCCCCCCGCGCCACCTCATGCACGACCACCGCAACCGGCTTGGGGCGGGTGAACCACCAGCCGGCGGCGGCAAGCGCGGCAAGGATCGCAAGCAGCGGAAGCGCGCGGCGCAGGAATTTCATGGCTGTGCGCCCCGAGGCTTCACTTCCCGCCCTTCGCCCACGAATCCTTCAGCGTGACGGTGCGGTTGAACACCGGCGCGCCGGGTCTCGAATCCACGCGGTCGGCAACGAAGTAGCCGTGGCGTTCGAACTGGAAGCGGTCTTCGGGCTGTGCGGCCTTCAGCGCCGGCTCGAGGAAGGCGGTGAGGCTGCGCTTGCTGTCCGGGTTGATGTCGGTGAGGAAGTCGCGCTCGAAGTCGGCTGCGTCGCCTTCGCGGCGCTGGCCGGGATGGGGATGGGCGAACAGGCGGTCGTAGAGGCGGACTTCGGCCGCGTAGCCGTGTGCCGCCGACACCCAGTGCAGGTTGCCCTTGACCTTGTAGTTGTCGGCGCCCGGCGTGCCGGACTTGGAATCGGGCATGTATTCGGCGAGCACCGCGGTGACGTTGCCGGCCGCGTCCTTCTCGCAGCCGGTGCACTTCACCACGAAACCGTAGCGCAGGCGCACCATGTTGCCGGGGTAAAGGCGGTGGAAGCCCTTCACCGGCTCCTCCATGAAGTCCTCGCGTTCGATCCACAGCTCGCGGCCGAAAGGCATGTCGCGCTTGCCCAGTTCCGGCTTCAGCGGATGGTTGGGCGCCTGGCACAGCTCGGAAGCGCCTTCCGCGTAGTTCGTGATGACGAGCTTCAGCGGGTCGAGCACTGCGACGCGGCGCTCGGCGGCCTCGTTGAGGTCGTCGCGCATGCACTCTTCCAGCACGCTCATGTCGATCCACGAGTCGGCCTTGGACACCCCAATGCGCTCGGCGAAGCGGCGGAAACCGGTGGCGGTGAAGCCGCGGCGGCGGGCGCCGACGAGTGTGGGCAGACGCGGGTCGTCCCAGCCGTCGACATGACCTTCATTGACCAACTGGATCAGCTTGCGCTTGGACAGCACCACGTAGGTCAGGTTGAGGCGGGCGAACTCGATCTGTTGCGGCAGCGGGCGCGGGAAGTGACCTTCGGTGGCGAGCGCGTCCAGCAGCCAGTCGTAGAACGGGCGCTGGTCCTCGAATTCGAGCGTGCAGATCGAGTGGGTGATGTTCTCGATCGCGTCCTCGATCGGATGGGCGAAGGTGTACATCGGATAGATGTGCCAGGCGTCGCCGGTGCGGTGGTGGGTTGCGTGGCGGATGCGGTAGATCGCCGGGTCGCGCAGGTTGATGTTGGGGCTCGCCATGTCGACCCTGGCGCGCAGCACGTGGCTGCCTTCGGCGAATTCGCCGGTGCGCATGCGCGCGAACAGATCGAGGTTTTCCTCGACGCTGCGGTTGCGGAACGGGCTGTCCTTGCCCGGTTCGGTGAGCGTGCCGCGGTTGGCGCGCATTTCCTCGGCCGACTGCGAATCCACATAGGCCTTGCCGGCCTTGATCAGGCTGACGGCACACGCGTACATACGGTCGAAATAGTCCGACGCGAAGTACAGGTGCGAGCCCCAGTCGAAGCCCAGCCACCGCACCGCCTCGATGATCGCATCGACGTATTCCTGCTCTTCCTTCTCCGGGTTGGTGTCGTCGAAGCGCATGTGGCACACGCCGCCATAGGATTCGGCGAGGCCGAAGTTCAGGCAGATCGACTTGGCGTGGCCGTAGTGCAGGTAGCCGTTGGGCTCGGGCGGAAAGCGCGTCTCGACGCGGCCGCCCCATTTCCCAGCGCGATTGTCCTCGTCGATGATGTTGCGGATGAAGTTGGAGGCGACGGGAGCCTCGGCGGCGGGAGCGGTGTTCTTGGCGTTGTTCGGGTTCATCGGTGTGGGCGGGCAGGCGCCGCGCGGGCGGCGGGTACGTGTATCGGACTCGGCGACGTCGGCTTGCCCACCGCCGAGCAGGGCGGGGCGGCAGGCCGGTCTGGAATGCCACGATTGTAGCCGATGCACCGCCTCAGCCGGGCGGGCTCGCGGTGGCGCTAGAATGCGTGGCACGTACCTTTGATGACGCGATCCATGAATTTCTCCGCATTCGCCGCGGTCGGCGTCGGCGCCGCCTGTGGCGCATGGCTGCGCTGGGGCCTCGGCGCGTGGCTGAACCCGACATTCGCGCTGATCCCGCCGGGAACGCTCGTCGCCAACCTGCTCGGCGGTTTCGTGATGGGTATCGTGCTTGCCGCGGTGCATGCCTGGCCGGGCATGCCGGCAGCGCTCAAGCTGCTGCTCACGACCGGCCTGCTCGGCGGCCTCACCACCTTTTCCACGTTTTCTGCCGAATCGTTCCATCTGATCCAGCGTGGTGCTTGGGGCTGGCTCGCCATTCATCTCTGCGCGCATGTCGCGGGTTCGGTGCTGCTGACCTGGGCCGGCTATTCACTTTTCAATGCGCTGCGCGGATGATGGCGTGGATTCCCAGGGTCGTCCTCAAACCTTTGTTGCACTCTGGCGCCGCGGCGCAGCTCATCATGACCGGATAATTCGTCCGGCCAATTCCCTACTGGAGGCTCACAACATGAAGAAGATCGTCGTTGCCCTGACCGCAGTCACTTTCGCCACCAGCGGCTTGGTCGGCTGCGCCAACATGAACGAAACCCAGCGCGACACCGGGGCCGGCGCCGCGATCGGCGCGATCGCCGGCGGCCTGATCGGCGCCGCGACCGGCGGTGGCAACAAGGGCAAGTCAGCCGCGATCGGTGCGGCTGCAGGCGCGGCGCTCGGCGCGGGCGGCGGCTACCTGTGGTCGCAGCGCATGCAGGAACAGAAGGCGGCCATGGAGCAGGCCACCGCAGGTACCGGCGTCGGTGTGTCGCAGACCGCCGACAATCGCCTCAAGCTCGACATCCCGAGCGACATCTCGTTCGACAGCGGCAAGTATGCGATCAAGCCCAACATGCGCCCGATCCTCGATCGCTTCGCCACCACGCTGAACCAGAACCCGGTGACCACCGTGACCATCATCGGCCACACCGACAGCACCGGCAGCGACGCAGTGAACAATCCGCTGTCGGTGAACCGTGCCGCCGCCGTGCGTGATTACCTCACCGCGCGCGGCGTCTCGACCTCGCGCATCGCGGTCGATGGCCGTGGCTCGCGCGAGCCGGTGGCCGACAACTCGACTGCGTCCGGCCGCGCCATGAACCGCCGCGTCGAGATCTTCGTCGCCGAGACGGCGCCGGCGCGCTGATCCTCAAGCAGCAAAGTCGCGGTCAAGCCCGCTCCTGCGGCACAAGGTGCCACGCGCACCGTGCAGGAGCGGGCTTGACCGCGACCGGCGTCTGATCCGAGTCGCCGCGATCCGGTCCTATCGCATCGGATCGGGCAGCGGCGCCAGCAGCGCCGCGATGTCCGCCTCGCCGAACTTCGCCAGCGCGTTCGCATCCTCGGACAGCACGCTGGCGGCGAGCGCGGCCTTTCTGTCCTGCAGCGCGAGGATGCGTTCCTCGATGCTGCCGGCACAGATCAGCTTGAACACGAACACCGGCTTGTCCTGGCCGATGCGGTGGGCGCGGTCGGTGGCCTGGTTCTCCGCGGCTGGATTCCACCACGGGTCGAAGTGGATCACGGTATCGGCGGTGGTGAGGTTGAGCCCGACGCCGCCCGCCTTCAGGCTGATCAGGAACACCGGTGCGCGGCCTTTCTGAAAGTCCTCCACCGGGATGCGGCGGTCGCGCGTGTCCCCGGTCAGGCTCACCCAGCCGATCTTCGCGCGGTCCAGTTCGGCGGCGATCAGGGCCAGCATGCTGGTGAACTGCGAGAAGATCAGGATGCGCCGGCCTTCGGCGATCAGCTCGGGCAGCATTTCCATCAGCAGCTCGAGCTTGGCGCGCTCCTTCACTTTCGCCGCCGCCGGGCTCTTCAGCAGGCGTGGATCGCAGCACACCTGGCGCAGCTTCAGCAGCGCATCGAGGATCACGATCTGGCTGCGGCCGAAGCCCTTGTCCGCAATCTCGCCGCGCACCTTTTCGTCCATCGCCGCGCGCACCGTCTCGTAGAGATCGCGCTGTCCGCCGGCGAGGCCGACGCTGCGCACGATCACCGTCTTGGGCGGCAGTTCGGCGGCGACGTCTTCCTTGCGCCGGCGCAGGATGAAGGGCTTCAGGCGTGCCGCCAGCAGGTCGCGGCGCACCGAGTCGCCGTGCTTCTCGATCGGCACGCGCCAGCCCGAATTGAACTGTTTCTGCGAACCGAGGAAGCCCGGCAGCAGGAAGTCGAACTGCGCCCACAATTCGCCCAGGTGATTCTCCAGCGGCGTGCCGGTCAGCCCCAGTCGATGGCGCGCATGCAACTGGCGGATCACCTGTGCGCCCTTGCTGGCCGCGTTCTTCACCGTCTGCGCCTCGTCGAGGATCAGCAGGCTCCACTCGCGCGCCTGCAGCGCTTCGGCGTCGCGCCACAGCAGCGGGTAGGTGGTGAGTGCCACGTCCGCCCGCGCCGTTCCGGTCTCGAGCTCGTCCAGCCGGGCATGGCGGTCGGCGCCGTGCAGGCTGACCACCTTCAGGTCGGGCGCGAAGCGCGCCGCCTCGGCTTGCCAGTTGAACACCAGCGAGGTCGGCAGGATCACCAGCGCGGGGAGGTCGAGGCGTCCGCTCTGCTTCAGGGTGAGCAGATGCGCCAGCGTCTGTGCCGTCTTGCCCAGGCCCATGTCGTCGGCGAGGATGCCGGCCAGGTCGTGTTTGACCAGATGCTGCAGCCAGGCCAGGCCTTCGAGCTGGTAGGGGCGCAGTTCGGCGCGGAAACCTTCGGGAGCCGGTACCGGCGCGATGCCGGCGGCGTCGCGCAGGCGCTGCGCCAGGGCGCAGACGAGTTCGCGACCGCGGCCGGGCAGATCGAGGTCGGCCAGCCGCGGCGCGTCGAGCCGGGACAGGCGGAAGCTTCCGTCCGGGCGATCGAAGAGGTCCACCAGCGCGCGCACCAGCGGCTTCAGGCGCCGCGCGGGGATGCGCAGGCGGCCGAGTTCCGCATGGTTCAGGATGACGGACTCGCTGTCGGCGATGTCGTCGATGCGCCCCGACAGCCAGCGCCCATCTTCGGCGAACAGGTCCGCGAGCAGCGGCCCGAGCGCCACCGGCCGGCCTTCGACCACGATGCCGGGGGAGATGGCGAGCCCGCCGCCGTCGGTCTCGTCGATGTCCAGCACCAGTGCGTCCACATCGGTGGCGTGGTGGCGGAAGTCGGCCGGCATGTCGATCTGCCAGCCCTCCGCCTGCAGCTCGGGCAGCACGGCGGTCATGAAGCCGGCCCAGTCGTCCGCGCTGGCCAGCCCCAACGCACCTTCGGCCACGGGCTTGCCTGCGGACTGGATGCGGCCCGGCGGCAGCGGCGCAAAGCCCGCTTTCGCCAGCCTGGCCCTGGCTGCGTGTTCGATTCGCGCGTCGCGGGTCACGCGCGCGCTGCGGCCGTCGGGCAGCGTGTGGAACAGCCCCGGATCGTCGGCGGCCAGCGTCAGCGGCCCGTAGCGGAAGGCCAGCATCGCGTAGTCGAGCGCCCAGTCGCCGTGCGGCGCATGGTCGCGGTACAGGTTGCCGGCGCGCGGTGCCGTCGCCAGCCGCAGCACCGGCAGCGCCGGCCCGCCCAGTTGCACCGCGGGCTCGGCGCCCTGCGTGGGGGACGGCAGCTCGGGGGTGAGTTCCGTCATCGCCTGCGCCACCAGCTCCGCCTCCATCTCGGTCAGCGGCGGCAGCGACAGCAGCCGGAGCACCCTTTCGGGCGCCGCATCCAGCGTGAGCGGACCGGCCTCGGCATGCCTCGCATCCACATACCACAGCGGTTGCAGGGGCAGCACCGCGTCGACCGCCGGGTCGCAGCGCAGCGTGGC
>JAFEFM010000122.1 GCA_018240585.1 Pseudomonadota bacterium
AAGGTGGGTTCGGTGGCCGGTTGCTACGTGCTCGAAGGCACGGTCAAGCGTGGCTCGTCGGCGCGCCTGTTGCGCAACCACGTGGTGCAATGGACGGGCGAGCTCGATTCGCTGAAGCGCTTCAAGGATGACGTCAAGGAAGTGAAGGCCGGCTACGAGTGCGGCCTGCAGCTCAAGAACTACAACGACATCCAGGAAGGCGACCAGCTCGAGATCTTCGAGATCAAGGAAGTGGCGAGGACGCTGTAAGCGATGCCCAAGGAGTATTCACGCAGCCAGCGCGTGGTGGAGCAGATCCGCCGCGAGCTGGCCGAGCTGATCCGGCTCGAGGTCAAGGATCCGCGCATCGGCTTCATCACGTTGACCGATGTCGAGATCACGCCCGACTACGCCCACGCCAAGGTGTATTTCACGTCGATGACGGGTGAGGCGGACGTGCCTGAAATCCTGCAGGGCTTGCGGCGTGCAAGCGGCTTCCTGCGGCGCGAGCTGGGGCGGCGTGTGCGCATTCACACGACGCCCGAACTGCACTGGCACTACGACCGCTCGGTGGAAGAGGGCAGCCGCCTGTCGAAGCTGATCGACGACGTGGTGCGCGAGGACGAGGCGCGTCACCATGACGATGCCGACTCCGGCGATGAGCATGGCGACGACGACAAGTCCTGAGCTCCACCCGCAGCCGAAACGACCGAAGGTGCCGCAGCGCAGGATCGTGCGCCGCATCGTCGATGGCGTGCTGCTGCTCGACAAGCCGCAGGGGCTGAGCTCCAATCACGCGCTGCAGACGGCGCGCCGCCTGCTCAACGCCGCCAAGGCGGGACACACCGGCACGCTCGACCCGATGGCGACCGGCCTGCTTCCGCTCACCTTCGGCGAGGCGACGAAGTTCTCGCAGATGCTGCTCGACGCAGACAAGACGTACGAGGCGGTGGTGCAGCTCGGCGTCGACACCGACAGCGGCGATGCCGAAGGCAAGGTGGTCGCCTCTCATCCGGTGGCGGTCACCGAGGCGGCGGTGGCGGACGTGCTGTCGCGGTTCCGCGGTGATATCGAGCAGGTGCCGCCGATGTACTCGGCGCTCAAGCGCGATGGCAAAGCCCTCTACGAATATGCGCGCGAAGGCATCGAGATCGAGCGCGAGGCGCGGCGCGTCACGATCCATGCGCTCGACCTGCTGGCGTTCGCCGGCGATCGCCTTTCCATCCGGGTGGCCTGCAGCAAGGGCACCTACATCCGGACGCTGGCGATGGACATCGGTGGAGCGCTTGGCTGCGGTGCGCATCTGTGCGCGCTGCGGCGTACCCGCATCGGCGCGTTCGACCTGACCGAATCGGTGACGCTGGAGCGCCTGGAAGCCGCGCCTGCGGATGAACGCGACGCGCTGCTGGCGCCGGTGGATGCGCTGGTGCGCGAGTTCGGCGAGGTCGCGCTGACCGCCGAGGAGGCGGCCTGGCTGCTGCAGGGGCGCTCGCTGCGGCCGGGTGCGCAGAACGGGGACGGAATGGTCCGCGCCTATGGCCCGCAAGGGTTCCTCGGGCTGGCACAGTGGCAGCCTGGCGGCGTGCTCGTGCCACGGCGGTTGATTGCCACCGGCGCGGAAGCAACGGCCAACGCATCCGCATGATATGGATTGAGTTTTTGGGATGGCGGGGTATAATCCGCCGCTTCTGATTGGCAGAAAACACGAGTAAAGACACACATGGCTCTCGATATCGCATCCAAGTCGAAGATCGTCTCCGACTTCCAGCGCGCCCAGGGCGACACCGGTTCGCCGGAAGTCCAGATCGCGCTCCTGACCGCCCGCATCAACGGTCTCGCCCCTCATTTCAAGGAGCACGCGAAGGATCACCATTCCCGCCGCGGCCTCCTGAAAATGGTCAGCCAGCGTCGCAAGCTGCTGGACTACCTTAAGGGCCGTAACGCCGACAGCTACCGCAATCTGATCGAGCGTCTCGGCCTGCGCAAGTAATTTGCGTCCGTGGCGAGCCTCACAGCGCCGATCAGGGCGACTTAAGCCAGCAAAGCCGGTGCGAGCCCATGCGGGTCGCGCCGGCTTTTGTCGTTTCTGCGGCTGCCTTGCCCGGCCGGATTGCAGGCAGCGCTCGTCCAACCGCGGGATCTTCTCCCGCCCATGCAGTTGTAGCCTGCTGCACTTCTTCGATAAAGGAATTTCCCTTGCCTAACGCCATCAAGAAAACCTTCGCCTACGGCGCGCACACCGTCACCCTCGAGACCGGCGAGATCGCCCGCCAGGCGGGTGGTGCCGTCATCGTCAACATGGACGAGACCGTGGTGCTCGCGACCGTGGTCGGCGCCAAGGAGGCCCGCCCGGGCCAGGACTTCTTCCCGCTCACCGTCGACTACGTCGAGAAGTTCTACGCCGCGGGCCGCATTCCCGGCGGCTTCTTCAAGCGCGAAGGCCGTCCGAGCGAGAAGGAAATCCTCACCTCGCGCCTGATCGACCGCCCGATCCGCCCGCTCTTCCCCGAGGGCTTCATGAATGAAGTGCAGGTCATCGTCACCGTGCTGTCGCTGAACCCCGAGATCGATGCGGACATCCCGGCGATGATCGGTGCCTCGGCTGCGCTCGCGATCTCCGGCCTACCCTTCAATGGTCCGGTGGGTGCCGCACGCGTCGGCTACCTCGACGGCCAGTACATCCTGAACCCCACCGCCACGCAGCTCGAGACGAGCCAGATGAATCTCGTCGTCGCCGGTACGCAGGCCGCGGTGCTGATGGTGGAGTCGGAGGCGCAGGAACTGCCCGAGCAGGTCATGCTGGGTGCGGTGGTGTTTGGCCACGAGCAGATGCAGACCGCGATCAAGGCGATCAACGAGCTGGTCGAAGTGGCCGGCAAGCCGGAATGGGACTGGCAGGCGGCAGCCGCCAACGAGGCGCTGATCGCCAGGGTCGGCGAACTCGCCAAGGCCGACATGGAAGAGGCCTTCCGCATCACCAGCAAGCAGGAGCGCTCGGCCCGCCTGTCCGAGATCCGCAAGCGCGTGATGGCGCAATTGACCGAGGGCGTGGAGAGCCCGCCCGCGGCCAGCGAGATCAAGGACATCTTCTTCAACCTCGAGTCGGGCATCGTCCGCAGCCGCATCCTCAACGGCGAGCCGCGCATCGACGGTCGCGACACCCGTACCGTGCGTCCGATCGAGATCCGTACCGGCGTGCTGCCGCGCACCCACGGCTCGGCGCTGTTCACCCGCGGAGAAACGCAGGCGCTGGTGGTGGCGACGCTGGGTACCGGCCGCGACGAGCAGATCATCGACGCCATCGGTGGCGAGTACAAGGAGCGCTTCCTGCTCCATTACAACTTCCCGCCGTTCTGCACTGGCGAGACCGGCCGCTTCGGCGTGACCAAGCGCCGTGAAGTCGGCCATGGCCGCCTTGCGAAGCGCTCGCTGGTGGCGATGCTGCCCAAGGCCGAGGAGTTCTCCTATACGGTGCGCGTGGTGTCTGAGATCACCGAGTCCAACGGCTCGTCGTCGATGGCCTCCGTCTGCGGCGGCTCCCTGGCGATGATGGATGCGGGCGTGCCGCTGAAGGATCACGTTGCCGGCATCGCCATGGGCCTGATCAAGGAAGGCAACCGCTTCGCGGTGCTGACCGACATCCTGGGCGACGAGGATCACCTCGGCGACATGGACTTCAAGGTCGCCGGTACCGTGAATGGCGTCACTGGCCTGCAGATGGACATCAAGATCCAGGGCATCACCAAGGAGATCATGCACGCCGCGCTGGAGCAGGCCAAGGCTGGCCGGCTGCACATCCTGGCCCTCATGCGGCAGGCGCTGGAAGCTTCCCGCGGCGAGGTGTCCGAGTACGCGCCGCGCATGATCAACATGAAGATCAACCCCGAGAAGATCCGTGACGTGATCGGCAAGGGTGGCGCCGTCATCCGTGCGCTGCAGGAAGAAACCGGCACCGTGATCGAGATCGAGGATGATGGCCAGATCACGATTTCGTCGGTCAGCGCCGAAGGTGCGCAGGCTGCGAAGGCGAAGATCGAGGCGATCACCGCCGAAGTCGAGGTCGGCAAGGTGTATGAAGGTACCGTGATCCGCCTGCTGGATTTCGGTGCCATCGTGAACATCATGCCGGGGCGCGACGGCCTGCTGCACGTATCGCAGATTGCCAACGAGCGCGTGAACAACGTGGCCGACTACGTCAAGGAAGGCCAGGCGGTGCGCGTGAAGGTCCTCGAGACCGACGAGCGCGGCAAGATCCGCCTGAGCATGAAGGCGCTGTTGAACGAAAGCGCTGGCTGAGGCTGAAGGGCTTCCTCCCCCTTGCAGGGGGAGGGCAAAAAAAAGAAGGGACGCCGCGGCGTCCCTTCTTTTTGACTTGTTCTACTTGCTCACTTGGCGACCTGGCGCTCGCGCATTTCTTCCAGCGTCTTGCAATCGATGCACATCGTTGCCGTCGGACGGGCCTCCAGGCGCTTCAGGCCGATCTCCACGCCGCAACTGTCGCAGTAGCCATACTCACCCGCCTCGATGCGCTCCAGCGCCTCGTCGATCTTCTTGATGAGCTTGCGTTCGCGGTCGCGGTTGCGCAGCTCCAGGGCGATGTCGGATTCCTGGCTGGCACGATCGTTGGGGTCGGCGAACACGGTGGCTTCATCCTGCATCGTGTGCACCGTGCGCTCGATGTCTTCCATCAGCTCGCTCTTCAGCGTGCCCAGGATGTTGCGGAAGTGGGCCATCTGCTTCTCGCTCATGTACTCCTCGCCAGCGGCGGGAACGTACGGCGGGAATTGCTTGTGCAGGGTATCTTCAGCCATGAATCGACTTCCGTAGGTAGATGGTTGGATCAAGCGGACTTAATAGCAGAATCACGACGCGCCAGCAAGCGAGCTGTCGGGACGCGGCCGGCCATCGAGCCTTCGCAATCATTCGGGCCTTGATGCCGGCGGGGGCGCAAAAACAAAAACCGCCACGAGGGCGGTTTTCGTCATGAAGATCTGGGGCGACATACCGGAATCGAACCGGTGACACCTGGAGCCACAATCCAGTGCTCTACCAACTGAGCTAATGCCGCCACTACTACCGGACTCCGGTAACACCGTCGTCCAAAAGCCTGTCCTGGCCTGCCCGGCAGGGATCGAACCTGCAACCCCCGGCTTAGAAGGCCGGTGCTCTATCCAATTGAGCTACGGGCAGATTCCCGCGGGCATCCGGGGTGTGAGCTGGTCGGGGTGGAGGGATTCGAACCCCCGACATCTTGCTCCCAAAGCAAGCGCGCTACCGGACTGCGCTACACCCCGAGAGCCGCGCACTATATAGATCTCCTCGCCGGGCGTCAAACATATTTTGTGCTTTCGACCACTGCGGCCGGATTCCACCGCCCCCCGGCCCTGCGCCATGCGAGCACGATGCGGGCGAGGTTGCCGAGAAGCCAGGCGAATTCGATCACGATGGCAGCACCGGCTGCGTGGGACAGCGGGGGCAGGAACACGGCGCCCAGCAGCAACGCCAGCGCGACCGCGTGACTGATGAGCTGGCGCCGAACCGGCAGGTCGGGTGACAGCTTCTTCACGTTGGGTGCCTTGATCCTGGCCTGGGTGAGATGCAGCCACGCGAGGAAGGGCACGATCTTGTACAGCATTGCGCTGACGGCGCCGACGAAGCCGCCGTGCAGGATCAGGATTCCGGCCAGCAAGGGCAGGGCGTCCGCTTCGGTGACGAGGGAAGCCAGTATTGCGACCGAGCCGGCGATGATCGAGGCCATCGCAAGCCTGAAGGCGAGAAAGGACGCATCCGGCGTGCTGCGGCGGGAACGCGCCTGCAGGCGCAAGGTCGTCGCGCCGAAGCCGATCGCCAGCGCGCACAGGAGGCCCGCCAGGGCGATGCCGATGCCGTGCAGAGAGGCGATTGCGGCCATCGACCACAAGGCCAGCAGGATCAGTACCGACGGCGCCCAGATGCGCGTCAGGCGTTGAGGATAGGCGGGGGTGATCTGGAACATCGGCACGATCACCCAACTGGTTGCCGCCACCAGCATTGCGCCCCAGCCCATCCAGGCCCATCCCGCATGAAGATTGACCAGCGCTGGCAGGTCGATCGGCAGCGACAGGCCACGGGCCAGCGTGGTCGCCAGGATGACGCCCAGCGCTGCGGTGACCAGCAATCCGATGAGCGCGAGGCGCAGGTCGCGTGGCGTGTCACTGCGACCCCTTGCCGATGGGGCGCGGCGGAAGGCCAGGGCGGCCGCAAGGAGGAAGATGACCAGGC
>JAFEFM010000123.1 GCA_018240585.1 Pseudomonadota bacterium
CGCGAGTGGTTGTCCTGCACGAAGGGGAGCGTGATGCCGATCTCGCGGTAGCGTTCGACTTGGAAGGTTTCGAGGAAGAAGCCGCGGCTGTCGCCGAAGACCTTGGGTTCGATGATCAGCACGCCGGGAAGGACGGTTTCGATGACTTTCATGCGGGGGTTCCAGTGCGGGGCGCGTCGATTGTGCCGGTGCTGTGATGACGGCGCGGTGAATTATGGCACTGGTACGATGCGCTAGGCGCGGGTTGGTCCGCGGTGTGGAGGGCTCGTTGCGACGAGGAGGGGCGGGTCGCGGTCAAGCCCGCTCCTACAGGGAAGCGCGTGCGGGATCCGCACGAGTGTTGGGATGTCGTAGGAGGGGGCTTGACCGCGATATCAATCGTGGAGCGTGGACGGGAGACCCGAGCTATCTTGCCGATTCCTGGCTCAGCAGGCGCTGCAGGTATTTGCCGTACCCCGTGTTGCTGAGCGCCTCGGCTTCGCGCGCGAGCTGCTCGGCCGACAGCCAGCCGTTGCGGTAGGCGACTTCTTCCAGGCAGGCGACCTTCAGGCCCTGGCGCGCTTGGATGGTCTGCACGAAGTGGCTGGCTTCCATCAGCGACTACTGCGCTTGCGACAGCCAGTTCTCGACCACCAAGCCCGGCACGCGGGCGAACTCCCGCACGTTGTCGGTCACCAGCACAGCATCGAGTGCAAGCGCCTGCGCTGCGATCCAGAGGTCGTTCGCCCCGATTGGCGTGCCTTCGCGCTCGAGCGCGGCGCGAATGCGTGCATAGCTCGAACTGGTCGCCGCATCGAGTGCAGGCACTGCCAAGCCGCCCACCACGGCACCCAGCCGCGCGCAATTGCGCTCGACCTGCGCGCTTTTCTCCACCTCGGCTGCAAGTTCGCCGAGGACGATCGGCGAGACCAGGATCGAAACTGCCGGCAAGGACTCGAGTCGTGCGCGCACTGCGGGATGGGCCTTGAGTGCGGCGATAAGAATATTGGTATCGAGCAGGTAGGTGGTCATACGTGCTCAATCCCAGCCTTGGACTGGTTCGGCCGGCACATCTGCGGGCGCCTCCAGATCGAGTCCTCCCTCCTGCCAACAGCTACGAAAAACGTCCGCGGCCGAACGCGGCGTGTCGGGCACCAGGCGGGCGATCACCCGCCCGCGTCGGGTAATCGCGACCTCCTCGCCGTTTTCCACTGCGGCCAGCAGCGCTGAAAACTGGCTCTTCGCTTCGACAATGGCAACGGTACGCATGACGCCTCTCCAGGTGACCATATGGTCAGAGTTTAGCACCCATCCCTCTCCTGGGCAGTAGTCTCGGCGTCGCCTCGCCGCTGCACAGGCGTCGAGCGGTGCTCGCCGAAACCCCTGTATCGCCCCCTTGAAGGGGGAGGAGCAGAAAACCTCCCCAGCTTCATCATTTGGATTGTTGGGCTACTTCGCCGATCCGTGCTGCAGCACGCGCTGCAGATATTTGCCGTAGCCCGTCTTGCTGAGCGCCTCGGCTTCGCGCGCGAGCTGCGTGGCAGAGAGCCAGCCGTTGCGGTAGGCGATTTCTTCCAGGCAGGCGACTTTCAGGCCCTGGCGCGCCTCGATGGTCTGCACGAAGTGGCTGGCTTCCATCAGCGAGTCGTGGGTGCCGGTGTCGAGCCAGGCGAAGCCGCGGCCGAGCAGGCTGACGTGCAGGTCGCCGCGCTGCAGGTAGGCATTATTGACGTCGGTGATCTC
>JAFEFM010000124.1 GCA_018240585.1 Pseudomonadota bacterium
ACCACCGGCACCGTGGTGCTGGACAAGGCGGCGAAGACCGGTGCGGTGGACGTCGTCATCGACATGAAGTCGGTCAGCACGGGCTACACCACTTTCAACGAGCACATCCAGGGCGAGGACTTCCTAGACACCGCCAAATATCCGACTGCGACCTTCAAGTCGACCAAGGTCAGCTTCGAAGGCGACAAGCCGGTGAGCATCGACGGCAACCTGACGATCAAGGGCGTCACCAAGCCGGTGACGCTGAAAGTCACCAACTTCCTCAACATGCCCCACCCGATGCTGAAGAAGGACGCGATCGGTGCCGACGCCACTGTCGTGATCAAGCGCACCGAGTTCAACGCCGGCAAGTACGCACCCAACGTCGGCGACGACGTGACGATCACGATCTCGCTCGAAGCGATCAAGGGCTGATCGGCAACGGCCGCCGATCTGACGGCGGCGGCACAATGAAACGGGCGAACGGCTCTTGGCCGCTCGCCCGTTTCATTGTTGCATCGCCTCGCGCCGCCGCCTGCGCCGGCGGCGCGACCGAGGATCAGTTGCCGCTCATCGCCATCATCAACTGGTTGATGCGCTTGACGAAGGTCGCCGGGTCGTCGAGCGTGCCGCCCTCGGCCAGCAGGGCCTGGTCGAACAGCACCGCGGCCCAGTCGTCGAAGTGCTTCTCCTCGTACTTCAGGCGCAGCACCGCCGGATGGCTGGGGTTGATCTCGAGGATGGGCTTGGACACCGGTGCGTTCTGGCCCGCGGCCTTGAGAATGCGCGCCAGGTTCATGCCCAGGTCGTGCTCGTCGGCCACCAGGCAGGCGGGCGAATCGGTCAGGCGCAGCGTCACCTTCACGTCCTTGACGCGCTCGCCGAGGCTCGCCTTCATCTTGTCGAGCAGTTCCTTGTACTCGTCGGCGGCCTTCTCGGCTTCCTTCTTCTCCGCCTCGTCCTCCAGCGCGCCCAGGTCCAGGCCGCCCTTGGCGACCGACACCAGCGGCTTGCCGTCGAACTCGGTGAGGTTGCCCACCACCCACTCGTCGACGCGGTCGGTGAGCAGCAGCACCTCGATGCCCTTCTTGCGGAAGACCTCGAGATGCGGACTGTTCTTCGCGGCGTTGAAGGTCTCGGCGGTGACGAAGTAGATCTTGTCCTGGCCTTCCTTCATGCGGCCGATGTAGTCGGCGAGCGACACCACCTCTTCCTGGGTGTCCAGCTTGGTCGAGGC
>JAFEFM010000125.1 GCA_018240585.1 Pseudomonadota bacterium
CCGCCGCCGGGGCGCTACCCAGGCCCATGGCGGCGACGCTTCCCAGCGCGACCCCTGCCTTGAGGAACTCACGACGCCCCTGCACCACCGCCTTCTCGCTCATGTCAGGTTCCCCACACCTTCTGTGCAGGCACGGCCTGCTTCATCAGTTCATCGACGGTCGCGCCGGCTTCCAGCGGCGTCAGCCGCGCGCCCTTGTCCTTCTGCGGACCGGTGCGCCAGCCGTCGCACACCGAGATGCGCCCGCCCTGGCTCTCGAACACTTGCCCGGTCACATGCGAAGAGTGCTCGCTGCCCAGCCACACCACCAGCGGCGCGACGTTCTCCGCCGCCCAGGCGTCGAAGCCGGTCTCCGGCGCCTTCACCACGTCGGGCATCGCGCTCTCGGTCATCGACGTGCGCGCGGCTGGCGCCAGCGCGTTGGCAGTGACGCCATAGCGCGCCAGCTCGGAAGCCTGCACCAGCGTCAGCGCGGCGATGCCGCCCTTGGCCGCTGCATAGTTCGACTGCCCGACCGAGCCCTGCAGGCCGGCGCCCGAGCTGGTGTTGATGATGCGCGCGGCGATCTTCTTGCCGGCCTTGGCCTGGTCGCGCCAGCGCCTGCCGAGGATGTTGGCGAGGCAGAAATGGCCTTTCAGGTGCACCCGCATGACCTGGTCCCAGTCGTCCTCGGACAGGCTGATGAACATGCGGTCGCGCAGGATGCCGGCGTTGTTCACCACCACGTGCACTTCGCCGAAGGCGGCCAGCGCGGCGTCGACGATACGCTGGGCGGTCTCGAGCCGCGTGATGTCGTCGGCGCTGGCGATCGCCTTGCCGCCGGCGGTGAGGATCTGGTCCACCACCGCGTCTGCCGCCTCCTGGCGGATGTCGTTGACCACCACGTTCGCGCCTTCGGCCGCGAAGGCCAGCGCATAGGCGCGGCCCAGGCCGCCGCCGGCGCCGGTGATGATGACGGTACGTCCTTCACAGATTCCCATGTCGATCCCTTTTCCTACAGCCGCTCAATAATCGTCACGTTGGCCTGGCCGCCGCCTTCGCACATGGTCTGCAGCCCGTAGCGGCCGCCGCTGCGCTCCAGCTCGTGCAGCAACGCGGTCATCAGCCGTGCCCCGGTCGCCCCGAGCGGATGCCCGAGCGCGATGGCGCCGCCATTGGGGTTGGTGCGCGCGGGGTCGTAATCCAGCTCCTTCTGCCAGGCCATGACCACCGATGCGAAGGCCTCGTTGATCTCGACCGCGTCGATGTCGCTCATGCGCATTCCCGTCTTCTTGAGCGCGGCGCGGGTGGCGGGGATCGGCGCGGTGAGGTGCCAGATCGGGTCGTCGCCCATCACCGACAGGTGGTGGATGCGGGCGCGCGGAGTGAGCCCGTAGCGCTTGAGCGCCGCCTCCGACACCACCAGCAGCGCGGCCGAGGCGTCGCAGGTCTGGCTCGACACCGCCGCGGTGATCGACGGGTATTCGGGGCCGACCGGCTCCAGCTCGGCCATCTTGTCGAGCGTGGTGACGCGCGGGGTTTCGTCCTTCTCCACGCCCTCCAGGCCGACGATCTCGCGCTCGAAGCGGCCTTCTGCGATCGCAGCGAGCGCACGGCGGTGGCTCTCCAGCGCGAACACTTCCATGTCGCGACGGCTGAGCTGCCAATGGTCGGCGATGCGCTGCGCGGCGTAGAACTGGTTGACCGGCTGGTCGCCGAAGCGCGCCTTCCAGCCCTTGCTGCCCGAGAACGGGTCGGGGAAGCCGAGCGGCTGGCCGGCGAGCATGGCCGACGAGATCGGGATCTGCGTCATCGTCTGCACGCCGCCGACCGCGACCACGTGCTGAGTGCCGCTCATCACCGCCTGCGCGGCGAAGTGAACCGCCTGCTGCGACGAGCCGCACTGCCGGTCCACCGTGGTGCCGGGCACGTTCAGCGGCAGGCCGGCGGCGAGCCACGCGGTGCGCGCGATGTCGCCCGCCTGTGAGCCGATGGTGTCGACGCAGCCGAAGATCACGTCATCGTATTCGTCGGCGGGAATGGCGTTGCGCTCGACCAGCGCCTTCAACACATGGGCGCCGAGATCGATCGCATGCACGTGGGACAGACCGCCCTTGCGCTTGCCGGTGGGGCTGCGCAGGGCATCGACAATATAGGCTTGCGCCATTTTCATTCCTCGAAAGTGTGGCCCGGGCCGAGGGCGGCGCCCTCGACCAGGATCGCGTCGGCGACGCGGGACTTGTGGTAGCCGCGGTCGCCCCAGGCGGCATCGAGCGCCCAGGCACGCTTCATGAACATCTGCAGATCGACTTCCCACGTGTAGCCCATCGCGCCGTGCACCTGGATGCCGTGGCGCGCAGCCAGCCAGGCGGCTTCGCCGCAGGCGAGCTTGGCGTGCGACACGCGCGCATCGGCGCCGGCCTCGCCCCTGGCGAGGGCATAGGCGGCGCGATACAGCACCGGCTTGGCGAACTCGATCTTCGTTGCGACGTCGGCAAGGTGATGCTTGACCGCCTGGAAGCTGCCGATCGGCTTGCCGAATTGCTTGCGCTGGGCGACGTAATCCACCGACAGGTCGAGCATGCGCTGCGCCAGGCCGAGCAGTTGCCCGGCGGTCGACAGCGCACCGCGGTTCAGCGTCTGCGCCCACAGCGCGCGGCCTGCTGCACCGTCGGCAATCAGCGTGGCGGTAGCCGGCTTCCAGCTCACGGCCGCCAGGCGGCGCGACAGGTCGATGCTGGGGTTGGCCTCGACCGTAACCTGAACGCGCGGCACGGCATGAACCTCGTCGCCATGGGCAAGCAGCAGCAGGTCGGCCAGATTGGCATCGGCCAACAGCGGATTCACCGGGTGGCCCACCGCGATGCGGATGCTGCCCTCGGCGACGCGGCCGAGCCAATCGTCGCGCGACGCGGTTGCGGCCGGCAGGGCAGCGATGAGGCCGGCGGCGACGTAGGCAGTGTCGGCGAGCGAATCGGGGATGGCGTAATAGCCCAGCTCCTGCGTCATCAGCGCCCAGGCGATATCGTCCATGCCCAGGCCGCCGCAATCCTCGGGCACCGACAGCGCGGTCAGGCCCTGCTCGGCGAGGTTCTTGCGCAGCTCGGGAGAGCGCCCGATGTCGGTGTCCCAGATCTCGCGCAGCATCTCGGGCGCGGCCTCGGTCATCAGGAAGCGGCTCACCGCCTCGCGGAAAGTGAGCTGGTCGTCGGTAAAGGTAAAGTCCATGGCCAGCCTCGTCTTACTTGGGCAGGCCGAGCATGCGCTCGGCGATGATGTTGCGCTGGATCTCGTTGGTGCCGGCGTAGATCGGCCCCGCCTGGGCGAACAGGAAGCCGTCGAGCCAGCGCGCGGCCTCGACCGCTGCAGGGGCGTCGACGGTGAGCTCTCCGAGCGGGCCGAGGATGCGCATCGCCGTCTCGTGCATCTTCAGGTCGAGTTCGGACCAGTAGATCTTGTTGGTGCTGGCCTCGGCCCCGATGCGCGCGCCCTTCGCCAGGCGTCCGACGGTGTGGTAGGCCGACAGCGCGTAGGCCTCGGTGCCGGTCCACGCCTCGATCACCGCGTCGCGGATGCTCGGGTCGCGGTCGGCAACGGCGCGGTGGGCCTTGTACAGTTCCACCAGCTTGCGCGCGGTGTACTGGAAGCGCGCCGGCGAGCGCAGCAGCAGGCCGCGCTCGAAGCCGGCGGTGGCCATCGCCACGTGCCAGCCCTGGCCTTCGTCGCCGATGCGGTTTTCCAGCGGCACCTTGACGTCGTCGAAGAAGATTTCGGCGAAGGCCTGCTTGCCATTGAGCGCCTGGATCGGGCGGATGGTCACGCCCGGTGTGTCCAGCGGCACGGCCAGGTAGGACAGCCCGTGATGGCGGCTGGAGGCCGGATCGCTGCGGAACAGGCCGAACAGCCAGTCGGCGAAGCTCGCGCGGGTCGACCAGGTCTTCTGGCCATTCACCACATAGTGGCTTCCGTCCTCGGACAGGATCGCCTTGCTGGTGATCGCCGCCATGTCCGACCCGGCGTTGGGCTCGGACCAGCCCTGCGCCCACATGTCCTCGCTCGACGCCATGCGCGGCAGGAAGCGCGCCTTCTGCTCCTCGGTGCCGAACTCGATCAGCGTGGGGCCGAGCAGCAACTGGCCGTTCTGGTTCACCCGCATCGGGGCGCCGGCGCCGTAGTACTCCTCCTCGAAGATCAGCCATTCGATGAGGTCGCAGCCGCGGCCGCCCAGCGCTTCGGGCCAGATCACCATCGACAGGCGCGCGTCGAACAGCTTGCGCTCCCATTCGCGGTGCTGCTCGAAGCCCTCGCGGGTGTCGTAGCTGGCCAGCGGCTCGCGCGGCAGGTTGGCCGCGAGCCAGGCGCGCACTTCCTCGCGGAAGGCTTTCTGCCGGGGGGTGTAGGCGAGATCCATGGTGTCCTCAGAACTTGGCTTCGCGTTTCTCGACAAAGGCGCGGCGGGTTTCCGCCGAGTCGGGGCTGGTGTAGGCCTGCAGCGTGAAGC
>JAFEFM010000126.1 GCA_018240585.1 Pseudomonadota bacterium
CGCCCGCTGCGCACCGAAGTGCACGCCAAAATGCGGTGCGAGATGTGCGCCGAAATGTGCGCCGAAGTACGCTCCCAGCTACTGATCCCGCGATGCGGGCGAAGCGAAGGCAGTGCGATGAAGGCGGTGGCCGCGCGGCCGCGCTTGGCCTGCTGGAGACTTACGCGAACCTGGCCGGGCGTGGCGCGCATCTGCTCGATGCGCTGTTGCTTGGCCAGACGCCGAAGCAGTGGGCCCACTATCCTGAAGACGACGCCATCGATCGCGCGAGCGGCTACCAGTGGTTCTATCACTCGCATGCGCCGGGCGACCGTCCGGGTGCCGCGGAGCACGGCCACATCCACCTGTTTGCGCGACGCAAGCGCTGGTCGCGACGCCTCGGGTCGAAGCGCGAGGCGGCGTTCGCCCGCCTGCCGGGAGGCGTCGAAGGCCCGGTCAATACGCGGCACCTGCTGGCGATCGGCTTCGACGCCAAAGGCCTGCCGGTCAGCCTGTTCACCGTCAATGGCTGGGTGACGGGCGATCGCATGCTCAGTGCCGAAACCACCGCCAGTCTGCTCGAGGGGATGGCGCTGGACACCGGCTACGGCGAGGTCGATGCCGTGATCGAGGCGGTCGTGCGCCTCTACAGGGCGGAGATCCGCGATCTGCTCGAGCGGCGGGATCGGACCCTATGGGATTTTGCCGGCACCGACGTACTGTCGAACGAGTCGATCGAGGTGCTGTCCGAGCTTGCCATCGATGTCGACGCCAGGCTGCAGGCCCTGGAGGGCAGTGATTGAGCACCGCGTTCTCCTGCACCACGCTTTTGCCTGCCGCTTTCCGGCGCAGGGAGATCCTGGCCTTTCACCGGCGCGATGCGCAGGAGATCGCCGAGGCCGTTGCCGAATCGGAAACCGACGCCTTGCTGCGCAAGGGGCTGGTGTGGAACGGTGCCCCCGCGCATCTGCAGGTGCGATTCCGTGCGGACTGCGTCGAGGCGTCGATGGTGATCGACGGCGCGGGCGATCCCGCGGGTGCGGAGCGCTTCGAAGGCATGGTGCATCGCATGCTGGGCCTGGCGCAGGAGGTGGACGCCTTCGAGCGGCGGCATCGCGACCATCCGCAGATCGGCGGCCTGATCTTGCGCCAGGCCGGCCTGCGCGTGCCGGTGGCGGCGACGCCGTTCGAGGCGTTGACCTGGGCCGTCACCGGGCAGCAGATCAGCCTGGGCGTGGCGGTGTCCTTGCGGCGCAAGCTGATCCTGGCGGCCGGCGTGCGCAACTCGTGGGGGCTGATGTGCTATCCGGACCCGGACCGGGTTGCCGCGCTATCCGTGGATGCCCTGCGCCAGGCGGGTTTCTCCACCGCCAAGGCGAACACCCTGCTCACCGTGGCGCGCCTCGCCGCGGACGGTGGCTTGCCGCTCGACGCCTGGCTGCAGGCGCCTCCCATAGCCGAGATCCGCCGGCGGCTGCTGGACGTGCGCGGCATCGGCCCGTGGACGGTCGATTACACGCTGCTGCGCGGTTTTGGCTGGATGGACGGCTCCCTGCACGGCGATGCCGCGGTGCGGCGCGGGCTGCAGGCCTTGCTTGGCAGCGAGGACAGGATCTCCGAAAGCGAAGCGTGCGCCTGGCTGGCCCAGTTCTCCCCCTGGCGCGCACTGCTCGCCGCGCACCTGTGGGCGGCAGGGGCATCGGCTGCGCCTTGAGGGGCCCTCGTCCGCCGTCGGGGTGAATCACTGCTGCGCGCTGCCATCCTTCTGGTAGTTGGGCGAGCGCGGGCCGTACAGCATGCCGTTTGGCCGGCCGGCGGCCAGCAGGCGGTTGCTGGCGATGCCGGCGACCGGGTGTGAGCGGTTGGTGGCACTCTCCAGGATCTGGCTGACCAGCGCCTGGATCAGCAGGCCGGCCAGACCGCCGTTCGAGTTCCGGCCTTCGGCGCTGGAGGCGGTGGCGGAGCCCTGCCACAGCAACTGCTCCGAGCGCAGGTCGATCAGCCTGGCCTCGGCGGTGACGCGGCTCTCGCTCGCGAACACCGCATAGGTGGTGCCGTACTGCTTGATGTCGATGTACAGCGCCGCATCGGCGCCGAAGATCTCGCGCAGCTTCTGCAGCTTCACGTCATGCATCTCGGCCGGGTTGTGCAGGCCGTTCTGGTGGAAAGTCTCGTCCACCAGGCTGACCGGAAGCACGTAGTAGCCCGA
>JAFEFM010000127.1 GCA_018240585.1 Pseudomonadota bacterium
GAACTGGCCGGCCTGATGGCCCGGCCACTGCCCCTGCAGGCGCAGGCCGACCTTGAGCACCTGGTTGTCGCGGAAATGATCGAGTTCCTCGATCTCCGCCACCACCTTGCGCTGCTCGCCCACCTTGCGCAGCAGCGACATGACGGCGCTCGCCGAGCCGCCCGCCATCAGCAGCACCATGACCGGGCCGATGCCCTGCGTCCAGTAGCCGACCGGAATCAGCACCACCGAGTGGAACACCAGCGCCAGGTACGCGATCGCCAGCAGGCGATGGGTCTTGACGAACAGTCGGTAGGGGAAGCGCTTCACCAGCGCCAGCACGATCAGCACCACGGCGGCATAGAACGCCCACTCGCCGACGCTTTCGGCCAGCCCGCGCTGCTGCTGCAGGAAGCGCAGGATGGGGTCGGTCTGCTCCGGTCGCGGCCCGCGCGCCGGCTTCACCAGCCAGCCCCAGCCCACCGCCCACTTGGTGCCCTGCGCCCACAGCCAGTGGATGATGGCGACCACCAGCCCGGTGACGCCCAGCCACTTGTGCAGGCGGTAGGCCTTGTCCATGCCGCCCAGCAGCGGCTCGAAACTCACCGGGCGCAGCGCCAGCAGCATGCCGGCGCTCATGACGCCCATGGCGAGGACGCCGGTGTAGTTGATCGCCACCGTGCGCAGCGCGAAATACTCGTAGCCCTTGGGCAGCAGCGGATCGGCCATCCACCACAGCAGGCTCAGCAGCGCGAGCAGCCCGGCATAGGCGAGCTTGATGTTCTTCATTTTCGACCTCCCTTGCGCACGCAGGCGATGCGCTCTGCATCGATGAAGCCGGGCGCATGCTCGTTCAGGTCTTCATTGTGTCACCTGGGCACCCGCGTTTTGTATCGGAAGTTGGATTCCGGCGCAGGCGCAGCGACCGGTTCGAATCCGGTCAGCCGCTCGCGCGTGCTTCGAACCACGCGCGGAACAGGCCGCGCATCCAGCTCCAGCGGCTGATCAGCAGGGCGGCGAAAATCAGCGTGCAGCCGACGAGCTGCAGCGCCGTCATCGTCTCGGCAAACCACCACGCGGCGAGGATCGCCGTCCATACCGGTTCCAGCATCAGGATGATGGCGGCGTGGCTCGGCGTGGTCAGGCTCTGGCCGTGGAGCTGCAGCAGGAAGCGCAGCGTGGTGGCGATCAGCGCACTGGCGGCGAGCCAGCCCAGCACCGGCCCCGCCACCTGGTCGGGCCAGCGCTCGAACCACAGCGCGATCGGCAGCACCAGCAGGCCCACCACCAGCATCTGCAGCGTGCTCAGCACCAGCACCGGCACGTTGCGCACGACGTGCGAATTGACGTTGAACAGCAGCGCGAAGACCACCGCCGCACCAAGGAAGAACCACTGCCCCGGCTCGACGCGGAAACCATGCGCCAGCGACAGGCAGGCGAAGCCCGCCAGCGCCAGCGGCAGCGCCGCCCAGGTCGTCGCCGGCGGCCGCTCGCCGAAGAAGAGCCGCGCGATCACCGGCACCAGCACGATGCCCAGGCTGGCGATGAAGGAGCTCTCGCCGATGTGCCGGGTGTGCTGCAGGCCGAGGATCCACAAGGCCATCGCCACAGCGAACAGCGCGCCGACGAGCAGCCCGCTGCCATAGCCGCGGCGATCGAGCGCGCGCAGTTGCGCCACCGAGAATGCCGCCAGCACGACGCCCGCGATCAGGAAGCGCGTGCCGACGAAGAGCAGCGGCGGCAACCCGCCCAGCGCCTCCTTGGAAAAGATCCAGCCCGCCGCGGCGATGAGGGTGGTGAGGACCAGCAGCAGGTCGGCCTTCAGGTGGTGTGCTTGCGTGCTCACTGGGCCGCCTGTCCGGGCGGGCGCGCCAGCTTGCGCTGCAGGGTGCGGCGGTGCATCTGCAGCGCGCGCGCCGTGGCCGAGATGTTGCCGCCATGTTCGGCGAGCACGCGCTGGATGTGCTCCCACTCGAGCCGGTCCACCGACATCGGCGCATCCGGCGCGCGCTCGTCGATGACGACATCCTCGGCCTTGAGCGCCTTGATGATGGCGTCGACCTCGGCCGGCTTGGCCAGATACTGCATGGCTCCCAGCTTCACCGCATCCACCGCGGTGGCGATGCTGGCATAGCCGGTCAGTACCAGGATGCGCGCGCCGGGGCTGGCCTCGAGCAGCGGGCGGATCAGCTTGAGGCCGGATTCGCCGCCGATGTTGAGGTCGAGGACGATGAACTCGGGCGTGTGATCGTGCGCCAGCTCGATCGCGCCCTCGCTGTCGGTGGCGCCGTAGCAGTCGAAGCCGCGCTGGCCCAGGGCGCGCACCAGCACGCGGTTGAAGGCGGGATCGTCGTCGACCACCAGCAGCGTGGGGGCCTGATCGGAAGGGTTCATCTATCGCTTGTCCTGCAGGGCGAGGCTGAAGCGCGCAATGGTGCCACCGCCCGGCCGTGGACGGAACGTCAGCGCGCCACCGTGATGCTCGATCGCCGCATGAGCCAGGAACAGGCCCACGCCCATGCCCGCGGGTCTCTCCTGCAGCGGCCCGCGGCGCACGACTTCCAGCACCTGCGGCGGAATGCCTGCGCCGCGGTCGGCCACTTGCACCACCAGGCCCTCGCCGGCAAGCGTCGCCGTCACCTCAACCGGCTCGTCCGAGGTGCCTGCTGCGATGCATGCATTGGCCGCGTTGTCGATCAGGTTGTGCAGGGCCTCGCCGAGGCTGGCGTCGGCGACGATGCCGGCCGCGCGCGCATCGCCGGCGATCGTCAGCGCTGCACGTGCATGCGGGCGCAGGCTGTGCCAGCGCTCGACCACTGCGTCTAGCCAGTCGCCGGCGGCCACCACGCCGCCGCCTTCCGCGCGTTGCTGCCCTGCCTCCCGGCTCAGCCCGCCGAGGATGGCCTTGCAGTGCTCGACCTGCTCGCGCATCAACGCCAGATCCTCGCGGCAATCGGCGGGCATGTCGGT
Source organism: Pseudomonadota bacterium (assembly GCA_018240585.1). GTDB lineage: Bacteria > Pseudomonadota > Gammaproteobacteria > Burkholderiales > Rhodocyclaceae > Thauera. Next base: position 2,950 of record JAFEFM010000127.1, read on the forward strand.
GCGTCGGGCGAGCTCGTCCGCCAGGATACGCAGCGTGCCGAGCGGTGTGCCCAGCCGGTGGGCTGCGCCGGCGGCGAGCTTGCCCAGACCCACGACATAGGCGTCGCGCGCCTGCGCCTCGCGTGCCTGCGCCAGCGCGTGGTCGCGGCGGGCGATCTCCGCATTCAGGCGCGACACGAACCACACCACGGTGAGCGCCGACACTGCAAAGCCGAGCCACATGCCGGCGAGGTGCCAGCGCATGGCCGCATCATCGTCGGCCAGGTTCACCGGCAGATGGAAGCGCCACAGCAGCGAGTACTCGGCCACCGCCAGCGCGGCGAGCGCCCACGCCAGCCGCGCCGGCAGGATGGCGGCGCCGACCGCGACCAGCGGCAGCAGCAGCACGGTCGCCGGGTTGGTGACGCCGCCGCCGAAATACAGGAAGACGCCCCAGGCGCACAGGTCGACCAGCAGTTGCGCGAAAGCCCCCCTGCGCCCCGCCAGCACGCCGGCCGGCAGGCGGCCGGCGGCGGCGAGCAGGGCGAGGTTTGCCGCCGCCAGCAACAGCACGACGGCGAGCAGCGGCTCCACCGCGTGTTGCGGCGCCAGCAGCGGAAATGCAATGCCGGCCACGCCGGCCATGGTCGCCACCGACAGCCAGCGCAACTGCGACAGCCGCAAGGGGTCGGCGGCGGCGCGCTGCGGCGGCGGCGGGGAGGTGGCGCGCGACTCGGGAACTTGCATGTGGGACCTCGGCATCAGGCGCAAGCCGTGCGCGAACGGCCGCGATGACGGTCCGGTACGATCCACGCGCCTAATTGGTTGAGCTTTAAGCTAGATCAAGGTTTGCAGCAAGCGCCCCCTCTACAGTGCACCTGCGACAAAACGCCACAGGACATATTGTCGCAGGCCTCGAGCCCGAACCGCGGCAGCACGACCTTCGCCGCAGCGGGCCTGAAGACTGCACGAACACGATCACGCCAGACACGGGAGCGACAGATCATGAAAGACGACATCCAGATGAACCAGGTCGATGCGATGCCCGACCCGAGCCGTCGCCGGTTCCTCAACACCGCCGCACTCGCGGGCCTGGCCGGTGCCGGCCTGTCGGTCGGTCTGTCGGCCTGCAACAAGCAGCAGCCTGCCGCCCCCGCCGCGGCGCCTGCCGCGCCGGCTGCGGCGCCGGCCGCTGCCACCAGCGACATGCACATCCACCTGAAGCCGGGCGAGCTCGACACCTACTACGGCGTGTGGTCGGGCGGCCATTCGGGCGAGGCGCGCGTGCTGGGCATGCCCTCGGGACGCGAGATCAAGCGTATCCCGGTGTTCAACATCGACTGCATGAGCGGCTGGGGCATCACCAACGAATCGAAGAAGGTCATCGGCACGCGCCCGGACGGCCAGCTCAAGTACAAGACGGGCGACACGCACCACATCCACGGCTCGTACACCGACGGCGTCTATAACGGCAAGTATTTCTGGGTCAACGACAAGATCCACGGCCGCATCGCCCGCATCCGCGGCGACGTGTTCGAGTGCGACGCGATCACCGAACTCCCCAACGTCCAGGGCTTCCACGGCATCTTCCCGGACAAGCGCGACCCGGTCGACCAGGCTGTGAACTACACCACCCGCGTGTTCTGCGGCAACGAGTTCCACATCCCGCAGCCGAACGACGGCCACGACATCGACGACCCGAAGAAGTACTACTGCCTCTTCACCTGCATCGACGCCGAGACGATGGAGGTGCGCTGGCAGTGCAAGATCGACGGCAACATGGACCTCGTCGCCACCTCGTACGACGGTCGCTTCGCCGCCGCCAACCAGTACAACACCGAAGGTGGCGTGCATTACGAAGACATGATGTCGGCCGAGATGGACGCCTGCGTGTTCTTCGACGTCGCACGCATCGAGAAGGCGATCAAGGACGGCAAGTCCTTCACCATCGGCGCCTCCAAGGTACCGGTGGTCGATGGCACCAAGGCTGCCAACCCCGATCCGAAGACCGCGCTGACCGCCTATGTGCCGGTTCCGAAGAACCCGCACGGCGTCAATGCCAGCCCGGACGGCAAGTACTTCATCTGCTCCGGCAAGCTGTCGCCGACCACCACCACCATCGAAGTGGCCAAGGTCGCCGACTTCCTCGACGGCAAGCTGGACGACATCCGCAAGGCGGTGGTCGCCGAAGTCGAGGTCGGTCTCGGCCCGCTGCACACCACTTTCGACGGACGCGGCAATGCCTTCACCACGCTGTTCCTCGACAGCCAGATCGTGAAGTGGAACATCGACAAGGCGATCGCCTTCACCGCCGGCGACAAGAATGCGCAGTATGTGGTGGACCGCCTCGACGTCCATTACCAGCCGGGCCACCTGAGCGCGACGATGGGCGAAACGAAGGCGGCCGACGGCCAGTTGCTCGCAGTGGGCTGCAAGTTCTCCAAGGACCGCTTCCTGCCGGTCGGACCGCTGCACCCGGAGAACGAGCAGTTGATCGACATCCGCGGCGACAAGATGGTGCTGCTGGCCGACCACCCGGTGCATCCCGAGCCGCACGACTTCGTCATGGTCAAACGCGACATCATCAAGACCAAGCAGGTCGGCACGCTCGAAGACCACCCGATGGCGCTGAAGGATCCGAAGGAATCCGGCGTGTTCCGCGAAGGCAAGAAGGTCACGGTGCGCATCGCCTCGCAGGCGCCGGCCTACTCTCTACGCGAGTTCGAACTCAAGGTCGGTGACGAGGTCACGATCTACCTGACCAACCTCGACAAGGTGGAAGACCTGACCCACGGCTTCGCGATTCCGAAGTACGACATCAACTTCATCTGCAATCCGCTGGAGACGAAGTCCGTCACCTTCAAGGCCGACAAGCCGGGCGTGTACTGGTGCTACTGCACGCACTTCTGCCATGCGCTGCACCTCGAAATGCGCAGCCGCATGATCGTGCGTGCCTGAGCCAGGCAGTGTTGCACGGAGCCGGAAACACACCGGCTCCGCCTGAACGGATCGGGGGGCTCAGGCCCCCCGATCGCTTTCGGTGGCCGGAATTCATCGCCCTGCGTCGAATTGACGCGGAACAAATACATCGGTGGTCCCGGCGCCTAGACTCCATCACGGTTTACTTATGGAGTGCGCCATGAAGCCCCTCTCCGCCCTGCGGGGCGCAGCCATGGCGGCGTTTTTCGCCGTCACTTCCCTGCTATCGCTGCCGGCTGTAGCCCAGTCCGCCTATGAGGCGCCGCTGCCGGCCGAGCTCAACAGCGATCCCGACCTGTGCAAGCACGTGCCCTGTGCCGATGTGGTGCCGGGCGCGGACAGCTTCTCGCCGCGCAAGGGCAAGCCCGCCTACGTCGAGGCCTATCACAGCGAAGGCGGACAGAAGACGCTGATCGGCTATGCCTTCCTGTCCACCGACATCGTCGACATCCCCGCCTACTCCGGCAAGCCGGTGATCACGCTGATCGGCATGGACACGAAGGGCATCATCACCGGCACCAAGATCCTGCGCCACAGCGAGCCCATCCTGCTGCTGGGGATTCCCGAGGGGGTGCTGACCAAGTTCATCAAGCAGTATCTGGGCAAGTTCGTCGGCGACAAGATCGAGATCGGCAAGGCGCGCGAAGGCGAGGCCATGATCGGCCTGGACGCCATCACCGGCGCCACCGTCACCGTGATCGCGGAAAACCAGGTGATCATGCGCTCGGGGGTGGCGATCGCGCGCCAGGTCGGCATCCTGAAGGTGGAGCCGAAGCCGCAGATCAAGTTCACGCCGGTCAACCACACGCTGAGCTGGGCACAACTGGTCGACGAAGGCAGCGTGCGTCGCCTCACCGTCCATCCGGAACAGCTCGGCATGCCGCGCAGCGCCGAGCCTTACGTCGACATGCAGTATGGCTACCTGAACACGCCGTCGGTGGGTCGCAGCATCCTGGGCGAGGACGGCTACCGGAGCCTGATGGCGCAGCTCAAGCCCGGCGAACATGCGATCTTCATCATCTCGAGCGGTTCCGACACGTTCAAGGGTTCCGGCTTCGTGCGCGGCGGCATCTTCGACCGGGTGCAGGTCGGCCAGGACATGGACGCCTACACCTTCCGCGACCTCGACTACCTGAACCTCTGGGGCGTGAAGGCGGCCGGCGCGCCAGCGTACAAGGAATCGGCGATCTTCATCATCCGCGACCCCGGGTTCAGCGCCGCCTACCCGTGGAACCTGGTCTTCCTCGCCAACAAGCGCGACCGCGAGACGGGCCATCGAGATTTCGTCAGTTTCAGCGACGAGTATTGGGTGCCGGCACGCTACATGGAAGGCGGGCGGCCGCAGGTCGTCAAGCCCGACGCGCCCTGGCTCAAGGTATGGAAGACACGCGCGGTCGAGATCGGCCTGTTCATCGCGCTGCTGGTTGCTGTCGCCACCGTCTATGCCAATCGCGATGCGCTGACGCGCCGCTCGACGCGCAAGAACAAGTGGCCGGTGAATGCCTTCAAGTACGCCTTCTGGATCATCAGCATCGGCTTCGTCGGCTTTGGCATGCTCGCCCAGCCGTCCATCACCCAGGTGCTGACATGGTTCCATTCGCTGCTGTTCAAGTGGCAGTGGGAGCTGTTCCTCAGCGACCCCTTCATCTTCCTGTTCTGGATCTTCATCATCCTCACCACCTTCGTGTGGGGTCGCGGCCTGTTCTGCGGCTGGATGTGCCCGTTCGGTTCGCTCTCCGAGCTGATCTAC
>JAFEFM010000128.1 GCA_018240585.1 Pseudomonadota bacterium
ACCTTGCGCCCGCGGCTGGCGGCGCGCGCGCGCACGTCGGCGATCTTCTCCGCCACCGCGGCAGGCGGTTCGCCCCAGGTCAGGTAGGCATCCACCTGCTCGGCCGCGAGGTCGTGCGCGGCGTTAGACGAGCCACCGAAATAGAGCGGCGGATGCGGCTTCTGCACCGCCGGGAAGAGCAATTGCGCGCCGTCCACCTTGTGGTGCTCACCCTCGAAATCGACCTTCTCGCCCTGCAACAGGCGGCGCCAGATGGTCAGGAACTCATCCGCCTCGTCATAGCGCGCATCGTGGTCGAGGAAGATGCCGTCGCCGGCCAGTTCGGCCGAGTCGCCACCGGCGACCACGTTCAGCAGCAGGCGGCCCTGGGTGGCCTGGTCCAGCGTCGCCGCCATGCGCGCCGCCGCGGTCGGCTTGGTCAGCGCGGTGCGCAGCGCCACCAGCAGCTTCAGTTTCCGCGTGACCGGCGCGACGCTGCCGGCGACGACCCAGGGGTCGAGGCAGCCGCTGCCGGTGGGAATCAGGATGCCGTCGTAGCCCAGGTTGTCGGCGGTCACCGCGATCTGCTGCATGTAGTCGATGGTGACCGGCCGGCCAGAATTGGACTTGCCAAGATAGCGCGTGTCGCCCGAGGTGGGCAGGAACCAGAAGATTTCCAGGCTCATGATTGATCCTCTCGAATGAAATGCCGAGTAGCGTTGTAAGGGTAAGGACGCCATATGAGCGTTCATCGGCGCCGTGCGGGATCCAATTGTCCGGATATGCGCGCAGAATCGAACCAAGAAAACCTGCGTAGCTTTGCGCTCATCCGGGAAAGCGCATGGCACGGCTTTGCGCCGGCCCGTGCCGTGAACGCGGAACGGCGCGCTGCCTCCCGATGGAGGAAGCGCGCCGTCCGAATTGCGCGCGGGTCAGGCCAGCGCGTCAGCCGGTTCCCGCCTGGCGGTCGCAGACGATTGCGCCTTCGCCTCGAGTTCGCGCACCAGCGGCAGCACCTTCTCGCCGAAATTGGCCACTTCCTCGTGGAAGTGCAGGAAGCCGCCCAGCACCAGATCCACGCCGACGGCCTTGAGCGCCACGATGCGTTCGGCGATCTGCTGCGGCGTGCCGATCAGGTTGGTCTTGAAGCCGTCGTTGTACTGCACCAGATCCTGGAACGTGGACTTCGCCCAGTTGCCCTCGCCCTCCGGGCTCGCCTTGCCGGCCTGCTTCACCGCGTCGCCGAAGGCATTCACCGCTTCCGGGTCGGCCTTGTCGATGATCTCCTGCAGCACCGCCTGCGCCTCTTCCTCGGTTTCGCGCGCGATGATGAAGGCATTGACGCCGATCTTCACCTTGTGGCCGTTGGCCGCCGCCTTGGCGCGGATGTCATCCACCTGCGCCTTGATCCCCTCGACGGTGTTGCCGTTGGTGAAATACCAGTCCGACACGCGCGCCGCCATGTCGCGCGCCGCGCGCGAGCTGCCACCCTGGAAGATCTCGGGGTGCGGCTGCTGCAGCGGCTTGGGCTTCAGGGTGTAGTCATGGAAGCGGTAGAAATCGCCCTTGTAGGTGAAGTTGTCCTGGGTCCAGATGCCCTTGAGCACCTCGATGAACTCCTGCGAACGGCGGTAGCGCTCGTCATGCTCCAGC
>JAFEFM010000129.1 GCA_018240585.1 Pseudomonadota bacterium
CACGTGGCGCCCTCCACCGTCGAGGTGCACCGGCGCAACATCATGCGCAAGCTCGATCTGCACAGCGTGGCCGACCTCACCCGCTATGCCATCCGCAACGGCATCACCTCGGTGTCGAACTGAGCATCCCGGCCTTTGCTCGCCACCCGCAGCGCTCAGCCACGCCTACCGGTTTACGGGTAGCCACAACACACCGTCCGCGGTATTTGCGGGTGCAGCATGCTCGCTTAGCATTGCAGCCATTCAAGAAATCTATTTTTCTCACCCGGTAATCGAGGCAATGCCATGAATTCCCTGCCCTCCGTCCAGCAAATGACCGAAACGGCCAACACCAGCATCCAGCACTTCGTCGCGCTCGCGGACATCGTGCTGAACGCCTCGGAGCAACTGATCGGCCTGAACATCGAAGCCGCCCGCAGCGCCTGCGAGTTCGCTTCGTCCAATGCCGCTCCGCTGACGGGCGAGGACATCAAGGACCAGCTCTCCAGCCGCGTCGCCGCCAGCGGTGAAGGTTTCGAGAAGGCCGCCAGCTACCTGCGCAGCGTCAACGAGATCTGCGCCAAGACGCAGGCCGACGTCGCCGAAGTCAATGCGCGCCACGCAAGCGAGTACGCCCAGTCGGTGCAGTCGCTGCTCGACAGCGTCACCAAGCTCGCTCCGGTCGGCGCCTTTGATTTCTCGCCGGCCTCGAAGACGGCCAAGACGCCTGCACGCAAGTCCGCCTGAGCCCGTCGCCTGGAAATTCAGGAGTGAAGGAGATGGACGCGCCGGGATCCTGACCGATACCTTGCCGCCAACAATAAAGGACGAAAGCCCCTCACGGGGCTTTCGTCTTTTCCGGCGTCCCGCGCCACACCCGAGCGGCGCGGGACGCTGCGGTCAAAGATGGCGCGACAGGCGCGCCAGCACGCGTTCGCGGCCGAGCACCTCGAGCACCGCGTCGATCGCCGGCGTCTGCGGCACGCCCAGCACTGCGACCCGCAGCGGAATCGCCACCTGCGGCATCTTCAGGCCATGTTCGGCCATGGTGTCCTTGATCGCCTGCGACAGCGCCGCCTTGTCCCAGCTCACCTGCTCCAGCCGGGCACGCAGGCTGGACAGGGCCGCCTTCGCGGTGTCGGTCAGGTGCTGGGCGATCACCTCCGGCGCCGGATGCACGTCGGCGCAGAACAGTTCGGCCGCATCGGCCAGCTCGTTGAGGTTGCTCGCACGGTCCTTGTACAGGGCGACGACCGCTTCGAGCGCCGGTCCGGCCTCCGGGTTGACCTCGCGACGCGCCAGCCGGCTGGCGACATCCGCGGCCAGCAAGGCGTCAGCGGCCTTCCTGATGTACTGCGCGTTGAGCCAGTTCAGCTTTTCGGTATTGAACTGCGCCGCCGAAGGCGTGATGTGATCGAGGTCGAACCACCCGACGAACTGCTCGCGGCTGAAGATCTCGTCGTCGCCGTGGCTCCAGCCCAGGCGCGCGAGGTAGTTCACCACCGCCTCGGGCAGGTAGCCGTCTTCGTGGTACTGCATCACGCTGACCGCGCCGTGGCGCTTGGACAGCTTGGTGCCGTCGTCGCCGAGGATCATCGACAAGTGGGCGTACATCGGCACTTCGGCGCCGAGCGCGCGCAGCACGTTGATCTGCCGCGGCGTGTTGTTCACATGGTCGTCGCCGCGGATGACATGGCTGATGCCCATGTCCCAGTCGTCCACCACCACGCAGAAATTGTAGGTCGGCGTGCCGTCGGCACGGGCGATGATGAAGTCGTCGAGTTCGGCATTGGCAATCTCGATGCGCCCCTTTACCAGGTCGTCCCACGCCACCACGCCGTCGATCGGGTTGCGGAAGCGCACCACCGGCTGCACGCCGGCGGGAACGGCAGGCAGCGCCTTGCCCGGCGCGGGACGCCAGCGGCCGTCGTAGCGCGGCTTCTCGCCACGCGCGCGCTGCGCCTCGCGGATCTGCTCGAGTTCCTCGGCCGACATGTAGCAGTGGTAGGCGGTGCCCGCCGCGAGCATCTGCTGGATCACTTCCTTGTAGCGATCCATGCGGCGCATCTGGTAGTAAGGCCCTTCGTCCTCCTTCAGGCCGAGCCAGTTCATGCCGTCGATGATGGCCTGCACCGCCTCGGGCGTGGAGCGCGCCACGTCGGTATCCTCGATGCGCAGGATGAAGGTGCCGCCATGGCGGCGGGCGTAGGCCCACGAGAACAGGGCCGTGCGCGCCCCGCCGATATGCAGGTAGCCGGTGGGGCTGGGCGCGAAACGGGTGCGGACGGGATGTGATGCGGTGCTGGCGCTGGCGGACATGTGAGATTCTGCGTCTTGCTTGGGAAAGGCGCGATTCTAAGCGATCGACTGCGCCGAAGCTAAGCGTGGCGCCCCTTGCTCCGGCCTCCCGGCGCCAGCCCCCGCCTCAAAACTTGTAGCCCAGCTTGCGATACAGCGTGTTGCGACTGATGCCGAGCTGCCGCGCCGCCGCCGACACGTTGCCGTCGACCTCGTCGAGCGCGCGCTGGATCACGTCAGCCTGAAACTCCTTCAGCTTGCGCCCGCGCCGCGGCGGCGCCGCGGGCTCCGCCGGAGGCGGCAGCGGTGCCGCAGGCGCCGGCCGCTTGTCATGCACCGACACGTCGCTGCTGAAGATCTCCTCGGGCAGGTGGTGGGGGCGGATCTCGTCCTCGTCGTCATCGAGCAGCGCCAGCGCCACGCGCAGCACGTTCTGCAACTGGCGGATGTTGCCCGGCCAGGGGTAGCTCTCGATGAAGTGCATCACGTCCTCGCCCACCTGCACACTGCCCGGCGCTCGATCGGTCGCTTCCTCCTCGATCAGTTTCATGACGATGCAGCGGATGTCGGTGCGCTCGCGCAGCGGCGGCAGATGCACGGTCAGGCCATTGACGCGGTAGTAGAGATCTTCGCGGAAACGCCCGGACTTCACCTCCTCGCTCAGCACCCGGTGCGTGGCGCAGACGAGGGCGATGTCCACCGGCACCGCTTCGCTCGCGCCGATCGGCAGCACGCGGCGCTCCTGCAACACGCGCAGCAGCCGCGCCTGCATCGCCAGCGGCATGTCGCCGATCTCGTCGAGAAACAGCGTGCCGCCATGCGCCTGCTGGATGCGCCCCACCGCGCCTTCGCGGCGTGCACCGGTGAATGCACCGCCGGTGTAGCCGAACAGTTCGGACTCGATCAGGTTTTCCGGAATCGCCGCGCAGTTGAGCGCCACGAACGGCCCGGCATCACGCGGACCGCTGTTGTGGCAGGCCTGTGCGAACAACTCCTTGCCCACCCCTGACTCGCCCTGGATCAGCAGCGGGATGTTCTTGCCCACCACTTTGCCGGCGCGGTCGAGCGCGAACTGCAACGTGGCGTCGCCGGTCGACAGGCTGTCGAGCGTGATCGTGCCGGGTTTGGCCGCCTTGCGCGCGGGCTCGGCGGCGCTGCGGCGCGACGAACGCGGCGCGCTGCGCACCGGACTCGCGGCCGCGTACCACGCCAGGCTCACCCGCGGCCGCGCAAACACGGCGCCGCCGGCGCGCAGCTCGAGCTCCAGCAGTCCCACCGGGTCGCGCGCGGCGCGATCCATCGCTGCGCCGAAGGAATTGCGGAACAGGTTGGCGAAGCCACCGAAGCCGCCACGGTGCGCATCGGCGATGCCCAGCAGCGTGCGTGCCTGGCGGTCGACGCCGACGATCTCGCCGTCCGCCGACACCGCCAGCAGACCCTCCTGCAGCCCACCCACCCCTTCCGGGCGCGGATGGAAGGCAAACAGCACATGGCGCGCGTGCTCGCTCTCGAACAGGCTGCGCTCGAGCAGCCGTACGCCGACCCGCGCCAGGCCCAGGGTGTGCGGCTGATAGCTGCGATGATCGCCGGAGATGTCGAGCACGCCGAGCATCTCGCCGCGCGGATCGAAGATGGGCGCGGCGCTGCAGGTCAGGATGTTGTTGCGCTCGAGGTAGTGCTCCCCGCCGAAGATCTCGACCGGCCGGCGCTCGACCAGCGCCGAGCCCACCGCATTGGTGCCGCGCTGGCGCTCGCTCCAGTCGGCGCCGGGCTGCAGCGCAACGCGGCCGGCACGATCGACGAAGGTCGGGTCGCCCAGCGCATGCAGGATGAGCCCCTCGGCGTCCGACAGCACCACCATGCTGCCCGACGAGCGGATCTGTTCGAACAGATGTTCCATCACGCCGCTGGCGTGGCTCAGCAGCAGGCCGCTGCGCTCGCGCGCCACGGAAAATTCGCTGCGGCTGACATTGTCGAGGCGTCCCGAGGCGCGCTCGTCCAGGCCATCGCGCCGGCAACGGCGCCACGAGCGGATCACCGGCTCGGGCAGGCCCTTGTCCGGCACCTCGCCCATCTCGAAAAACTTCCTCCGCAGCATGGCAAGCTCCGCCGCCTGCTCGCTGCGCGCGAGGGTCTGACCCATCTTCTCGTCTCCAACTCCGGTGGGCGTGCTCTTTTTATGCACGTCAAGCACTGCCCCCCTGCCCTCTGGGCGCTCCTCGGGACCGGATTGTTCCATCAATGTCGCATCCGGCTTCTTGTTGGTATTAAAGCAAAACGCCTGCCATCCATACAGGGGAATTCGAGGCGTCATGAGCGCAGCCCGGTTGGCATAGGAGATGACTATCGCCCAGCGGCGCGATCTTCCTCCTCCACCTCCGCCATCTCGGCGTCCTCGAACAGCCGCGAGCGGGTGAGGAAGGCCTTGCCGGTGTTGCCTTCCAGCGAAAAGGTGCCGCCGTGGCCTTCGACCACGTCGATGATCAACTGGGTGTGCTTCCAGTACTGGTACTGGGAGGCGCTGATGTAGAAGGGCACGCCGCCGATCTCGCCCAGACGCACGTCATAGGCTCCGATCGTCAGGTCGCTGGGCAGGTAGCAGTTGGCGGCGCTGTTGTCGCAGCAGCCGCCGGACTGATGGAAGAGCAGAGCGGGACCGTGTTGCGCCTTCAAGGACTCGATCAGTTCGAGCGCAGCCGGCGTGGCGATGACGCGTTGCACCATTGCTTTCCCTCCACAAATGGAAAAAACGGGGGCGGCCGCCCGCCCCCGGTGAGGAGCCCGGAGACCGGGCTAGGAGAGAGAAGAGACGTCGCTCAGAAGAAGCCCAGCTTGTTCTCGCTGTAGCTCACGAGCAGGTTCTTGGTCTGCTGGTAATGGTCCAGCATGACCTTGTGCGTTTCCCGGCCGATGCCCGACTCCTTGTAGCCGCCGAAGGCTGCGTGCGCCGGGTAGGCGTGATAGCAGTTCGTCCATACGCGACCGGCCTGGATGGCGCGCCCCATGCGGTAGGCGACGTTGCCATTGCGGCTCCACACGCCGGCGCCCAGGCCATACAGCGTGTCGTTGGCAATCTCCAGCGCCTCGGCCTCGTCCTTGAAGGTGGTCACTGCGAGCACCGGCCCGAAGATCTCCTCCTGGAAGATGCGCATCTTGTTGTGGCCCTTGAACAGGGTCGGCTGGATGTAGTAGCCGTCGGCCAGGTCGCCGCCGAGTTGCGCGCGCTCACCGCCGATCAGGCACTGCGCGCCCTCCTGCTTGCCCAGCTCGAGATAGGACTGGATCTTGCTCATCTGCTCGCGCGAAGCCTGCGCACCCATCATCGAGTCGGTGTCGAGCGGATGGCCCTGCTTGATGGCGGCCACGCGCTGCAGCACGCGCTCGATGAAGCGGTCGTAGATCGATTCCTGGATCAGCGCGCGGGACGGGCAGGTGCACACCTCACCCTGGTTGAAGGCGAACAGCACCATGCCTTCGATCGCCTTGTCGAGGAAGGCGTCATCCTTGTCCATCACGTCGGCGAAGAAGACGTTGGGCGACTTGCCGCCCAGTTCCAGCGTGGCCGGGATCAGGTTGTTGGCGGCGGCCTGGGCGATCACGCGGCCGGTGGAAGTCGAGCCGGTGAAGGCGATCTTGGCGATGCGCTTGCTGGTGGCGAGCGGCATGCCGGCTTCACGGCCGAAGCCATTGACGATGTTGAGCACGCCCGGCGGAAGCAGGTCGGCGATCAGCTCGGCCAGGATCAGGATCGAGATCGGGGTGGATTCGGCCGGCTTGAGCACCACGCAGTTGCCGGCGCCGATGGCCGGCGCCAGCTTCCAGGCGGCCATCAGGATCGGAAAGTTCCACGGGATGATCTGGCCCACGACGCCCAGCGGCTCGTGGAAGTGATAGGCAACGGTGTTCCCGTCGATCTCCGAGATGCCGCCCTCCTGCGAGCGCAGGCAGCCGGCGAAGTAGCGGAAGTGATCGACCGCAAGCGGGATGTCGGCATTGAGCGTCTCGCGGATCGCCTTGCCGTTGTCCACCGTTTCGGCGTAAGCGAGCACTTCTAGGTTCTGCTCGATGCGGTCGGCGATCTTGAGCAGCAGGTTGGCGCGATCGGTCGGCGAAGTCTTGCCCCACGTCGTGAATGCGGCGTGGGCGGCGTCCAGCGCCAGCTCGATGTCCTCCGCCGTCGAGCGGGCGGCCTTGGTGTATTTGCCGCCGGAAATCGGCGTCACGACGTCGAAATACTCGCCCTTGACCGGCGCCACCCATTTGCCGCCGATGAAGTTGTCGTAGTGGCTCTTGAACTGGACCTTGGCATCAGCCTGGCCGGGCATCGCGTAAAGCATGGTGTGTCTCCTGGTTTGATGGTGTTTCGGGGCGTCCTGCCGCCGCAGGCCACCTACAGCAGAAGGCGTGCCAAAGCTGCTTTTATTCGTTCATTCAATAGCTTGCTTGAAACGCGCCTGCTCCAGAATTTCTGCGCTCGCTTTTTGGAGCACTCCAGATCGCAGCGGTTGCTGCGCATTGGCTGGAGCAGTCCCGCCGCCTTGCTCCAGCGCTGCTCCTTTCGCTGCACGAGCAGGCTGCTGCTCCACAAAGCGCACGCATTCTGGAGCACTTCGCGCCCTCGTTCCGGCGCAGCACGGGCACCGCCCGGCGCGTGCCATTCCTGTATCGGCAGCGGGATTGGGGCAAATCACCCGCTCCGCTGCCCGGCGTGTGGCACACCGCTTGCACTCCGCCTGCCGACCGGCTCCGCAGCCCGCCGGCAAGCGCAACAGGCACGCAGCCGATCACACGACTCGACAGAAAAAAGGTGGAAGACATGATGATGAAGGAGACTCTCAACCGCGCCCTGCGCGTCGCCGCGATCGCCGCCTCCCTGGGCGTGGCCGCCGGCCTCGCCCAGGCGCATGGTGACGTCACGCCCCAGGCGGTCGACACCTCGGCACTGAAATCGATCACCGAGGGCTGGGTCGAGAAAAACCCCTACCGCAAGAACGACGAAGCCATCCGCATCGGCAGCTCGGCGTTCAACCAGAACTGCGCGCGCTGCCACGGCATCGGTGCGGTGTCGGGCGGCATCGCCCCCGACCTGCGCATGCTGCCCGCCGGGGACGAGGGCGACGAGTACTTCATCGGCCGCATCCGCCACGGCGTGACCCGCAACGGCGCGGTGTACATGCCGCCCTTCGAAGGCACGCTGACCCAGGAGGCCATGTGGGCCATCCGCGCCTGGCTGGAGACGGTCCATGTGGAATGATCGCCGCCGCGTGCTGTTCGGGGTGGGCGCGCTGATCGCCCAGGCCGCCCTGCCTGGCGTCGCGCGCGCCATCGCCGCCGACAGCCTCCCCGACACCCAGCAGCCTGGCGCGCTGCGCATCGCCGTCTATGCGGACTTTCCGCCGTACTCGCAGAAGGGCAAGGGCATCGATGTCGCGCTGGGCAAGGCGCTCGCCGAGAAGCTCGGGCTGCGCGCCGAGTTCGTCGAGTTCCAGCCCGGCGAGGACATGAACGACGACTTGCGCAACATGGTCTGGCGCGGGCATTACCTTGGCACGCGTCCCGCCGACGTGATGCTGCATGTCCCGGTCGACGCCCGCTTTGCCGCACAGAACGACAAGGTGGCGATCTTCGGCCCCTATCACCTCGAGACCATGGCGGTGGCGCGCGATCCGGTGCGGGTGCCGCCGGTGGCGGGGTCTGCGGCGAACGGACTGGAGGTCTTCACGCGCGAGCTGATCGGCGCCGAGGTCGACAGCCACGCCAGCGACTTCCTGATGCAGGTGCTCAACGGCCGCCTGCGGGAGCACGTGCGCCACTTCCGTACGCCCGCACTCGCGGTAGAGGCGCTGAAGCGCGGCGAGATCGCCGCGGTGCTCGGTACCCACACCGAATTGCAGGCCGCCCTCGGCGAGGTCAGCGGCCTGGTGCTCGACCGCGTCACGCTGCCCGAACTGCGCGTCGCCCAGTGGCCGCTCGGCATGGCGGTCAAGGCCGAGGCCAGGCCGCTGGCCGAGGCACTGGGCCGCGCACTGGGCGAACTCCAGCGCTCCGGCGAGCTTGCGCGGCTCTTCGCCGCCCAGGGCCTGACGCTGGCCACGCCCTGAAGGCATGACGTTCACGCACTGGCATGACGTCGGCCATATCCGGCGCGCCAGCCCCGCAACCGCCGTACCCACCAACCATGAACCGAGGAGACAAAACGATGACAGGACCGATCCGCCGTACCCACCTCGCTGCCGCGCTCGCCACGCTCTGCGTATCCGGCGCTGCCAGCGCGCTCGATGTGGATGCCGGTGACTACACCGCGCTACCCGAGGGCACCAACCTTGCGCTGCTGTACTACCAGCACGCCGAAATCGATCACCTGTACGCCGACGGGCACAAGGGCGCGGGGGCGCTGCGCACCGATGCCGCCCTGCTGCGCTATGTGCATTTCACCAAGATCGGCGACTACATCATCGA
>JAFEFM010000012.1 GCA_018240585.1 Pseudomonadota bacterium
GCTCGCGTTCGCGTCGACTAAGAAGAACCGTTACGCTCAGATCATTCAACAAGCGCGTAGCGCACTTGCTCGACATCATCATCGCAACCGTCGCTGAGGGGAGCGTTGGTTATCGTGTTTGTTTCGGGGGAAGGCCGGAACTTGCGCTTTGGTGGAGGGAGGGTGCGCGCCATTCGTGCGACCCTCCTCGTCCTGTGCTGCGCACTGGTTTCCTTTGCCAGCCCTGCCGTCTCGCAGGAACGCGCCATCAAGACCGCAACTGCCGTTCCGCTGGAGGTAGCTCCCACGCGCAAGCGGGTTGCCCTCGTCATCGGCAACACGGCATATCGCTCACTCGTTCCGCTGCCAAACGCCATCAACGATGCCAACGACGTTTGTGCGGCCCTGAAGAACATCGGCTTCAAGACGACCTGCCTCGCAGATGTGACGACGCGTCGGCAACTGCGTGAGGCGATCCAGGCGTTTGCCACGGACGCAGCCGCCGGCGCTGAGACGTTCTTCTTCTACGCCGGCCACGGGATCCAGTCCAGCGGCGAGAACTACCTGATTCCGACCGAGGCGCAGATCCTGACGGAAGCCGATATTGACTTCGAAGGCGTCGGCGTCGGCTACCTGCTGCAAAGCCTCGAACAGGCTCGCAGCTATCCGAACGTGATCATCCTTGATGCCTGCAGGGACAATCCCTTCGGGCGGAATGCGCGCTTTCGCGTCGAAAAGGGCCTCGCTCGCATCGACCCGCCCGTCGGCACCGTTCTCGCGTATGCAACGGCGCCGAACAAGACCGCACTCGACGGTACCGGGCGTAATGGCCTCTTCACCAAGCACCTGCTTTCCCGCATGACCGATTTCGGGATTCAACTCGACGAAATGCTGCGTCAGGTTGCCAAGGGTGTCGAAGACGAAGCGAGAAGCGCCTATCGAGTCGAACAGGTTCCTTACCGGAGTTCATCCTATTCGGGATCCTATTGCCTGGCGGGATGTGACGATCCCAAGCTTCAGGACCGTGTCAAAGAGATCGAAGCGCAGAGAAACGAGCTCAATCGCAAGCTCGAACAGGTATCCGCCGAAAACGCCCGGCTCAAGTCCCAGGCACAAAGCGGCGCCGATGAGATCAACCGCCTCGAGCAGCACATCGCGCGCCTCACTGCCGACGAGACAGCCAAAGGCGCTTCCAACACCAATGTGCGCCAGGAACTGGAGCGTGCGCGATCAGAACTCGCCGCAATGAAATTCGAGCAGACCAGACGCGACACCATCGAACGCGAGAATCAAAAGCGCATGGCGGAACTCGAAGGATTGCGCGCAGAGCTACAGCGGCAAGCGGCGGAGATCGACGAGTACCGTCGCAAGATCCACGAACTTGAAATCTCCAGGGAGCGAAGTCGCGGGCTCGACGACTCCACTCGGCAACAAAAAAACACCCCTCAGAAGCCGGCCGTCATCGTCCCCAGTTTCTAGTCATCCCGTTTTTTCGTCGCGTGTGCAGTGCCATTCATCGAGAGGAGAAGGATCATGAATCGTATGCTCGGTATCACCGCTGGGATTGGCTTGGGATTGATCTCGGCTACCCCCTCCATTGCGCAGACGGCTGGTGCGCCTGCAGACACGTCCGCCACTCAGACCGTTGCGGCTGTGGGGGACGTGCAATTCTTTGCCGGCATTCGGCTCTGGGCAAACGAGTGGGACTTCAGTTCGCTCAGCGCGCGCCGCACCGTCGACCCATCCAATCCCTCCAGCGTCGTGCTACGTGACGAAGTCGTGTCCGACGTCAGCGATCTCGAATTCGTTCCCATGCCTACAATCGGCGCACGGTATGGCAACTTCCTCGCTTCAGTCACCTACTTCGTGCCGACCTCCTATTCCGTGAAAGGGGTGCTTTCGCGAGACGTCAAACGCAGCGAGCTTGACGTGACGGCAGGCTACTTCGTCCTTCCCTCACTACTGGTTTCGCTCGGATACAAGCATGCCAAGGTCGACCGCTTGATAGAAGGCCTGGACTCGGGACAGGACATTTCGGCAGTCCTGCTAGGCCTGAGCGCAAGCGCTCCGCTCTCGGACCGCCTCTCCCTGTACGGAAACTTCGCATACGGACTGGCCCATCAGAAATCCGATTCACGGGACCCTCGTGGAAAGGATAGCTACTCCTCGACGTACGCAATTGGCGAACTCGGCCTGAGCTACCGCATACTCGAAGGCCGTGCCGGCATGTTCGTCAAATCCCTGACGGGCTCGATTGGCTACCGCGCCCAGAGCTACACGACCAAGGATGTCGGCTTGGGAACATATTCCATGGCCAACCCCAACGTTCCAATCGCAACCACCACGCGCGACGTACAGACGTCCACGAACGGCGTCGTCGTCGCCCTGGTCGCCTCGTTCTGAATCGCTGGATCTAGACGCCAGCGAGTGCGGACAATGCCTTGGCGATCGCATTGATGCTTGGCCTCAGCCCGTGACGCCTGCACGAGATTCAGGTGGGAGGGGTGGCACCACGAAAGCGGCAGCCACCCCTCCAGTCATTCGGTGAAAGCGCAAGTCCCGCATCCTTTCGCATCGCACGAATCTAATGGCATCAGATCATACGACCATGAACAAGAAGTCCAGACATGACGACGCGGCACGCACCGCCCCGCACATCGGCAAGAAGGAATACAAGCAGACCCTTCACGCCCTGCAGATCGAACTGGTGAAACTGCAGCGCCATTTCATCGGGTGCAACGACAGAATCCTCGTGATTCTCGAAGGCCGCGACGGCGCCGGGAAGGATGGCACGATCAAGCGCATCATCGAGCACCTGAGCCCGCGCGAGACCCGCGTGGTGGCGCTCGGCCGGCCGTCCGATCGTGACCGCGGCACCTGGTATTTCCAGCGCTACGTGCCTCACCTGCCGGCGTCGCAGGAATTCGTCCTGTTCAACCGAAGCTGGTACAACCGCGCCGGCGTCGAGCGCGTGATGGGATTCTGCAGCGAGGCCGAATACGACGAGTTCATGGAGACTGTGCCCGATTTCGAGCACATGCTCGTGCGATCGGGCATCAAGCTGTTCAAGTACTACCTCGACATCAGCCAGGCGGAGCAGAAAAAGCGCCTGCAGGATCGGCGCAAGGATCCGCTCAAGCAGTGGAAGATGAGCCCCATCGACGCGGAGGCACTCAAGCACTGGGCCGGCTACAGCCAGGCACGCAATGAGATGTTCGCGCGCACGCACACGCTTTCTGCCCCATGGACAGTCGTCCGCGCCGACAACAAGGAGGTCGCCCGCATCAACCTCATCAAGGATCTGCTGATGCGACTGCATTACGACGGCAAGGATCGCGACCTGGTGCTGCCGAATCCGGAAGTTGTCTTTGCGTATGACGAGGCACACCTGACGAGCGGGATGCTGGCGAAGTGAATCGATATGGCACCCATCGTTCGATTCTGCCCGCCCTAGTCTTGCTGCTCATGACGAAGCCTGCGCGCGTCATGGCTAGCGGTAATTCAACCACCACGACACGACGCCGAAGATCACCGCCATCCACAGGCAGGTACGCGCCGCAGAACTCGGCTTTCCTCGGGACCTCGACCAGCGCGCGGCCGCCAGCAGGACAAAAACCAGCGCGATGACGGGGAAAAGGATCCGCGGCTCGACCATCAGTTCATCCTCTCCGGTAGCCGCTTCTGCCGCCATGCCGGCGCGGCGCAGTTGAACAGCGGCGTGCCCGGCCGCAGCAGGCAGAGGTAATGCGCGGCGGCGATGCGCTGGCGCTGGTAGCCGTCCTTCAACACCTGGAGGCAATGCTCCCATGACGGGGGAGCGCCCATGAAGTAACGTACGCCCGGCTGGAAACGGTGTGCATTCACCGTCCACCATACGTGCACCTTGGCCTGATCGGGCCAGGGCAGGCCGTCGTCCTCGTCCATCGACACATCCTCGTCCTCGGGATTGTCGTTGGGGCCCGATTCGAAGTTCTCAGGTGGCTTGCGTTCGAGATCGAGCCAGGCTAGGTCGGCGCCGGTGATGAAGCTGAACGACTCGCCGACAAGGCGCGCGAGTTTTTCATCGGGCATTAGGCCGATCAGCCACGGGATGCGCGCCGTATCCCCGGCAAAGCCTACCGCTCGAATCAATGAACGAACATCCTCGCGCTCACTGGCTACCTGTTTCACAAGTTCGCTCGCAGACGCCGCATCCGAAGCGAAAAGCGCCAGCGCGAGTGCCGGCAACCGAAACGGCCCCGCCTGGAGCGCGGTCTCTAGAAGCAATACCAGCGCAGCGCCTCGATCGCCAAGCAACACGGCCGACTGCGCCGCCCGGAACCGGCATTCGGGATCTTCGTCCTTGAGGGCAGAAACAAGCGCCGGAAGCAGGTCGACTCGCCCCACTTCGCCAGCACAACGCAATGCACGGGCACGCAAGGTCGGTTCGGCCGACGCGATCAAGCCTGCCAACAACGCGCCGGGATCTACCCGATGAAGAGCGCAGGCGGTGATCCCGATGCGCTGCCGGAAGAAGTCGGAGCTGGCCAGCAAGCCACTGACGATTCCCTTCAGGGCGGGCGCCGAAATCCAGCCAAACGCGGAGGCAAGACCATTGAGCGCCTCGGGCACTACTTCAGAAATCGCGAATACTTTGTCGAGGCGATCGCCCTTCCCGTCATCGAGGGCGCGAACCGCTACACAAAAAGCCTCGCCAGCACCTGGCGATTCGAGCGCCGCGTCGCATAGTCGCGAACCGAATTCCCCCGCCACCGCCAAGCCGTCGAGATGAGCGGCAATCCGGTCATCCAGCCGCCGCAAGTGATGCAACTTTACATGTGGCGCCGCGACCAGCGCGGAGCGTACATGGCGAAGATGCGCTGCTTCGTCGGCGTGCTGGTGAACGACTGCTGGGATGGGTTGTGAAAAGTTGCCTAGCATAGTTCGAACTACAATGCCCCCATCTGCAGATCTTTCAGTCGTTCCCCTGACGGAATTGGCCATCCGTGAATTACGGGAATCGTGGTCTGTCCCCTATTTCCGCCCTATTTCCGCCTGTCCCCTATTTCCGCCCCGCTTTTCCTTTCATCCTGTAATTGATCCGTGGCCTGCTCGTCTTGCCAATCAAACTCTCTGAGCGAAAAACTATGGTTGGCTCAGACCACGCGCTGCCACTGGCCGGCGTGCAGCTTCAAGACGTCCTTCAAGCCGAGCGACACCAAGCCATCAGCTGCTTTCAGCAGGTGCAGGCAGGTACCGGGCTCTTCCCCGTCGGGTAGCGTCACCGGAAGCAGTCTGTCATCAGCGAGTTCCAAGATATCGAAGTCGGTGACCACATATACCTTTCCGTCGTAGTCGCGCACGTCCTGCAAGTTGTCGGAGAGGCCGGTATCGATCTCTGTCCACCGGTCATCGCAGCCCTTCAGCATCACGCCGTTCTGGCCGACTGCGTACACCAGACCATCTTCGGCACAACACAGTGCAGTGAGGTTGGCATTAACGGGCGAGTCTATCTGCCGCCAACGGTTGCCCTTGCGCTGCCAAATCTCTCCTTGCCAGCCCACCGCATAGAGGTCGTTTGACGTGAAACCGTCGATTCTCTCGAAGCCAATGATGAGCCTGTCATCCTCGGCGGGCGGGGCGCTGATGTCACGCCACTTCAGCCGACCGGTGCGAATGGCCACCATGCGATCCATCCCGCACGCATAAACGGCGCCCTCAACAACGGCCAGGGAACGCCACGAATGCTCGCCGATACCGATGTTACCGGTGGCTGAAGAGCCGTCCGCGGGGAAACCTTCCCACAACTCGCCGTTGGGGCCAATGGCACAGACCACAAGTCGGTCATTCTCCTTGATCACCGCCATCGACAAGGCGATCCAGCCCGTCGGCGCACCGAAGCGCCCAGTGGTCGCGCCGTCGATCATTAGGAAGGTCGAATTGGTCTCGCCCAATTCATCCAACTCGTCAAGCGACTTGGCGAAGAAGATGAAGTCATGGTATCGGGCGCAGCCGCTCAGGAATGTGGAGAGTGAATGATCCATGTCCTTCCCGTTCTTTGGGTTTCCCAGCAGAGTCAAGTACGGCCGGACGTCGCTGGCGGCGCGTAGGCTTTGTCCAGCTTGTCCCGCAATCCGGGATCCTTCGCGAGCTCCTTGCTCCCCGAGTTCCAGTGCTTGACGCTCTTGTCCAACTCCGATTTTGGATTGATCTGGCTATCGAGTTGTTCCTTGACGCATGCCTCGCTGCAGCCGCATTGTTGCGCGACGGCCTTGGCGCAGATCCCGTTGTAATCGCCGAGGCTACACCTGCCTTTTTTCAGCTTGCCAGATTTCTTGGCGGCATGGTCGATAGCCGCGTGGTTCATCCCGTGCGACCCCACGTGCTGGCTTGCACCTTCCAAGCACACGCACAGTGCAGATTCCATCTTGTAGTTCTTGATCCGCTTCATCATGCTCTTCGGCGGCACGTGGTGGGGAGTCTGCCCGGGGCAGCAGCCCGCTTGTCCCTTTTTGGGCTCGTAGGGTCTCAGAAAGCAGCGCATGGCCTCGACGCACTTGGTCTTGGCGTCAGCCGTTGCCTTGTCGGCGGCCTGCCGCGTCCTGCTCGCCCCCTTGCGGCGCCGTAGGCCCTTCTTTTGCTCCGATACCGGCGTAGAAAGCGAACCGGGGCATTGGTCGGAGCCGTCCTCCTTGCAGTTGTCTTTGATCTTCTTGCGGTCACCAGCGCACGAGTCGATCTTGCCCATGGCCGATGCCGCAACGTGCACCATCGGGGCAGCGCCGTTCGCGGGCGAGCACGCATGATTGTGGGTAGTCATGTCGAGATTGCGCACGACGTTCTCGCCCTCGACCTTTACATCCATCGACCAAGCCAGAAAATAAACCTTGCCGGTGTTCTTGCTGTTGATCATGCCCTTCTTGGGCGCAGCACCACCTTCGTCGCCGCTGCTCTTCTTGAAGGCTGACTTATCCTTCAGCATGATCTCCGAGCCGCCGATCTTCACGCTCCTGGAGCCGTCGGCAGTGTCGCTTGCCATGCCCGTATTGGGGTATGGAATGGGCACGCCGGGCGGCGTGGCGGGTGTCTGCGGCGGAGTGAAGCATACGTCGGGAAACTGGCAGATCGACTTCCCGCCCATCGACTTGCTTGAGATCTCCATCGAGTTGGCGAATACGGGGTTGCCCATCGTCAATTCACGAAAGTGGTGATGGCGGCACGTGCGCCACTATCGTTGGCAAGGTGCAGCAGACTGCGCGGCCCCGGCGCATAGCCCTTGGCGTACGCGGCGTGGATCACCGCAAGACAGGCGACGCCTGCCGCAGCGCCGGTTTCTCCGATGCATTCCGCTGGGTGCCAAAGTTCAAAGTCTTCGCGGCGCTTACGCAGGATGCGGTTAAGCGCGAGTGATGCTTCCTTGAAGTAATACTGTTCGCCAGAGAGATCTGACACGCGGTAGTCGATGTCGTGGAGGTCGCAGCCGGTTTCGATCAGTGCGGCCTTTACTGCGGCCGTCAAGCCATCGCCACGCAACGGCTCACCAGACTCTATGTGGGCCTTCTCCAATGCAAAGCCGAGGCCATCGCAGCATAACTCGCCGGAGACGGTCGGTGAGCCCAACAGCAGCGCGCCAGCAGCTTCACCGGCGATAAATCCGTTGGAATTGTCTGGGGTCAATAACCGATTGCCTGCTGCATACACGCTCAGCGTCGGCCAAGTGAGCAGGCTATCGACTGCGGAAATAAGGACTTGATGATACTTGCGTTCATAGATGAGCTTGCGTGCCTGGGCCAGCGCAGCGCCCACACTTACACGTCCATGCGCGACGAAGGCCGACTCCTTGGCAAAACCTGCATCGAGCACCGCGAGGATGCCGGCGTGCAGATACTCCTCCAGCCCCTCTGGACGCCCAGGCCGCGTCGGCTCAGCCGTGCAGAGCAGCATGGGGATTTCCCGCCACTGCTCGCGTGACACGCCCTCCAAGGACTCTTGGATGGCCATCGCAGCCATTCGCGCAAGCTTACTGATGCCACGTAACGGCGAATCAAGTTCGACCTGATAGCCGACGAGTGGCTCTCCGCCCGGTGGTACGAAACGCGTGGTGCTCGGGTTGGTAACCTTTGCGCGTATGGCTGCGCAGGCCGCCGGGCGCGTGAGCCCAACGCTCGTTACCAGGCCAATCCTCTGGATGGCTAGCGGTGCGCTGGATCTCATAGGTGCGCTGCCTCCGTGCTTCCGGTCGCGTCGATCACCACAGGAATCGGGAACGCGATTTCCTCGCGCTGTTGCCACCATTCCCTGCCCTTCTTGCCAACCAGCACCTGGGCGATCTCGAACATGTTTTTCTTCAACGGCCGGCACACGCGCCAACTCATCGTGAAGCGTTCCAGATCGGGTTCGAACACGATGGTGTCGAGTGTGGCTTTGTAGTCCTCGCGTTCGCCCGTCTTCGGAAACACATGCACCGGCGCTTCGAAGTTCGGCAACGTGAGGTTCCGCATGCCGTCGGCGGTGAGATTGACTAGCGACACTTCAGGCCCGCCGATCGGTACCGGCAGTTGCTGGCCCAGCGGAGCCGACAGGTAATAGCGCTCGTCGAAATCCGCCGGCAGAAAAGGGAAGACGTTATCGAGCCAGTCCTGGTCGTAGGTGCCGGCGTGGCGGTAACGCGGCTCCCAATTCCGGCCAATCGGGCCGAAGGCCATCGGTGCAAAGTCGCCGTCTGGCCGATCGACCGGTCTGTTCAATTCTTCAGTATTCGGCAACGGCCTGCCATCCACCCATTCGCTCTTGAGTTGAAGCCGGTAGCCGCGCCCGACCGGATTGCGCATGTAGGCGCCGTGCTTGGCGAAATCCTCGTGCTCGTTGTCGACGCCGCCAAACGCCACGTCATACGAAATCGGCTTGACGGCGAAAGGCTCCGGAGGGCTGGCGCTGATCCGACCCAAACCGACGTCCCAATGCCGGTCGCCGACAACGGCGAAACGCTTGGTCATGCTTCCGACACGCAGCCCGACGGGAACATGCGTCGTCGGGCGTCCGTCCGGTGCATACGCGCTTCCGAGCAGCACGATGTCGCAGCACGGTTTGCGCGGAGCGAAGTCGACTTCGTACATGGGAGCGGAAAACCCGGGCTCTCCGGTGAAGGTATCCGCCATGACCAGAGGCAGTTGTTCCTCATGTAGGCGCATGTCTTCGCCATTCTTGGGCAGACGGAACGTTCCCTTGATCACCACGACCAGCAGTTCGCGCCCGCTCGGCTCGATACCCATCGTGTAGCCGGCGACCATGCGGGTGGCGTTGATGAGTTCCATGGCATCGGCTCCGGCACGTCAGTTGAGCTGGATGCTGCCGCCCTTGACCCGATTCACGCCCGTGGAGCGGCTCGATACATAGGTGCCCTGAATGAGCACCTTGCCGGCCTTGGTGAGCGTCACGCTCGCCTTGCCGCAGCGCAGCACCAGTTGCTCCCTGGCGCTGACGGTCATGCGCTCGCCATCGACATCGAGTTCTACCTGCCCGGGACGTTCGTCCAGCGGCCACCCCTCCCCCTGACGAAGCACACCCATGACGATTGGCCGCAGTGGATCGCCGGCTTCGAACATCAGGACGAGGCGCTTGCCGATGTGCCCACCATGCAGATCCACCGCGCTGCGGGCCGCAATGACGGCAGTGCCGGGCTGCCCGGGATAGAGAATGAGGGGCGTCTGCCCTTCGTCGGTTATTGCGATGAGTTCGCCAATGAGGACGCCTGCGATGGATTGCTTCCCTTCATTGGAGGAGGAAGTGCTGGCGAGCAGCGGTTGCAGCAAATCGGCGCCATCATCGGCCTCCTGCTGGAGCAACTGCGAATCCGCGATAGGGTCCCTTCCGCTCATGTCTTGCTCCATCAGTTCTGCAGGATCTTCGAGCCCTTCATCACGATATCGCCGCCAGCCTTGACGTTGATCTTGCCCGATCCATCAA
>JAFEFM010000130.1 GCA_018240585.1 Pseudomonadota bacterium
ACATCTTCATCTCCTACCGCCGCGCCGACACCGGCATGGCCGCCGGCCGCCTGCGGGATGACCTGATCGAGCATTTCGGTTCGCGCCGCGTGTTCATGGACCTGCACGGCATCGATCCGAGCGAGGACTGGCGCGAGAAGCTGGGTAACGCGGTCGCGGCATGCAAGGTCGGCCTGGTGCTGATCGGGCCGGGCTTCATGGCGCCCGATGCGCAGGGCCGGCCGCGCGTGGGGGCCGAGGGCGACGTGATGCGTTTCGAGCTCGAATCCCTGCTGGCAAAGCACAAACGCATCCTGCCGGTTCTGGTGGACGATGCACATCTGCCCGCTGACGACGCCTTGCCCGATGCCCTCAGGCCGCTCCTTCGTTACCAGGCTCCACGCATCGACAACGCCAACTGGCAGGCAGTGAGCGCCGCGATGGTGAGGGCGATCGAGGAGGTGCTCGCCCCGTCGCCGGGACAAGCCGGCGGCGAGGCATGAGCGGACGGCTGGAGGAGGGATGCCGATGCAGATCGACTACCGCGACGACGCACCGATCACCGCCGCGCAGGCCATCGACCTCTACCGGCGATCGACGCTGGGCGAGCGCAGGCCGGTCGACCGTCCGGACGTGTTCGAGGCGATGCTGGCGAATGCCAGCCTCGTCGTCTCCGCCTGGCAGGGCGAGCGCCTGGTGGGCATCGCCCGCACGCTGACCGACTTCGCCTACGTCGCTTACCTGGCCGACCTCGCCGTCGACGCCGGCCATCAGCGCCAGGGCATCGGCAAGCGCCTGATCGAGGAGACGAAGCGCCGGCTCGGGGCCGAATGCATGATCGTGCTGCTCGCCGCGCCCAAGGCGAACGACTACTACCCGCGGCTGGGCTTCGAACACAATCCGCGGGCGTGGATGCTGAAGGGCGGCTAGTCGCCCGCCGACCTCATGCCCGCAGGCGGGGGTTCGCTCGAGCGCATGCCTTCCCGGAAGACGCTCGGCGCCGCGCCGGTCCACTCGCGGAAGGCCCGCGCGAAGCTCTTCTCGCTGTCGAACCCGACTGCCGCGGCGATCTGCTTCACCGGCCGCGCGGTCTGCAGCAGCAGCTTGATCGCGCGCTCGCGCCGCGCCTCGTTCTTCAGCCGTTGCAG
>JAFEFM010000131.1 GCA_018240585.1 Pseudomonadota bacterium
CACCGTCGAGCGCGAGGTGCGCACCGGGTTGGTCTGGTCGATCGCGATCGCCGGCGGCACGCCCTCGATCCGATCCACCTGCGGCTTGTCCATGCGGTCGAGGAACTGGCGCGCGTACGGCGAGAAGGTCTCGACATAGCGCCGCTGGCCCTCGGCATACAGCGTGTCGAACACCAGCGAGGACTTGCCCGAGCCCGACACGCCGGTGACCACCGTCAGGCGGTTGAGCGGCAGATCGAGCGACAGGTTGCGCAGGTTGTTCTGGCGCGCACCGCGGATGCGGATGGCGTCAGCGATCGAGGCGGGGGCGTCGATCGGGGTGTAGCGGAGTGCGGAGGCGGACATGGGGTGGGAGGCAGCGACGTGAACCGCCATTTTAGGCGGGGACCGGCGTCGGACTCATGTCCACGGGGGGAAGGTTCCCTGCGAAGGGTGTTATCGACGGTCAGGAATTGTTCTTGCTGTACGCCGCGGCCTGCGCCGGAACTCCTAGGCCACCTCGAGTTCCAGATGGACCCGCCGGCCGAGGGCTGTTGCGATGTTCACCAGGGCATCGAGCGAAAAGCGCGACACGCGCCCGCGCAGCAGGTCATTGATGCGCGGCTGGGTAACGCCGCAGTGCTCGGCCGCCTCGGCCTGCGTCCAGTCGGCCGCTTTGACGATCTCGGCGATCTGCCGCATCAGTTCGGCCCGTGCTTGAAGATTGGCGGCTTGCGCGGGGGTATCGGCAACAGCGTCCCACACGCTGCTGAAAGTCTCGACATTGCTCATTCGGCACCTCTCATCAGTTCGGTGTATCGCTCGCGGGCGAGTTCCACGTCGCGCTTGGCCGTGGCCTGCGTCTTCTTCTGGAAAGCATGGAGCACATAGACGGCATCGGCCAGGCGTGCGGTGTAGATCACGCGGTATGTGCCCGAGTCGTCCCACACTCGAAGTTCCTCGACGCCTTTGCCAATACTGGGCATCGGCTTGAAGTCGTCCGGTTGTTCCCCGCGCTGCACCTTATCAAGCTGGTAGCCGGCATCGTGCCGGGCATCCTCGGGAAACTCCCGCAGAGATTTGAGCGAGTCGCCGAGGAACCGAAGTAGCTTCATGTTCGGATTATATCCATTTGGATATATTGCGCAAGCCTCCAGCAGTCAACATCGGGGGCGCGCTGGGAAGGTTCCCGTCGGGGGTGCTATCGACGCTTGGTGTTCGCTATGAGCAAGTTGGATTGCTCGGTCGTGGCTGTCGGTAAAGGGATGGGACGCAGCTTGTCCGTGACGGTTGTCGCGGGGCTCACTCCGTCGTATTCAAAGTGCATGACCGCTTACCCGGACTTCCAATTCCCGCTACCGACCCAGGCTGTGTCAAAAGTCGTTGAGAGAATGAGCAGCCGAGGGGAAACACCGAAACGCGAGTCCCAAGTTTCTTTCGCCGTCTGTTGAATTACGCAAAGAGAGAGAAACGAAGGCCTCCTTCAGGCCCTCACTGCGTTGATTAGCGCCGCATTTCCGATAATCTTCATTACTCGCTTCATGTTGTAAGCGAGAACATGCAAGCTCATTTCCGCACTGACACGCTCAAGGCCTTTGGTCAGGAAATGGGTCGCCCCCATCCAGGCCTTCAACGTGCCAAATGGGTGCTCCACCGTTTGGCGCCGGATCGCCATTGCATCTGGTGAGCGATCGAGCCTGCGCTGCATGCGTTCGAGCAAGTCTTCGTGCTGCCACCTGCTGATCCGACGTTGGTCGCCAGGTGTGCATTTCGGCTTCAATGAGCACGCCTTGCAGTTCGAGCTCCAGTAACGGTGCAACGTTTGGCCGTTCTCGACGGTGTGGTAGCGCCAGATCAGTCGCTCACCGGCTGGACATTGATATTCGTCGCTTTCCGGATCGTAGAGGAAGTCATCCTTCCCGAACCGCCCATCGGCTTTGGCATTCGAGGTCAACGGCTTGGGCACGTAGGCCGTAATCCCCGCCTTGTCACAGACCAGAAATTCCTCACTCCGGAAATAGCCCCGGTCGGCAACCACGCTTAACTCTTTCACACCCATCGCGCGCTTTGCCTGCTTCGCCATCTTGGCCAACTGGGTGCGATCATGGCCGACATTGGTCACCTCGTGGGCCACCACCAAGTGATGCCTGCTATCGACGGCCGTCTGGACGTTGTAGCCGACCATGCCTGTGCCACGACCACTGGTGGCCATCGAGCGTGCATCGGGATCGGTGAGCGAGATCTGTTTGTCGGGCGTCTGCTGCAGACGGGCATCAATTTCCTCAAACTGCGTCATCTGCTCCTTCAGACAAGCAATCTTCTCGCGCAGGCGTGTAGTCTTGGCCTCAGCAATGTCAGGGTTCTGCCGGTCCGCCGTCTCGATTGCGGCGAGGTAGCGCTCGATGCTCGCTTCGATCTGCTCGCGGCGGCGATCGATCTTGTTGGCGGTGAAGTTGCGGTCCCGGTTGTTGACCGCCTTGAATTTGCTGCCGTCGATCGCGACGAGGGCGTTTGAGAACAGTTTCAACCTGCGACAGACGCCAACGAACTGTGCGCAGACGTTACGGATGGCTTGGCCATTGTCCTGTCGGAACCGCGCGATCGTCTTGAAATCCGGGCAAAACCGACCGGTGAGCCAGATCAATTCGAGATTGCGTTCCGCCTCGCGCTCAAGTCGCCGGCTCGACTGGATCCGATTGAGGTAGCCGTAGATGTAGATCTTCAGCAATACGGCAGGATGGTAAGCTGGGCGTCCATTGAAGCTGCGGTCGACGCGCTCGAAACCCAGCTTGCGTAGGTCGAGATGCTCGACAAAGGCGTCGATGACGCGGACTGGATTGTCCTCGGCAACGTAATCATCCACATGCTCCGGAAGCAGGGTGCCTTGACCACGGTCTTGGCCTTCAACGAAACGCTTCACGACAG
>JAFEFM010000132.1 GCA_018240585.1 Pseudomonadota bacterium
CTCCCGCCTGCCGGCGGCGATGGCGCTGCAGGGCCTGCGCAGTCGTCGCCAAGGGCCCGCCGCAGCGCACGCGTTCATCGGTTTCGGCGACCCGGTGTTTTCGGAGGCGGCGGGGCGCCAGCAGGACGCAGCGGGAGAGGGGCCGCAGCGGCGGCGTCTCCTCGCTGCCCCGCCCGGTCAGTCGCTGCGCCCCGGTGACGGGCCGGCGTTCGCGCCGGCGATCGACTTCCGCCTGCTGCCGCAACTGCCCGACACGGCAGCCGAGATCGAGGAGATTGCCGGCGTGCTGGCCGCCGACCCGGCGCGGGACGTCTTCCTCGGGCGGCGCGCGAGCGAGGGCGCGGTGAAGCGCACGGATCTCACCGGCTATCGGGTGGTCATGTTCGCCACGCATGGCCTGATGCGGGGGCAGATGCCGGGTCTCTACCAGCCGGCCCTGGCCCTGTCCAACCCGGCGTTCGCCGGCGATGGCGAGGATGGCATGCTGACGATGGAGGAGGTGCTCGGCCTCAGACTCGACGCCGACTGGGTGGTGCTGTCGGCCTGCAACACCGCGGCAGCCGGGCAGCAGTCCGGCGAGTCCCTGTCGGGGCTGGGTCGAGCGTTCTTCTATGCCGGCGCCCGGGCCTTGCTGGTCACGCACTGGGCGGTGGAGACGGAATCGGCCCGCATGCTGACAACGGAAATGTTTCGCCTGCTGGCAGCCGAACCCGGCCTGTCGGGCGCGCGTGCGCTGCAGCGGTCGTCGCTCGCGTTGATGAAGCGGCCATCGGGAAGACGCTACAGCTATGCCCATCCGATGTTCTGGGCGCCGTATTCCCTCGTTGGCGTCAGCCGTTGAGGGGCGCGTTGCAAGTCGCCCCCGGCCGGTGGGGGCATCCCGGTACCCGCGAATGTGAACGGGCGATCCGGGAGCGAAAGGAGGAAACATCATGAAAGCGCGCATCAGCGTCATCACCCTGGGCGTCGACGATCTCGAGCGGGCGCTGCATTTTTATCGCGACGGGCTCGGACTGGCGAGCGACGGGATCATCGGCACCGAATTCGAGCAGGGTGCCGTCGCCTTCTTCGACCTCCAGGCCGGGGTGAAGCTGGCATTGTGGCCGCGTGCCAGCCTCGCCCACGACACGGGGCTGGCCTCCGTCCCGGCGTGCACCGCGATCTCGCTGGGGCACAATGTGGCGTCGCGCGGTGAAGTCGATGCGGTGATGCTGCAGGCGGCGCAGGCCGGGGCGAGGATCGTGAAGCCGGCGCAGGGCACGTTCTGGGGCGGCTACGCCGGCTATTTCCAGGATCCCGATGGCCATCTGTGGGAGGTGGTGTGGAATCCTCAGTGGCTGCCACCGGAGGCGGCGTGATGCCGACGCCGGACGCCCGACGCCGGACGCCCGACGCCCGACGGCGATGGCCCCGGACCCGCGACGACCGTGAATCACCGTGCAATCCGAACGAGGCGTCCGCCATGAGCCTGCAACAACTGCTCGGCATCGAACTTCCGATCATTCAGGCGCCCATGGCCGGCGTGCAGGGCAGCGCACTCGCCGTGGCGGTGAGCGAGGCCGGCGGCCTGGGCTCGCTGCCGTGCGCGATGCTCGGTGCGGAAGCGATGCGCCAGGAGCTGGCCGCGATCCGCGCGCAGACGGCGAAGCCGTTCAATGCGAATTTCTTCTGCCACACCCCGCCCGCGCCCGACCCGGCGCGCGAGGCCGCTTGGCGCGCGGTGCTGGCGCCGTACTACGCCGAACTCGGGATCGACCTCCAGACGATTCCCGCCGGCCCCGCGCGCCGGCCGTTCGACGCCGAGGCGGCGGACGTGCTCGAGGCCTTCCGGCCGCCGGTGGTGAGCTTCCACTTCGGGCTGCCGACGCCCGAGCTGCTGGCGCGGGTGCGCGGCTGGGGCGCGCGCATCCTGTCATCGGCCACCACCGTGGACGAGGCGCGCTGGCTCGAGGCGAACGGTGTCGATGCAGTCATCGCGCAGGGGCTGGAAGCGGGCGGTCATCGCGGCCATTTCCTGGCGGCTGATGTCGCCACCCAGGTGGGCACCTTCGCGCTGCTGCCGCAGATCGTGCAGGCGGTGCAGGTTCCCGTGATCGCGGCGGGCGGCATCGCCGACGCGCATGGCGTCGCCGCCGCGATGGCGCTGGGTGCCGCCGGCGTGCAGGTCGGCACGGCCTACCTGCTGTGCCCCGAGGCCACCACCAGCGCGGTGCATCGCGCCGCGTTGAAAAGCGAGGCGGCGCGCGTCACTGCGCTCACCAACCTGTTCACCGGGCGGCCGGCGCGCGGCATCGTCAATCGCATCATGCGCGAGCTGGGGCCGTTGAATCCTGCCGTGCCGTCCTTTCCGCTGGCGACGACGGCCGTTGCACCGCTGCGCGCGGCGGCGGAGCGTCTGGGCAGCGGCGAGTTTTCACCGCTGTGGGCGGGGCAGAACACGAGCGGCTGCCGCGAGCTGGCGGCGGGCGTGCTGACGCGCCAGCTCGCTGCGGGCGCGCGCGTTCCCGCCCGCTAGGCGGCTGCGGCCGGACGCCGATGTCGCTGCGTGCCGTGCTGCCCGGTGCTGCCGCCTTGTCGATCTGACGAAACGGAATGGAACTCATGTCCCTGTCCCACGCACCCGATGCCGCAGGATCCGGACCGCATTTCGAGCGCTGCGCCCGCCTCATCGCGCAGGCGGACGGGCTGCTGATCACCGCTGGCGCCGGCCTCGGGGTCGATTCCGGCCTGCCCGATTTCCGCGGCAGCGGGGGCCTGTGGCGGGCCTATCCGGCGCTGGGCCGCGCGCGCCTTGACTTCACTGAAATCGCCTGCCCGGACGCCTTCGTCGCCAATCCG
This sequence comes from Pseudomonadota bacterium, assembly GCA_018240585.1. Lineage (GTDB taxonomy): Bacteria > Pseudomonadota > Gammaproteobacteria > Burkholderiales > Rhodocyclaceae > Thauera. The sequence continues at coordinate 2,839 of JAFEFM010000132.1, forward strand.
CGGCTGGCCTGGGGCTTCTATGGGCACCGGCTGCAGCGCTATCGTGACACGGTGCCGGGGCCCGCCTTCGGCATCCTGCAGCGCATCGCCGCGCGGCTGCCGCAGGGCGCCTTCGTGTTCACCTCAAATGTGGATGGCCAGTTCCAGAAGGCCGGATTCGATGTGGCGCGCGTCGTCGAATGCCACGGCTCCATCCACCACCTGCAGTGCCTGCAGCCGTGCGGCGCGTCGATCTGGCCGGCGGACGGCTTCAGCCCGCAGGTCGACGCCGATGCCTGCGAGCTGCTCGATGCGCCCCCGCGCTGCCCACACTGTGGCGGGCTGGCGCGGCCCAACATCCTGATGTTCGGTGACTGGGGCTGGATCGAGTCGCGCACGTCCGCCCAGCACGCCCGCTTCGAGGCCTGGCGCCGAGGGGTGGATCGACTGCTGGTGATCGAGCTCGGCGCCGGTACGGCGATTCCCTCGGTGCGCCTGTTCGGCGAGGGCCAGCGCGCACCGCTCGTGCGTATCAATCCGCGTGAGCCCCCGGTGAGCGGCGAGCGCGACGTGTCCCTGGCGATGGGCGCGACCGAGGCGATGCGCGGCATCGGCGCGGCGCTGGGCCTGGACGTGTGCAACGCGGCCGACGGCGGGTGAAGGCGGGTCCCATCGACCCCGCCGCTCGCCGCAAGGAGGATTCACCAATGTGCGGACGCTACGCCCTCTACGGCCCCGTCTCCCGCCTGCGCGAGCAGTTCGACGCCAGCATCGAGGAACTGGACTTCACGCCGCGCTACAACGCCGCGCCGATGCAGTGGCTGCCGGTGCTGCGCCAGCGTCCGAGCGGCGAGCGCGTGTTCCATCTGCTGCGCTGGGGGCTGGTGCCCTCGTGGGCGAAGGACGAGAGCATCGCCACCCGGCTGGTCAACGCCCGCGGCGAGTCGCTCGCCGACAAGCCGTCCTTCCGCGCCGCCTGCCGCAAGCGGCGCTGCATCGTGCCGGCGAATGGCTTCTACGAATGGAAGACTGTGGCGGGCGGCAAGCAGCCTTACTTCATCCACGCCGCCAACGATGCGCTGTTCGGCCTCGCCGGCCTGTGGGAACGGTGGACGCGGCCCGAGGATGGCGAAGTCGTCGACTCCTTCACCATCGTCACCACCGACGCTGCGGACCGCATGCGCGAGCTGCACGAGCGTATGCCGGTGATCCTCGCGCCGCAGGCCTATGCGGCCTGGCTGGATGCCGCCACGCCGCCCGAAGCCTTGCCGCCCCTCATCGCCGCCGCGCCGGACGAGGCCCTGGCGATGCATGCGGTGTCGACGGCGGTGGGCAACGTGCGCAACGACAGCGAGGCGCTGATCGCGCCGCAATCCGACGCTTGACGCGCTGCCTGCACGCGATCTGCTTCAGCGCCATGCCAGCAGCAGCAGGTTGCGCGGCGTCAGCGTGCGCTCGCAGAAGCGACCCACTTCAACGTCGAAGCCGCGCTCCTGCAGTCCGAGCGCGAGATCCAGCACCAGCCAGGCTTCCAGCGCACGGCGAAAGGCATGGCGCACCAGTTCGTGGCGGCGCACTTCGAGCCGGCGCTGTTCGCCCTGCGCCTGCCAGTACGCCCAGTCCACCCGCGCGGGCAGGCACAGCTTCTCGCGCTGCGCCAGCGCGCGGCAGAAATCGGCGAAATCGCCCTTCAGCCAGGCGGCGGGCACCGGCCGGAAAGGGCGCGGAGCGCCGTCGTCGGCCTGGAGCGCCTGGCGCAGCGCGACGAAGCCCAGCTTCCAGGCCTGGTCGCGCAGCAGCCGGCGGCGCACGTGCTGCGGCGCGGTCACTGTCTCGGTGACGGCCAGCCGCAGCGTGTCGGTGTGCAGCGGCAGCGCGGCCTCGCGGCTTAGCGGCCGGTAGTCGTCGCCCGAGCCGAGGTGGTAGCAGCACGGCGCGATGCGAAAGCCCGCCGCGCCGCTGCCGCCGGCGTTGCGCACCAGCGTGCGGTGCAATTCGCCGCAGGCGTGCAGGGCCACCACTTCGCGCCCGTGCAGATGTCGCTGCGAGCCCGCCTCGAGCGCGTCGGCACACAGCATGCTCTGGCGGATGCCCGCGCGTGCGGCCAGGGTTTCGCCGGCCGCGCACAGTTCGCGGTCGATCTCCAGCGAGCTGACCGCCACGCCATGCGCGAGCGCCAGCCGGCGGCCGAGATGCCCTTTGCCGGCGCACCACTCCAGCAGCGGTGCCGCCGGTGGCGGGCCGTGTGCGGTGAAGGCTTCGATCTGCGCCCGCTTGCGGCCGGGGATGGCCCAGTCGAAATGCGCGTTGAAGGGCGGCAGCGGGCGTGAAGGCAGCGGCGCGAAGGCGCCCAGCGCGTCGAGCTCGGCCAGCGCCGGCAGGCGGGGCGTGAGCCAGGCACGGCCGGCAGCCTCGTCGGCGTGCAGCGCCTCGACGGTGGCGGCGTCCAGCGCGTCGACCGCCGCGGCGAGCGCCGGCCGGTGCAGGCGCCAGGCCGGCCAGCGCAGGTGGAAGGGTGACGGCCGC
>JAFEFM010000133.1 GCA_018240585.1 Pseudomonadota bacterium
ACTGCCAGCACGCCCGGGTAGCACAGCAGCACCTCATCCACGCTGCGTGCAGCGGGATCGCCATCGAAGGCCGCCTGGACGTCCTTGTCGAGCAGCATGCGCAGCCCGGGCAACCCGCGGGCGAACGCGCGCACGATCTCTGTCGCACGCGCCTCAAGGGCGGCCCGATCGCCGTCCTCGGGACCGAGTTGCCCGACCAGTTCGAGCCGCACCTGATGCAGAAGACCATTCAGCGCCGTGTCCAGCGTGCGACCGACGAAGAAGTCCTCGCTCTCCTTGGTCAGGTCGCGCGGCCCGAGGCGCATCGGAAACAATGCGCCGCTCAAGCCTTTGGCGATCTCGCGCAAGGCTTCACGGGAGGGAAATTCGCGCGGGCCGAAATCGCGCTTGCGTTGGCGGGCGTCGCGCCAGCGCTCGCGCACCTCGCGCAATTGCCAGACGATCCGCCCCAGATCCCAGCCTGCCGCGGCGCGACCGGCGGTTTCGGCATCCGAAAGCGGGATGTTCATGCGGCGATCCCCGCCTGATCGAACAGGCCTTCGAACAGCACGGAGCTGAGGTAGCGCTCTCCCGAGTCGGGGAGGATCACGACGATGGTCTTGCCCGCATTCTCGGGTTTGCGCGCGAGCCTTGCTGCCACCGCAGCGGCAGCGCCGCACGAAATCCCGGACAGGATGCCCTCCTCGCGCGCCAGCCGCCGCGCGTACTCCACGGCTTCCTCGTTGCTGACCTGCTCGATGCTGTCGACCAGCGACAGATCCAGCACGCCCGGAACGAAGCCGGCGCCGATGCCCTGGATCTTGTGCGGTCCCGGCTTGAGTGGCTCGCCCTTGCGGGTCTGCGTCAGTACCGGGCTGGCTGCAGGCTCCACCGCGACCACTTCGATCGCCTTGCCCCTGGTGTGCTTGATGTAACGGGACACGCCGGTGATCGTTCCGCCTGTCCCGACCCCCGACACGAAGATGTCGATCGACCCGTCGGTATCGTTCCAGAGCTCGGGACCGGTCGTGGCCTCGTGGATGGCAGGGTTCGCCGGATTCTTGAACTGCTGCAGCAGCACGTACCTGTCGGGATCGGACGCGGCGATTTCCTCGGCCTTTGCCACCGCGCCGCTCATGCCCCTGGCGCCCTCGGTCAGCACCAGCTTTGCACCGAAGGCAACCAGCAGCTTGCGACGTTCCACACTCATCGTCTCGGGCATGGTCAAGGTGAGCGGAATCCCCTTCGCCGCGGCGACGAAAGCGAGGGCGATGCCCGTATTGCCGCTCGTCGGCTCGACAAGTTCCTTGCCTGGACCGAGCAGGCCACGCGCTTCGGCATCCTTGATCATTGCGGCACCGATGCGGCACTTGACCGAATAAGCCGGATTGCGGCCCTCGATCTTGGCCAGCACGGTGGCTTTGCCGCCGTCGATGATGCGGTTGAGCCGAACGAGCGGCGTGCGGCCGATCGATTCGGCGTTGTCGGTGTACCAGTGGGACATGATGGATCCTGTTGGAAGATATTGACGAAAGCCCTCGGCGGGTGCGCTCAGTCCTGCACCCAGGACAGGCCGGCGAACCGCCAGCCGTTGAAGGTGCCGCGCCGCTGCTGCTC
>JAFEFM010000134.1 GCA_018240585.1 Pseudomonadota bacterium
CGAGATCCTGCGCAACACGCCACCGGCGCGGCCGCGATAGGGGCGGCGGTTCGAGGCGACAAGGCACCGCCTGTTGCCGTCCACTGCCGGGATTCCCGTCGGTTCGGCAGAAGCCGTCCTTCCACGGCGGGAGCGAACGCCTTGCGCGCTCGCAGGCAACCGAGTCGGCACGTTCCCCCTGGAGGTCGGCCTGCGTTCGACCGTACTGGCTGCGCCCTGCCTGGCTCTCGTAGGAATCCATGCGCTCCTGAAGTTCGCGAACTTCACGTCGCAGCGCCTGCTCACGGCTGCCTGACCGCCGTTTGCATTGACGGAATCCGGGACGTCAAGCGCTCATCCAGGCAGGCGAATCAGCCGGAGGGTCACCGTGTCACGCCCCGGAAGTGGCATTCGCCTGTCGGCGCTGTCCAGGTCGGCATTCGCTGGCAGCACCGCTGCTCGTGGTCATATAGTGTGAATCGAAGGGCTCGAGTCGGGTCGGACTAGGCTACGTCTTCCACCTGCGGCAGTGGAACCTGTGGCGTGACGAGGCTGGCTGTTGATGCGCAATTGCGCCACAGGGTTCGTTTCCACCTGCGCGGCCCGCGCTCGCTCAAAGCGCCCAATAGCGGCTTGTGCCTGCTGAAGGAGTGATTCGCATGAGTATTCCTATCCTGGAACCGCCTGCGTTGGAAATCGTGCGGCAGGAACTGGGCAGCGCGATGGCTGCGACAAAGTGCCACCGCTGCGGCTGCTTTCAGGACACGGTGCACGCGCTCGAAGGCTCCTCCGTGCTGCCGGCAGTGCTGGCCCGACTGCTCGTCGAGGCACGCATCCTGTTTGAGCCCAGGCGCTACGACTGTCTGGGCTGCGAGGTCTGCTGGCCGGCTCTGGCCATCAACGCTGCAAGCGAGATCGACCCGGCGCTCGCGCAAGCCAGCCACTGCGCCACCGAGGCGTCCGAGGAACGTGCCGGCTGGCCGCCGCTTGCCGGCGATTACCGGGTGCTGCGCTCCCGGGCCCCGGTGGCGGTGTGCACGCTCAACTCCGATCACCTCATGCACGAGCTCGCAGCCGCGCACCCGCCGGGCCTCGCCATCGTCGGCAGCCTGCACACCGAAAACCTGGGCATCGAACACCTGATCCGCAATCTGCTGCCCAATCCATACGTGCGCTTTCTGATCGTCTGCGGCGAGGACACGCGCAAGGCCATCGGGCACCTGCCAGGCCAGTCCCTGGTGAGCTTGATGCGCGAGGGGCTGGAAGACAGCGGCCGCATCCGCGGTGCCCAGGGCAAGCGCCCCACGCTCAAGAACTTGGGCCGCGAGCAGGTCGAGGCTTTCCGCCGCCGACTGCAGGCGGTGGACCTGATCGGGACCACGGATCTCGAGGCGATTGCCGGCAGCATCGCCGAAGCCGTCGCGAACGATCCCGGTCCGGCGCAAGACGTCACGGCTGAGGCCCCCACGGTGCCCGTCCAGCGGGCACACGAGCCGCAACGCCTCATCCCCGACCCGGCCGGTTACGTCGTGATCTACCCGGACCGGCAGCGACACCTGCTGGTACTGGAGCACTACGCCAACAACGGCGTGCTGACCCGCGTGATCGAGGGCGCCACGCCGACGGCACTCTACGGCACGGTGATTTCCGAGGGGCTCATCAGCCGGCTTGATCATGCCGCCTACCTGGGAAGGGAACTCGCTCAGGCTCAGCATGCGCTCACCAGCGGAGAGGACTACGCACAGGATCGCGCGCCGGGCGAAGAGGAGGTTCCGGCAACGGGCTGCGGGCCAGATACAGGCTGCGTTTGCACGGCATCTGGCCCGCCGCATCCTCGATAGCGATCAAATCGGCACCAACGAGCCGAAAGCCGACCACCCGTGGTTGCCGACCTCGCTGGCAAGCCTGCAATGCACAGGCAAACCGGACGAGCAGCGTCTAAGATCCCGGTATCGCGAGCAGATCCGCGATGGGTAAGCACTCTCGCATGCGAGCGACTGTCCGCCGGCGACGAGCGGCCCACGATCCCGAAACAGATGGAGCCTCGCCCCCCATGACCACCCTGCATGTGAACGGCCGTGCGCACACGGTCGATGCCGACCCCGGCACGCCCATCCTGTGGGCCCTGCGCGACACGCTCGGGCTGACGGGCACCAAGTTCGGCTGCGGTATCGCGCTGTGCGGCGTCTGCACCGTGCTGCTGGACGGCCATGCCATCCGTTCGTGCATCACGCCCATCTCCGCCGCCGAAGGCAAGAAGATCACCACCATTGAAGCCGCCACCGACGGCAGCGATCCGGTCGGTAGCGCAGTGCGCGCCGCCTGGGTGAAACACGACGTGGTCCAGTGCGGCTACTGTCAGAGCGGGCAGATCATGAGTGCCACCGCTTTCCTGAAATCCCTGCCGCGGGGCACACAGCCCAGTTCCGCCGACATCGACGCGGCGATGGCCGGCAATCTGTGCCGCTGCGGCACCTATGCCCGTATCCGTGCCGCGATCGCCGACGCCGCGCGCACGCTCGCCTGAAGGAGACCGACATGCTTCCCGAGGCCTTCACCGACGCGTTGCCCCGCGCCCTGCAGCACCTGCTCGAGCGCGAGCAGCCCATTCCCGCCGCGTCGATGTCGCGCCGCACCTTCCTCAAGCTGGCCGGAGCCGGCGGCCTGGCGCTGGGCGCCTTCCCATTGACGGCGATGGCGCAGGAGGCCGCGCCGAAGGCCGGCGCGCTGAAGCCCACACAGCAGCCCACCGCCTTCGTGCATGTCGCCCCCGACGGCATCGTCACCGTCGCGGTCAACCGGCTGGAATTCGGCCAGGGCGTGCACACCGCGCTGCCGATGATCCTGGCCGAGGAACTCGACGCCGACTGGAGCAAGGTGCGCAGCCGCCACGGCAGCAACGACCCGGCCTACGCCGATCCGCTTTTCGGTGTGCACCTCACCGGCGGCTCGAACTCGATCAAGAACAGCTTCGTCCAGTATCGCGAACTCGGGGCACGTGCGCGCCAGATGCTGCTGGCCGCGGCCGCTGCGCGCTGGAATGCGGACGTGGCCACCCTCGCCACCCGCGCCGGCCAGGTGCTGGCGCCCGACGGCCGTTCGCTCGGCTACGGCGATCTCGCCGAGGCGGCGATGGCCATGCCCGTGCCAGAGAAGGTCACATTGAAGGATCCGAAGGATTTCCGCCTGATCGGCCAGCCCACGTCGCGCCTCGATGCGCCGGCCAAGAGCAGCGGTCGCCAGGATTTCGGCCTCGACGTGCGCCTGCCCGGCCAGCTCACCGCGCTGGTAGCCCATCCACCGGTGTTCGGCGCCAAACTGCGCGCATTCGACGACGGCGCCGCCCGCGCCATCAAGGGCGTGAAGGCCGTGTTGCGCGTGCCGGTCGACCGCGGGGGCGAAGGCGTCGCGGTGGTGGCCGACGGCTACTGGCCGGCAAAGCAGGGCCGCGACGCGCTGAAGCTGGAGTGGGACACCTCGGCCGTCGACAAGGTCGACAGCGCGCGCCAGCTCGCGCAATACCGCGAACTCGCCGGCCAGCCCGGCGCGCGCCAGTTCGACGCCGACATGGCGCCGCTGGCGAAGGCGCCGCGCCACATCGACGCCGAATTCGTCTTCCCCTACCTCGCTCACACGCCGATGGAACCGCTCAACTGCACGGTGCGCGTGGCGGCCGACGGTGCCGAACTGTGGGTCGGCACCCAGCTTCCCGGGCTGGACGGCGGGGCCGCCGCGCGCGTGCTCGGCTTGAAGCCCGATCAGATCAAGGTCCATGTGCAGATGGCCGGAGGCGGCTTCGGCCGTCGTGCGGTGCCCACCAGCGACTATGTGGCCGAGGCCTGCGAGGTCGCCAAGGCCGCGCGTGCGGCGGGCCTCGACGTCCCGGTGCAGCTCGTGTGGAGCCGCGAGGACGACGTCCGCGGTGGCTACTATCGCCCGATGCACGTGCACCGCGCGCGCATCGGCTTCGACGGCAAGGGCAAGGTCCTGGCCTGGGACCACGTCATCGTCGGTCAGTCCATCACCACCGGCACGCTGTTCGAGGGCAGCATGCTGAAGAACGGCATCGACAAGACGACCGTGGAAGGCATGCGCGACCCGTATCCGCTGCCCATGCGCCTGACCGTACACCACCCCAAGGTGAATGTGCCGGTGCTGTGGTGGCGCAGCGTGGGCTCGACCCACACCGCCTTCGTCATGGAGACGCTGATCGACGAGATCGCGCGCAGCACGAAGCAGGATCCCGTCGCCTACCGGATGCAGCTCTTCGCCGACCAGCACCCGCGCCACCGCGCCGCGCTGCAGCTCGCCGTCGACAACAGTGGCTACGGCAAGAAGCGCCTGCCCGCGGGCCGCGCCTGGGGCGTGGCAGTGCACGAGTCGTTCAGCTCGGTGGTGGCCTACGTGGTGGAAGCCTCCATCCGGAAGGGGCAGCCGGTGCTGCACCGCGTGACCGCCGGCGTGCACTGCAACCTGGCGGTGAATCCACGCACCATCGAGGCGCAGGTGCAGGGCGCGGCACTGATGGGCCTGTCGATGTGCCTGCCGGGCGCGGCGATCACGCTCAAGGACGGCGAAGTCGAGCAGCGTAACTTCGACGGCTTCGCCCTGCCGCGCATCATCGACATGCCCGAGTTCGCGGTGCACATCGTGCCCAGCGCCGACCCGCCCACTGGCATGGGAGAACCCGGGCTGCCGCCGCTCGCGCCCGCGTTCGCCAATGCGCTGGCCCGTCTGACCGGCAAGCCGCCGCGCGAGCTGCCCTTCAAGCTCGTCTGAGCTCGGCCGCCGTCTGGCGGCTGCATCGCGGATGATCCGATCAGGCCCATCCGCGCAGGCGCTTGCGCGCCTTCCTCCAGTTTTCTTGCACCCCCGGGATAGGCCCGGTAGCCGACGGAGCGCGGAAGCGCGCCGAAGCAGCGAGCATGGCGCCGGGGATGCACATTCCTTCCCGGACGCGACGCCGCACGGTCCGCGCAATACCTCGTGCCCTCCCCGCGCCGGACCATCGCCGCGTGGCGGCCGGCATCCACCCCACCCACGGAGACAAGAACATGAGCATGATGCGGGCTGCGCGCTTGCACGAGATCGGCGGACAGTTCTCGATCGACGAAGTACCCGTCCTCACCCCCGGCGAACACGACGTGCTGGTGAAGGTCGAGGCCTGCGGGCTGATTCCCAACCTGCGCAACGTCGTCACCCACTTTCCCACCTGGTATCCCTTCCTGCCGCTGCCGGCGCTGCCGGCCATCTTCGGGCTGGACAGTGCCGGCACGGTGGCCGCGGTCGGCGAAGGCGTGACGGCGTACAAGCCGGGCGACCGCGTGTATGTGAACCCGGGCGTGGGCTGCGGCCAGTGCCGCCATTGCCGCGCGGGCGAGCCGACGCGCTGCGACAGCTACACCTTCATGGGCTACTTCGGCTTCGGCCCCGGTTCACAGCAGGTGTTCGAAAAGTATCCCTACGCCGGCTACGCCGAGTTCATGACCGCACCGGCCAACAACCTGGTGCGCCTGCCCGACAACCTGAGCTCGGCGCAGGCGGCGCGCCTCGGGTATCTGGGCACCGCATACTCGGCCATCCGCAAATCCGGCCTGCGTCCGGGGCAGAGCCTGCTCGTGCTCGGCGCCACCGGCACGCTCGGCGTCGGCGCCACGCTGCTCGCACTGGCCTTCGGCGCCACGCGCGTGCTGGTCGTCGCGCGCGACCGCAAGGCGCTGGAGCGCCTGGTGGCGCTCGACCCGAAGCGCGTGGTGCCGGTCGTGCTGGGCGAAGGCGGCATCGCCGAACAGGCGCGCCGGCACCTGCCCGAAGGGGTGGACGCGATGCTCGACACGCTGGGCGCCAAGGCCCCGGCGGAGCTGTCGGTGGATGCGATGCAGGCGGTGGCGCGCGGCGGGCGCATCGTGCAGATCGGCGGCGTCGCCGGGCCGATCCCGATCGATCCGCACCCCTTCATGTGCGCGCAGCTGCAGTACATCGGCTCGCTGTGGTTCACGCCGACCGAAGGCGACGAGATGGTCAGCATGATCGAGTCGGGCCTGGTCGATCTCGGCCTGCTCGAACCGCGCCCCTATCCGTTGGAGCGGCTCAACGAAGCACTGCAGGCGGTCGAATCGCAGGCCAACGGCTTCACCAACTTTCACATTGCCCACGCCTGAGCCAGGCAGCAGCGGCGCCCGCAGCCCGTGCCGCAGGGCGCCGCCCATTTCACACCCCCACTGGAGTGCCCCATGGAAACCACACGCTACATCACCGGCCATGACAGCCAGGGCCAGGCCGAGGTCGCCTTCGCCCGCCCCCTCACCGACGGCGGCATGAAGCATCACCCCGGCTTCGCCGTCAGCGTCGTCTGGCGTACCGAACCGCTGCCCACGATCCCGCGCCAGCCGAGCGAACCGGAAAGCACCGGCGCGAATTCAGTGCTGCAGCCACGCGGCGGCACCGTCGCCCTGCGCGTGACCTTCCCGCCCGACAGCGTCACCACGTCGGACCAGTTCGACCCGGCAGCGGCCGGTGCGGAATTCGTCGAGCGCCTGCCAGATCTGGCGGCGAGCTTCGACGCCGACGGCTCCGGCTTCCACCGCACCGACACCATCGACTACGGCGTGGTGCTCGAAGGCGAGATCTGTCTCGACCTCGACAACGGCCGCACGACCCGCCTGAAAGCCGGCGACGTGGTGGTGCAACTGGGCACCCGCCACGCCTGGCGCAACCCGGGCGATCGCCCGGCGCAGATGTTCTTCGTGCTGATCGGCGCCGCGCGCGGCTGACCGCAAACAGAACGGGCGGACCGGCCTGGACCGGTCCGCCCGCTCGGGCCTTCGCGGCAGCGCACCTTGCAGGCGCGCGCCGCGGTGGCTTCACAGGTGCTTATGCCCCCACACGCTGGTGACGTCGAACAGCTTCACGTCGCTGCCCTCGTCCATCTCCAGCCCGCCCCAGCCGCATTCGAACTGCAGCTTGGAGGGCGACTCGCAGTAGAACGAGAACATGTTGTCGTTCACATGGCGGCCGATGGAGCGCGTCTGGCGGAAGCCATGGGCATGCACGCGGTCCAGCGTCAGGCCGACGTCGTCGATGCGGTTGACCTGCAGCATCAGGTGGCCGAGGCGGCGCGGGATGGGCAGGCGGCCGAAGGCCAGGGTGTGATGGCGCGGGTTGCAGCGCATGAAGATGAAGTCGCCCGCCAGCCCGCCGTAGTTCTTCGTCGACACGTAGTCGCTGGTGATGAAGCCCATGATGTCGCCGTAGAACTGCTGCACCCGCTGCGGATCGTCCACCACCAGCATCAGGTGTCCCAGGCCCTGGTCGCCGGTGACGAAGCCGCCATGACCGACGGCCGCGCAGAATGGCCGCTGCGGCTGCAGCAGCGAACCGTAGGACACCTCGACCTCGATGCCCGACGGGTCCGTCAGCAGGCACATCTCGTACACGCCGCGCGCCTCGCACTGCTCCTTGGTTGCCATGCGAAAGGGATGGCCCGCCTGCTCCATCCGCGCGCAGACTTCGTGCAGACCGGCGCGGTCGGCCACTTCCAGGCCGATCACCTTCAGGTCGTCACGCTCGCCGCGCGACACCTGGATGCGCCACGGCCGCGCATCGATGCGGAACTGCAGACAGTCCGCGGTGCTGCCCGCGGCCAGCTCGCAGCCGAACACGTCGCGGCCGAACACCGTCCAGCGCTCCAGGTCGGAGGCTTCGATCTCCACATACGACAATCGCTTCACCAGGCTCATCGCACGCCCTCCCTCACTTGTTGCGGCGCCAGGTCAGGCGGGCGGTGCGCGCCTCGCTGGTGCCTTCCTCGATGCGCGCGATCAGCATCAGCTCGCCGTCCCCGCCCCACACCACCTTGCGGCGCTGCTTGCCGCCCTGCCAGTTGGGGAAGATGCACAGTTCGACGTTATGCGTGATGTGTTCGCCGTCGAAGGTGTAGGTGCCGGCATACGACAGGAACTCGTTGTAGGCGGCCGCCTTCTCTGCGTCAGCGGCGTCCCACTGGCCGCCGGTGGTGAAAGGCGTGCGTGGCGACTTCGTGATCAGGACGATCATCGTCTCGTCGCCATACTCGATGAAGCCTTCCAGCTTCTCGCCGAACGGATAGACGACGCGGCCGTCGTCGTACTCCTGCGTCCAGGATTGGACGTACCAGCGTCCCTTGATGTTCTTGTCCACGTCGTCAGTCCCTCGTGCTCATTGCTCGGTCAGGAAGTCGCGCACCAGGCGGGCGAAGCGCGCGGCGTGCTCGATCTGCGTCCAGTGGCCGCAGCGGCCATAGACGTGAAGCTGCGCACGCGGGATCAGTTCGCACAGGCGCAGCGAATTGGCGAGCGGGATCACCTTGTCCTCGCGGCCGTGGATGATCAGCGTCTCGTGCTGGATGTCGCGGATCGCCGCTTCCGGGCTGGCGAGCGCCTGCACCCAGCGCTGGCGCGGCGCCGGGAACATCGCCGAGAACGCTTCCTGCGCGCCGGGCTGGATGCTCGCTTCGTAGCGCGAACGCACGATGTCCTCGGTGATGCGCGAACGGTCGAAGGCGAAGATGTCCATGATGCGGCGCATGTTGTCCATCGACGGCTGGTAGCCCCACACCGCGTCGAGGCCCGGGGTGAGCTCGAAATCCACGCCCGCCGCGCCCATCAGCACCAGCCGGCGAATGCGCTGCGGATGCTGGATGGCGAGCATCAGCGCAAGCGCGCCGCCGAAGGAGTTGCCCACGATGTCGGCCTGGGCCACGCCCAGCGCATCCATCAGACCGACGGCCTGCGCCACCCACTGCTCGGGTGAATAGCGGCCATCCGGGGAGCGCTGGCTGTAACCGAAGCCGAGCATGTCGGGCACGATCACGCGGCAGGACTTCGCCAATTCGGGCATGGCGAGGCGCCAGTTCACGAAGCCGCTCACACCCGGTCCGGAGCCATGGATCATCAGAACGGGATGGCCCTCGCCCTGATCGTGGTAATTGGTACGGATGCCGTTGATCTCGATCGAACGACCGATCTCGGGGTTCTGCTGCATGGGTCGGTTCCTGTAAGGCAATGCGCGCCGCAGAGCGGCGCGCATTCACTGAGGGCGAACTTAGAAGTCGACTTTGTCGGTCTTGTAACGCGGCGGTTTGCCTGCGGCTGTGTCGCGGAAGCGGATGGACAGATCCTTCGTCGCTCCGGGGACGCCACGGCCCGGCTTGGCGATGCCACGGTTCCAGCGCGAGCACAGCTTGCGCCAGGTGATCGGCGACAGGTCGGTGGACACGAGTTGCTCGTCGTCCCAGCCGGTGCCGTCCGCGTAGAAGTGCTGCATCGCTTCGCGCGCATAGACGTCGCAGTCGTTGAAGCCATGCAGCGCCAGCGGCTTATAGACGCGCTCGAAACGGTACTTGTAGTCTTCCAGTTCCTGCGGCGTCTTGCACACGCGCACCAGCACTTCCCAGTACTCGTGCGTGTCGTCGGTGATGGGCACGTTCCACTCGTACTGCACGACGTGCTCTTCCGGCCAGTTCTCCACCATCAGCACGCCCGGCATCACGATCGAGGTGCGGTAGGGACGCGCGTTGACGCCCTTGACCTCGACACCCAGTTCCTTGTTCTCGAGGATGGGCTGCCACTTGTCGGTGAACAGCCACTGCATCATGCCCTTCGGGCCGTCCTCATCCTCGACCACGGTGATGGCGTCGTCGCCGGTCGGCACGATGCCCAGCGGCAGCACCCAGTTCATCGCCTGGACGATGCTGCAGTCCTTGTGCACCAGGATGTGGGCGTTGTCGAAGCCGTTCTCGATGGCGACGCGCCAGTTGCCCTGGCCGGTGCGGTGCATCCCCATCGCCACCGCGCCCTCGTCGAGGAGGCTGGGAGTGTCCGGCCACAACGGATGCGGGAACTTCTCGTTATTCTTCGGGAAGCGGAACGGCAGGTCGTGCTCGAGCGGCGGCACGTCCTCGTCCGGATAGTCGTCTTCGCGCACGAAGACAAAGATCATGCCGGCGACTTCATGCACCGGGTAGGTCGTCACGCCGGTGGTACCGATCAGCTTGTCGTTCGGGTTGCCGACAATGGTCGTCAGGCGGCCATCCTTGATGTCGAAGGTGAAGCCGTGATACCAGCAGGAGATGGTCTTCTTGTCGAAGCACATCTTCTTCTCCGACATGCGCACGCCACGATGCACGCACTGGTCCTTGAGTGCATAGACCTTGCCTTCCGAGCGGCGCAGCACGATGGGCACGCCGCAGATCTGGATGCCCTGGACTTCGTCCTCGGGCAGCTCATGGCTGAAGAGGGCCGGGTACCAGTGGTTGATGAAGCCCCAGGCCGCATCCTTGTAGGGCTGGTACTGGCTCTGCGTCTTCTGGTTGTTGACGCGCTCTTCGCTGATCTGGTTGAGCTTCTGGGTGCGGCGGCGGATGATGGGTTGGTCCGACATCTGAATCTCCCGATTGCAGGTTTGAACGAGAATGCGGTGAATGCGGGAGTGATGTTATTGGGCCGTTTTTTGTTCGACGCTCCACTCAATGCCGGCCTTATCCCCGTAGCGCACGAATGAAAATTGCCCGTGCAGGCATGTCCGATCGACGCTCGGGCGACGCATCGCGCAGGCAAAAAAATGCCCGCTTGCGCGGGCCGAGGGATGGAAAACCGTTGAGTCGCGCGCGGATCAGCGCGCCAGCGTCTGCGACGGACTTTCGCCGAAGCGGCGTTTGTAGTCGGTGGTGAAATGGCCGAGGTGGGTGAAGCCCCAGTGATAGGCCACGGCGGTGACGGTCGACTCCGAAGGCGTCAGCCGCTTCAGTTCTTCATTCACCCTGCGCATCCGCACCTCCTTCAGGTACAGCATCGGCGAGGTGTTGCGGAAGCGGCGGAAGCCGTTGAAGATCGAGCGGCTGCTGACGCCGGCGTGCTCGGCCAGATCGACGATGGTGATCGGCTCGTCGGCATGATCCTCGATGTAGCGCTCGATGCGCTTGACGAAGGCGGGCGCGATCGAACGCTCCTCCCCGGCCAGCTCCTCGCTGTAGTTGTGCTGCTGGCAGGTCAGCAGCATGGTGATGGCCATCTGCTCGACCTGCGCGGAGATGATCGGCGAATCGAAGCTCGTCTCGTCGATCGCCAGGCTCTCGTAGATCCAGCGCAGCAGGCTGGCCCAGCGCATGCCGCCGGCGCTGTCGAGCGCCATCGACGGCAGGAACTCGAGCGGACGGCGCAGCCCATGGCCCAGGTGCTGGATGCAGTTGCGCTCCAGCGCCTCGCGATCGACCCGCACCACCAGCTTCTCGGTGTCGACCTCGTGCTGGATATGCACCGGCTTGTTGGCGTTGATCACCGAACCGCTCTTGCCGGCCGACAGCACGGTTTCGCTGCCGACGCTGACGACCTCGCGCCCGCTCAGCGGCACCTGCACCAGGTAGAAGGATTCGAAGCCGCTGGCTTCCACCCTGACCTCGCCGCCGTAGGTCATGCGGCCAAAGCCGACGCCACGCACCCGCCGCAGATGCAGCCGTGCATCGATCGGACGCTGGCCGCCGATCTTGGTCAGCCGGCTCTCGCAGAACGTGCGCACCCCCCACTGGCGTGCCTCCTCGACGTCCTGCGTGTGAAACATGTTGGCACCGGCGATCACCGCATAGGGGACCGCCGCCTCCTGACGAGCAAGTTCCATCATTGTCTCCTCTGGTGGGCATCAAGTGCCCTTTGTCTTTTTTGTGCGCCTGCTGCATCCGCCGTCGAAGTCGCTAACGAATGCATGAACCTTCCTGGAAATGCGATCACCCCCGCTTTCCGGGCCGCCATTTTTAAACGAAGCGACTGAAAAATTCCAACATTTTTCATTTGAAAAGACACTCCTGCATTGCACAA
>JAFEFM010000135.1 GCA_018240585.1 Pseudomonadota bacterium
ATCTCGTCGACGATGCCCCACTTGAGCGAGTTGAGATTCGGCGGCAACCAGGGGTCGGCGGGAAGACTGACGTAGATGCGGCGCGTGACACTCATGACATCGGGCCTCCCTGCCCACTTGGTCTGTTTGCCGGCGATGACCGGGGCGCGCCGAGGACGCAGGTCGCTTGAACTCGGAACTATCCTCGTCTACTTATAGTTCAGCACCGAGGCAAGCTGAAAGGCGAACCACGATCAGGGGGACGCGTGGCCACGAACTACTACGGATGCATCCCGGCCCTGGCATGGCTGCTTTGCCACCATTTCTACAACCGCGAGCACTACGTCTGGGTTGCAGAGAGGTATTACCCCTACCGCCTGCCCAACCCGCGTTCATCCAATCCGCACCGAATCTACGAGGACCTGTATGAACCCTGGATGGACGCCGACAACTTCGACAAGTACATCTCGCAGACCAGGCTGAGCTTGCGCAACGGCGTTGAAGCCAAGGAAAAGGCGGGTGTGATCATGCCCGCCGACGCCACAAGGCTCAAGAAGATTTGCGACAAAGTCGAGGTGACCTTCTTCTGCCCGATCATCCTGCGCCTGGACATCGACCAGATTGACGGGGCAAGGCGCAAGACGGCGGGGTCCGGTGCGAGCGTGGGCTCGCATGAGTACCTCATCCCCGATCTGCGCGAGAACGAATTCGACATCCTCTTTCTCGACGTCATCCAGGACCCAGACGTTCAGCAACTCGTCGTAGACGAGATTGCCGGGACATCCGGAGGAACCGCGCCTGCGGACGCGATGAATCTGCTCGAAACGAGGCTGCTGCCGTGACGAGGGCCTGACGATGCAACAGTACGACACACCGTTTCGGTCATTGGACGACCGGCAACTGGCTGCGCTTCGCTACGATCCGGGTGGCGAAGCCCGCAATGCGTACATCGATGGGCTTGGAACGCTTTACGACATTCTTTGTGAGGACAGTGATCAGCCAGTCAAGCCGGTGATCCGCTATCTCCACCCCGGAGGATTCGCGTATCAGCAGCAGATTCGCTCGTTCGCCGCCAGCGTGCGGTCGGTCGATCCGGGCATTGCCAAGGTCCTGAACGAGAACCTGAACGTTGCGCTCGATCTTTACGAGGAATGCCGAAGCCCGCGACGAACTTCCCCTGCTCATGCGTCTCAATTGGCCACCTGCTTCGTGGACGCGTTATTGGCCGAGTATCGGATGCTGCGGTAATTCGGGCAAAA
>JAFEFM010000136.1 GCA_018240585.1 Pseudomonadota bacterium
CGCTTCCCCGGCCTGCAGGCGAAGAACTACGATTCGCCGCAGCACCACTTCCACACGGCTGGAAAGCCCGGCAGCGAATGCGTCTCCTGCCACATGCCGAGCCGCAACTACATGGTCGTGCATGCGCGCCGCGACCACGCGATCCGCATTCCGCGCCCCGACCTCACCCAGCGCATCGGCACGCCCAATGCCTGCCAGGATTGCCACACCGACCGTTCCGCCGCGTGGGCGTCGGCCGCCATCGTTCGCCAGCACGGCAGCAGGACGGCGACCGAACACTATGGCGAGGTGTTTGCCGCCGCACGCGCCGGCCAGCCTGGCAGCGACGCCCGGCTGGCCGCGCTGATCGACGATGGGCGACAGCCCGCGATCGTCCGCGCCAGCGCAATCGAGCAGCTTGCGGCGCTGGGCGGCGTTCCCGACCCGGCCTCGCTGACCGACGCCGATCCGGCCGTGCGCACCGCAGCGGCAGCCGCATGGAGCGCCCGCCCACCCGTGGAGCGGGTCGCACGCCTGCCCACCCTGCTGGCCGATCCGATCCGTGCGGTACGCATTACCGCCGCGCGCGGTCTCGCCGACCTGCCCGAGGCGCAGCTTCCCGAGGCGGTCCGGCCGCTGCGCATGCGTGCGCTGGCGGAATTCGTCGCTGCCCAGCAGGCAATGGGTGACATGCCCAGCGCCCAGGTCAATCTGGCAACGCTGTTCGATGCGCAGGGCGACAGGCATGCGGCCGAGCGCCATTACCGGCTTGCCATCGCGCAGGACCCGGCAGTCAATCTCGCCCGCCTGAGCTACGCGCAACTGCTGCTCGCGTCACGGCGCCAGGAAGAAGCACGCCATGTGCTGCGCGAAGGCGTCGCGCAATCGGCCAATCCGGGGGAACTGCATTTCGCCCTCGGCCTGCTTGCCGGACAGCGTCAGCAGTGGCACGAGGCGGCACAGGAACTGCAACGTGCCGCCGAGTTGCTGCCCGGCGACGCGCGCATCCGCCGCAATCTGGAAATCGTGCTGCGACGTGCCGGCACGGCGGCGCCGCGCTGACACCCGCGGCGGAGGGCGCAAGCGACCGTCTGCACGGCAATGCCGCTCAAGCCGGTCAGTCGCGTAAGCTGTCGGCAATGGCCTGGGCCGTCGCGCGCAAATCCTCCAGATGCGCCTCGACCACCTTCGCACGCAATCCATATCGGCGCGGCCAGACCAGATTGATGCATCCACGCACGCCAGCCGGCGTCAGGATGGGAACGGCGATCGCGTCCAGGCC
>JAFEFM010000137.1 GCA_018240585.1 Pseudomonadota bacterium
CCGACGATCTATTTCAGCGTGCCGCGCGCCTACGACATGCTGGTGCCCGAGCTGCGCAAGGATGCCGCGCTGCGCGAGAGCTTCTTCCGCCGCCTGAACCTGATCTCCTACGCCGGCGCCGCGCTGCCCCAGCACCTGTGGAGCGAGCTGGAGGAACTGTCCGAGCGCACGCTGGGCTGCCGCGTGCCGATGGTGTCGTCCTGGGGCTCGACCGAGACGGCGCCGCTCGCCACCGACTGCCACTTCCAGGCGGTGCGCTCCGGCGTGATCGGCGTGCCGGTGCCGGGCACCGAGCTGAAGCTGGTGCGCTCGCAGGACAAGCTGGAAGTGCGCATCAAGGGGCCGAACGTGTTTCCCGGCTACTGGAAGCAGCCCGAGTTGTCGGCTGCATCCTTCGACGAGGACGGCTTCTACATGATCGGCGACGCGGTGGAGTTCGTCGATACCGAGCGCCCGGAGCTGGGCCTGCTGTTCGACGGCCGCGTCGGCGAGGACTTCAAGCTGCTCACCGGCACCTGGGTGCATGTCGGCTCGCTGCGGGTGAAGGGCATCGAGGCGATGTCGCCCATCGCCCAGGACATCGTCGTCACCGGCCACAACCGCGACGAGATCGGCTTCCTGATCTTCCCCAACGTCTCCGAATGCCGTGCGCTGTGCCCCCACCTGCCGCCCGACGCCGACCTCGCCGACGTCTTCCTCAACCCGGCGGTGCGCGGCCGCGTGCAGCGCGGCATGGCGATGCTCAGGCAACTGGGCGGCGGCTCCTCGACGTATCCGGAGCGCGCGCTGATCATGGCCGAACCGCCGTCGGTGGAAGCGGGCGAGATCACCGACAAGGGCTACATCAACCAGCGCATCGTGCTGACGCGGCGCGCCGACCTGGTCGAGTTCCTGCACCAGGACGTGCTCGACAAGACCGTGATCAGCGTGCACGCCGCGGTGTGACGGAACAACGAGGAAAACGACAATGACCGAACAGATCGTCAAGACGTCGTCGGACGACGGCATCTACACCATCACGCTGGCACGCCCGGCCAAGCGCAACGCGATCAGCGACCGTCTGCTGGCGGCGCTCGAGGCGGCGCTGGTGGCGACGCCGGAAGGCACGCGCGCCATCATCCTGGCCGGCGAGGGCGACCATTTCTGTGCCGGGCTGGACCTGTCCGAGCACCAGCACCGCGAGCCTTTCGGTGTGATGCTGCACTCCCAGTCGTGGCATCGCATCTTCGCCCGCATCCAGAACGGCGGCATCCCGGTGATCGCCGCCATGCAGGGTGCGGTGATCGGCGGCGGGCTGGAACTGGCGACCGCCACCCACATCCGCATCGCCGAGCCGACCACGATCTACCAGTTGCCCGAAGGGCGGCATGGCATCTATGTCGGTGGCGGTGCCTCGGTGCGGGTGGCCAAGATCATCGGCGCCGGGCG
The DNA here is from genome assembly GCA_018240585.1 of Pseudomonadota bacterium. Taxonomy (GTDB): domain Bacteria; phylum Pseudomonadota; class Gammaproteobacteria; order Burkholderiales; family Rhodocyclaceae; genus Thauera. Next base: position 1,429 of record JAFEFM010000137.1, read on the forward strand.
CATGTGCGAAATGATGCTGACCGGCCGCATCCTGGATGCCGAGGAAGGCCAGCGCCTCGGCCTGTCGCACTATCTGGTCGGCGCCGGCGAGAGCCTGGCGAAGGCACAGCAACTGGCGCGCCGCGTCGCCGAGAACGCGCCCATGGCCAACTGGGCGATGGTCACCGCGATCGCCCGCATCGACAACATGGCCAGCGATGACGGTTTCTTCGTCGAGTCGCTGACCGCGGCGGTCGTGCAGACCAACCCCGAGATCGCCGAGCGCATCGGCGATTTCCTCAAACGCAAGGGACAGGGAGCGCGTCAATGAGCATCCAGGGCATGGGCAATTTCGCCGCATCCGAAGCCGCCGCGCGCGGCACCGCCTACGACGACATCTGGCTGGTGGCCGGCCAGCGGACGCCGTTCGCCGACTACAACGGCGTGCTGCGCGATGTGTCGCCGACCGATCTCGGCATCGCCGCCGCGCGCGCGTTGTTCGCCACCAGCGGCATTCCGGCGACCGAGGTGGACGCCATCGTCGCCGGCAACATGGCGCAGGCGAGCTTCGATGCCTACTTCCTGCCGCGCCACATCGGGCTGTATTCGGGCGTCAACCCGAACGTGCCGGCGCTGCTGGTGCAGCGGCTGTGCTGCACCGGCTTCGAGACCATCCTGACCGCCGCCGACCACATCACGCTGGGCAAGGCGAACGTGGTGCTGTGCGTGGGCACCGAGTCGATGTCGCGCAACCCGGTGGCGGCCTACACGCATCGTGCCGGCTTCCGCATGGGCCAGGTCGAGTTCAAGGA
>JAFEFM010000138.1 GCA_018240585.1 Pseudomonadota bacterium
AGCAGGTCGTCCGGGCAGCGCGTGCCGGGGCCCTCGACGCTGGCACGGTGCTCGATCAGGCTCTCCACCGAGCCGAGCGAGGTCGCGCGCTTGAACACCTGCACCCGGGCGGCGACTTCGCGCGCCGCCGCCTCGCCGCCCTTCACCCGGATCGACAGCATGCCACCGAAGCCGCCGCTCATCTGGCGAGCGGCGATGGCATGGCCGGGGTGCGAGGCCAGGCCGGGGTAGAGCACCTGCGCGACCGCGGGGTGCGCCTCGAGCTCGGTGGCGATGCGCAGCGCACTGGCGCTGGCGGCGCGCACCCGCAAGTGCAGCGTGCGCATGCCGCGCAGCAGCAGCCAGGCCTCGAACGGGCCCAGCACGGCGCCGCCGAGGGCGCGCATCATGCGGATGCGCTGCCACAGGGGCGAATCCTCGCGGGTGACGAGCGCGCCGGCGACCACGTCGGAATGGCCGTTGAGATATTTGGTTGCCGAGTGCAGCACGAGGTCGGCGCCCAGCTTCAGCGGCTGGCACAGCACCGGCGTCGGCACGGTGGCGTCGACGAGCGTCAGCGCCCCATGCTCGCGCGCCATCGCGCTTGCCGCCTCGATGTCGGCGATCTCCCAGGTGGGGTTGGCGGGCGTCTCCAGCCACAGCAGGCGGGTGGGGGCGGCGGCGAGCTGGCGGCGGATGTCGTCGAGGTCGGTGTTGTCGTAGAAGGCGAGCTGGATGTGGCCGTGCTCGGCCAGATCCATCAGCCACTTGCGCAGGCCCCAGTACATCGCATGCGGCGCGACGACGCGGTCGCCGGCATCGAGCGCCTGCAGCACCGCCGACGCCGCCGCATGGCCGGACGCGAGCAGCAGCGCCTGCGCGCCGCCTTCCAGTTGGCGCAGCACCTCTTCCGCCTCCAGGTAGGCCGGGCTGGCATCGCGCGCATAGACGCGCCCGCCCGGGTAACTGCCGTCGGCGGCGCGCTCGAAAGTGCTCGCGAGGTGGATCGGCGGAACGATGTCGCGATACGGCTCGGCAACGCGGCCGAGGCCATGGACGGTGAGGGTTTCGAC
>JAFEFM010000139.1 GCA_018240585.1 Pseudomonadota bacterium
GCGCCGGAAACCGCCGCGCGCTGGGACGCCTTCGTGCGCGCCTGCCCGCAGGGCACCTTCTTCCACCTGTCGCCCTGGCAGGACATCATCGAAGGCGTCTTCCGCCACCGGACGCATTTCCTGTATGCGGAGCGCGCCGGCGAGATCGTCGCCGTGCTGCCGCTGGCCGAGGTGAAGAGCCGGCTGTTCGGCCACGCGCTCACCTCGCTGCCGTTCTGCGTCTATGGCGGCATCGCCGCCGATGCCGAATGCGAGGCCGATGCCGTCGCCGCGCTCGAGGCCGAAGCCGACCGCATCGCCCGCCAGCGGGGCGTGCAGCACCTGGAATACCGCAATCTCACACCGCGCCACGCCGACTGGCCGCGGCAGGAGCTCTACGTCACCTTCCGCAAGGCCATCCTGCCCGAGGTCGAAGACAACATGCTCGCCATCCCGCGCAAGCAGCGCGCCATGGTGCGCAAGGGCATCAAGAACGGCCTCGTCGGCCATATCGACGCCAGCGTGGATCGCTTCTTCGCGCTCTACTCGGACAACGTGCTGCGCCACGGCACGCCGGCCTTGCCGAAGCGCTTCTTCGCGACGCTCAAGCGGGTGTTCGGCGATGCCTGCGAGGTGCTCACCGTCACCGATCCTGCCGGCAAGCCGCTGTCCAGCGTGCTCAGCTTCTACTTCCGCGACGAGGTGCTGCCGTACTACGCCGGCGACGACGTCGCCGCGCGCGATCTGGCCGCCAACGACTTCAAGTACTGGGACCTGATGCGCCGCGCCTGCGAGCGCGGCTGCAAGGTGTTCGACTACGGCCGCAGCAAGGTCGGCACCGGGCCGTGGAGCTTCAAGAAGAACTGGGGCTTCGAGCCCCAGCCGCTGTCCTACGAATACCGCCTGTACAAGCGCGACAGCGTGCCGCAGAACAACCCGATGAACCCCAAGTACCGCGCCTTCATCGCCCTGTGGAAGCGCCTGCCGCTCGGCGTGGCCAACGCCCTCGGCCCGCACATCGTGCGCAACCTGGGGTGAGGAGATGGACAAGGATCGCGCGGCGCGACCGCCGCTGCTCTATCTCGTCCATCGCATCCCGTACCCGCCCAACAAGGGCGACAAGGTGCGCTCGTTCAACATCCTGCGCCAGCTCGCGCGGCGCCACCGGCTCTTCCTCGGCACCTTCGTCGATCATCCCGACGATCAGCGCCATGTCGAGGCGCTGTCGCAGTGGTGCGAGGACGTCCATGCGGTACCCATCGACCCGCGCCGCGCGCGGATCGCCAGCCTGCGCGGGCTGATCACCGGCGAGGCGCTCAGCCTGCCGTACTACCGCAACGCCGGTCTCGCCGCGTGGGTGCGCGACACCGTGGCGCGGCACCGCATCCGCGACGCGGTCGCCTTCTCCGGGCCGATGGCGCAATACCTCGACGCGCCCGGCCTGACGCGGCGCATCGTCGATTTCTGCGATGTCGATTCCGCCAAGTGGACGCAATACGCCGAAGACCGGCCGTGGCCGATGTCCTGGCTGTACCGGCGTGAAGGCGCGCGCCTGCTCGCCTTCGAGCGTCGCGCCGCAGCCGCCACCGAAGCCAGCCTGTTCGTCACCGCAGCCGAAGCCGATCTATTCCGCCGCGCCGCGCCGGAGGTGGCCGGCAAGGTGAGCGCGATGCAGAACGGCGTCGATGCCGAATACTTCTCGCCGTCGCAGCGCTTCGATTCGCCATTTCCGCCCGCCGGCCCGGTGCTGGTGTTCACCGGCGCCATGGACTACTGGCCCAACATCGACGCGGTGACCTGGTTCGCCGCCGACATCCTGCCCGCCATCCGCGCGCGGGTGCCCGGCGTGCGCTTCTGGGTCGTCGGCATGAATCCGGCGCCCGCGGTGCAGGCCCTGGAGAGCGCGGCCGAAGGCGCCGTCGTCCGCGTCACCGGCACCGTGCCCGACGTGCGCCCTTATCTGGCGCACGCCGACGTGGTCGTCGCGCCGCTGCGCATCGCCCGCGGCATCCAGAACAAGGTGCTGGAGGCCATGGCCATGGGGCGCCCGGTGGTGCTGTCCGCCGCGCCCGCCGTCGGCCTCGCCGCGCAGGACGGGCGCGATTGCGCAATCGCGGCCGATGCCGCCAGCTTCGCCGACAAGGTCGTCGAACTCCTCGGCCAGCCCGATCGTGGCGGCGACATGGGCCGCTCCGGCCGCGAGGCGGTGCTGCGCGGCTACAGTTGGTCGGCCCATCTCGCGCAACTCGAGCGCCTGTTCGCCCTGCGCCGCGCCGACGATCCGCCGGCGTGCGAGCCGCCTGCCACCGTCATCCATACCCCGGCCAGCGCCGCGCCGCAATGAGCGATCCGCGCCCGCTGGTGATGCACCTCGTCTACAGCTTCGACGTCGGCGGGCTGGAGAACGGCGTCGTCAACCTGATCAACCGCATGCCGCCGGAGCGTTTCCGCCACATGGTGGTCGCGCTCACCCAATGCGCGCCGGCCTTCTGCGCCCGCATCACGCGGCGGGACGTGGAATTCCTGTCGCTGCACAAGCCGCCGGGGCAGGGCTACAAGCTCTATCCGAAGCTTTATCGCCTGTTCCGCCGCTACCGTCCGGCGATCCTGCACAGCCGCAACCTCGCCGCGCTCGAAGCCGTCGTGCCCGCGCGCGCGGCCGGGGTGCCGGTGCGCATCCACGGCGAGCACGGCTGGGAGGAGTCCGACCCGCGCGGCACGCGGCGCAAGTTCCGCCTGCTGCGGCGCGTTTACCAGCCTTTCGTCACCCATTACATCGCGCTGTCGGGCGACCTCGAGCGCTACCTGGTCGATCGCGTCGGCGTGCCGGCGGCGCGCGTCAGCCGCATCTGCAACGGCGTGGATACGGCGCGCTTCCAGCCCGCCGACGGCCTGCGCCCGAGCATCGCAGGCTGCCCGTTCTCATCGCCCGACCAGGTGCTCATCGGCACGGTCGGCCGCCTGCAGGCGGTCAAGGACCAGCTCACCCTGGTGCGCGCCTTCGCCCGCCTGGCGGCGCAGCGCAACCCGGCGTGCGAGCGGGCGCGCCTCGTCATCGCCGGCGACGGCCCCCTGCGCCCGCAGGTCGAAGCCGAGGTCCGCGCCTCCGGTTGTGCCGACCGCATCTGGCTCGCCGGAGAGCGCAAGGATGTGCCGGAGTTCATGCGGGGCCTGGATGTCTTCGTGCTACCGTCCATCTCCGAAGGCATCTCCAACACCATCCTCGAGGCCATGGCCAGCGGCCTGCCGGTCGTCGCCACCGACGTCGGCGGCAACGGCGAACTGGTCGTCGCCGGCGCAACCGGCACCCTCGTGCCTGCGGCGGACCCCGCCGCAATGGCCGACGCGCTGATGTGCTACGCTGCAGATGCTGCGCTGCGGCAAAATCACGGCGCGGCAGGGCGGAAGAGGGTGGAGGCGGAGTTCAGCCTCGACGGAATGGTGGGGCGGTATGTTGATCTCTATCAGCAACTGCTGCACGCATGACTGCGCCGCTGTCAGTTGCCTAAAAGGCGCGGGGGTGCATGGAGGAAGCGGGAGGCACGTAAACTCCTCCCCCTTCAAGGGGGAGGTTGGGAGGGGGATGGGGTTGCGTGCGGGACGACCGCATTTGGGGAATCGACGCAATGAGAGGCCAGACCAACTCCGCGATTCTCGATAACGGCCTGCAAAGACGGTTGAGAAACAGCATGACCGACGCAGAATCGGCGCTTTGGCGACGTCTGCGGGGTCGGCAACTTGGCGGCTACAAGTTTCGTCGGCAGCACCCATTCCTGGACTATGTGCTTGATTTTGTCTGTGTCGAGCTGCGGTTGATTGTCGAGGTCGACGGCGGTCAGCATCTGGATAGCCAGGGTGATCGGCTGCGTGACGAGCGTTTGCTTGCTGCAGGCTTTCGGGTACTGCGGTTCTGGAACAATGAAGTATTGAATGAAATGGACGCGGTTCTGCGGACGATCTGGTTGGCGTTGAGTGAGGGCGGGGACCGTGCAGCATCTGAGGAACTGTTACCCCATCCCCACCCCAGCCCTCCCCTTGAAGGGGAGGGAGGCGAGTAGCCGCGTAGATGTATGGGAACCACATTCCTCCCCCTTCAAGGGGGAGGTCAGGAGGGGGATGGGGTTTAGTCGGGCCGTGTGACCCCATCCCCACCCCGGCCCTCCCCTTGAAGGGGAGCGAGGCGAGTAGCCACGTAGATGTACGGGAACCACGTTTCTCCCCCTTCAAGGGGGAGGTCAGGAGGGGGATGGGGTTTAGTCGGGCCGTGTTACCCCATCCCCACCCCAGCCCTCCCCTTGAAGGGGAGGGAGGCGAGTAGCCGCGTAGATGTATGGGAACCACATTCCTCCCCCTTCAAGGGGGAGGTCAGGAGGGGGATGGGGTTTTTGGGGGCCGTATCACCCCATCCCTACCCCGGCCTTCCCCTTGAAGGGGCGGGATTGAAAGCTCAAGGAACAAGCAACGATGTGCGGAATCGCCGGCCTCTTCGACACCCGCGGCAAGCGTGACTTCGATCGCGAGCTGATGCGCCGCATGAACGACGTGCAGCACCATCGCGGGCCGGACGAAGGCGGCTATCACTTCGAGCCGGGCGTGGCGCTTGCGCACCGGCGGCTGTCGATCATCGACATCGCCACCGGCCAGCAGCCGCTGTTCAACGAGGACGGCTCGGTTGCCGTCGTGTTCAACGGCGAAATCTACAACTTCCAGGAGCTCGTGCCCGAGCTGGAAGCGCTCGGCCACGTCTTCCACACGCGCAGCGACACCGAAGTCATCGTCCACGCATGGGAAGCCTGGGGCGAGGACTGCGTGCAGCGTTTCCGCGGCATGTTCGCGTTCGCGCTGCACGACCGCAACCGCGACACCTTCTTCATCGCGCGCGACCGCCTGGCGGTCAAGCCGATGTTCTACACGCTGCTGCCCGACGGCACGCTCGCCTTCGGCTCCGAGCTCAAGGTGCTGATGCAGCACCCGGCGCTGGACCGCCGCATCGATCCGCATGCGGTGGAAGAGTACTTCGCGCTCGGCTACGTGGCCGAACCGCGCACCATCTTCTTCGGCGCGAAGAAGCTTGGCGCGGGCGAATCGCTGTGCATCCGCCGCGGCCAGCCCATCCCCGAACCCAGGCAGTACTGGGACGTCGACTTCACCCTCGACAACAAGATCTCCTTCGCCGACGCTACCGCCGAACTCACCGAACGCCTGCGCGAATCCGTGCGCCTGCGCATGATTTCGGAGGTGCCGCTGGGCGCCTTCCTGTCGGGCGGGGTGGATTCCAGCGCGGTGGTCGCCACCATGGCGGGCATCAGCGACGAGCCGGTCAA
>JAFEFM010000013.1 GCA_018240585.1 Pseudomonadota bacterium
GACCTGCGGCGCAGTCCTCACCAGGACTTGATCACCCACATCGGCACCGACAGCGTCGGCGCGGTGTCGTCGCGCACCATCTGCCCGGTGCCTTCCTTGTCGATCAGGTAGTACGGCACGCCGTGCGGCGGCGTCACCTTGATCATGTAGAGCTTGCCGCGGATGCGGTACTCCTGCACCGTGTCCTCGCCGCGTTTGACGATGGTCACCTGCGGTTCTTCGATGTCGCTCATGCCGGGCGGCGGCGGGGGCGGCTCGGGGATGGGCTCGAGTTGCGGTCGCTGCTGCGCAAAGGCCGGCAGCGCGGCGGCAAGCAGCAGGGCGATCAGGGTGCGGCGCATGGGGTTCTCCTGGAGATGCGCCAATTCTAGCCGGTTCGCGGCGGGAAGGCTGCAGCGCGGCTGTCGCGACCCGGCCCTCACAGATTCAGCATCATCTCGTGCTCCGCCGGCAGCGGGGCGAAGCCGCGTTTCTCGTAGTGCTTGAAGATCGCCTCGACCACTTCCTCCGGCTTGTCGATCACCTGCACCAGGTCGACGTCCGCCGGGTTGATCATGCGCTCGGCCACCAGGCGGTCGCGGATCCAGTCCATCAGGCCCTTCCAGAACGGGCTGTGCACCAGGATGATCGGCATCTGCCGGCTCTTCCTCGTCTGGATCAGCGTCATCGCTTCCAGCAGCTCGTCCAGCGTGCCGAAGCCGCCCGGCATCACCACGTAGGCCGCGGCGAACTTCACGAACATGAACTTGCGCGCGAAGAAGTGCTGGAAAGTCTGCGAGATGTCCTGGTAGGGGTTGGAGCCCTGTTCCATCGGCAACTGGATGTTGAGCCCCACCGACGGGCTCTTGCCGAAATAGGCGCCCTTGTTGGCCGCCTCCATGATGCCCGGGCCGCCGCCGGAGATCACCGCGAAGCCCGCGTCCGACAACTGGCGCGCGATCTTCTCGGCCAGCATGTAGTACATGTGGTCGGCCGGCGTGCGGGCGCTGCCGAAGATGGAGACGGCCGGGCGGATGGAACTCAGCCGTTCGGTCGCCTCGACGAACTCTGCCATAATTCCGAAGATTCGCCAGGACTCGCGCGCGTTGAAACGCGGCGCGCTGTCGTCCGCCAGGCTGCGGGGGAGTTTGTCTTTCGCGGTCATGTTGGTCTCGGTATTTTCTCGCCGGAAGCGCCCACACCCGTTCGACCGGGCCGCTGCCCGGCGGATTCCCTGCAAGGATCGTTCAGGATGCCCACGCTGCTGCTCGTCGATGGTTCCAGCTATCTGTA
>JAFEFM010000140.1 GCA_018240585.1 Pseudomonadota bacterium
ATGCTGATGTACGCGTCGCTGTACAAGATGCATGAGCTTGCGCTGCACGGCTGGGCCAAGGTGACGCTCGACACGCTGGCGCGCATGATCACCCGACGCACCGAGCCCCACGTAAAGCTTCACTGAGTACCACACGCCGCACCGGTGCTGCTGGAGCATGGTGCGCCCAGTCGCCACGGAGACGACGTGCTCGCGAACCTGCTCGACATCCTGGCCATCACCGGGCCGATCTACGTCCTCATCGCCATCGGCTATGCCGCGGTGCGGCTGCGCATGCTGGCGCCGCCCGAGCTGCGTGCCCTCGGTGTGTTCGTGATCAGCTTCGCGCTGCCGGCGCTGCTGTTCAGGGCGCTGTCGCAGCGCGCGCTGGGTGAGCTGATCGACGTGCACGCGCTGCTCGTATACGTGCTCGCGTCGCTGCTGGTGGCTGCGCTGGGCATCGCCGTCACCGCCCTGGCGCAGCAGCGAGGCCTGCAGGCCGGTGCGATGACGGCGATGGGCATGGCAGTGTCGAACAGCGCCTTCATCGGCCTGCCCATCGCCCAGCCGCTGTTCGGTGCGGCGGCGAGCGCCCATCTGGCGATCTACCTGGTGGTGGAGAGCATGATCATGCTTCCGCTGCTGATGACCATCGCGGAGATCGGCGACAGTGGTCAGGCCCACGCCGGCAAGGTGCTGCGCAACGTGCTCGGCAGCCTGGCGCGAAATCCGATGATTCTCGGCATCTTGGCCGGCATGCTCTGTTCGCTGCTCGGCATGCGCATCCCGCTGCCGCTGATGCGCGCGGTGGACATGCTGGCATCGGCTTCGGCGCCGGTTGCGTTGTTCTACATCGGCGGCACGCTGGCCGGGCTCAGCGTGCGCGGCATGGGCGCCGACATCGGCCTCATCATGGGCGGGAAGCTCGGCCTGCATGCGCTGGCGGTGTTCCTGTTGCTGTTCCTGCTGCCAGGCGTCGATCCCGCGATCCGGGCCGCACTGATCCTGAACGCCTGCATGCCGATGGCGAGCATCTACCCGCTCGTCGCGCAGAAATACGGCCAGCAGGGCGTGGCCGCGGCGGCGCTGGTGGCGACCACGGTGATGTCTTTCCTGACGATCAGCGCGGTCGTGTGGATCATGAAGATGTATGGCCTGATCGGTCCGCACGTCTGATCCGGACCGGACGCGAAGCCGTGCGACATGCGCACGACGGCCGATTGCTTTGCCTTGCGGGCGCGGTGGCGTGCATTAAAGTGTCGCCGCCAGGCCGCGCTCCGCGCGGCGCGTCATTTCACCCGGAGCATACTTCGCATGAACAAGGTCCTCGTCATCAACGGCCCCAACCTCAACCTGCTCGGCACGCGCGAGCCGCACATCTATGGGTCGACCACGCTGGCCGACGTCGAGAACGGCCTGCGCTCACAGGCGCAGCACCTCGGCCTGGAGCTGGACTGCTTCCAGAGCAACCATGAAGGGGCGATCGTCGACCGCATCCACCAGGCCAGGCTCGAGGGGGTGAAATTCGTGCTCATCAATCCGGGCGCCTATACGCACACCAGCGTGGCGATCCGCGATGCCTTCGGCGGTGTGGCAATCCCCTTCGTGGAAGTGCACATCTCCAACGTGCACAAGCGCGAGACCTTCCGTCACCACTCCTACCTGTCGGACGTCGCCGAAGCGGTGATGGCCGGCTTCGGCACCCTGGGCTACAACCTGGCGCTGCAGTTCATCGCCACGAAGCTGCGCTGAGCGCAGGCCGGCTCGCCGGCCAGGGTTGAAACGAACGGCCGCCTGCGGGCGGCCTCTTTGCGCGCCGCGTCTGCGGCATCCCCTGGTCTCCCCTGCGCCTCGGCGGCCTCCGAAGAAAAAAAAGAGCGACCCCGAAAGGTCGCTCTGAAGAGGAGAAACGCCAGAGAGCGGGAGTGATCCGGTGCGGATCAGAACGCGTGCTTGATGCCCACCTGGAAGCCGCGCTGGTACTTGTCGCCCGGGAGCGACGCATCGCCGACGGTGGCATTGAGGCCTTCGTTCTTGCCGTCGTCGAGACCGCCCTTGTTGGAGATGTCCGAATAGGCGACGTAGACGCCGGTGCGCTTGGACAAGGCGTGGTTGTAGCCCAGCGCCCACTGCGTCGCGCGCGCATCGTTCGCGCCGTCGGCGTAGTTCTTCGAGTGGCCGTAGGACGCGAGGATGGTGCCGTTGGTGAACACCGGCACCGTGGCGCCGAGGAAGTACTGGCGGATCTCGGTGTCGCCGCCGGTGGTGGTGTTCCGGTCCTTGTCGCGAGCCTGGCCGTACATGGCCGACAGATTCACGAACCCGAAGTCGTACGAACCGCCCAGATCCCAGGTGCGGCGGGCCTTGTCGCCGACATCGTGGGCCTGGCGCTGCTGGTAGCCGAAGCCGACCTTTAGCGGACCGTTCTGGTACATCGGGTTGATCGCCCAGCCGCGGATGTCGCCGACATTGCCCTTGCTCTCGTCGACCGTGCCGGTGGGCGCGTCACGACCGGACTGGTTGGTGCCGATGTTGTTCGAATACGCTGCTGTCACGTTGAAGCCGGAGAGGCTGGGCGAGATGTACTTGACGGTGTTGTTGTAGCGGATCTCGCGCAGGCTCCAGATGTTGCCCACCTGCGCGACAGTACCGCCGGCGAACGGGTCGAAGCCGCTGATGAAGCTGTCCTGCGTGGCGTAGACGCGACCGAGTTGCACGGTGCCGAGCGAGGTGCTGCCGAGGTAGACATAGGCCTGGCGCGCGAAGGCGCCGTCGGCGCGTCCCGTGCCGGTGTCGGCGAACAGCCCCTGTTCGAGCAGGAAGCCCGCCGTCAGGCCCTTCCCGAGGTCCTCCACGCCGCGAAAACCGAGGCGGCTGCCGGCAGCCTGGCCGGAGTCGATGGCATTGCGGCTCGTCACGCCGCTGACGATGTTGTCGCCACGGTAGGCGTAGCCCATGTCCACGAGGCCGTAGATGGTGACGTTCGACTGGGCCAGGGCCGGCATCGACACGATGCTGGCGATGGCCAGCGCGATCAGGTTCTTCTGCATTGCTTGGATTTCCTCAGGTTGGTTTCCGATTCGGTTTCACGTCTTCATCAGGCTGTGCGCGCTTGCGGGCACGCCGGTGCTGGCCACCCGTTCGGGGCCGCATCGGCCGGGCAATCGATCAGGCCAGGCAATGATGAAAGCGCGACAAATCGGAAACAACGCGAGGCCGGCTGATATGTGCGCAATGCGCACAGAGCCGCCGAATCGATGATAAGGGAATGAAATCGCGGGCCGGACGCAACCGGTTGAAGTCGCTAGCCCGGGGCGGGAAGACGGTTCGCCGCCGACAGCGAGGGTGCCACCACGGCCTCGAGCGCCGCGCGCAGCCAGCGATGGACCGGGTCGTGCCGATAGCGCAGGTGCCAGATCATGTACATCGGAAGCGTCGGTGAGTCGAACGGCGTCGGGCAATCGGCGAAGCCCTGCATCACCGTGTTGCGCAGCATGCCGGGCAGGGTGGCGAGGCGGGATGTTCCACGCACGAAGGCGGCGATGCCGCTGAAGCCCGGCACCATCGCCACGAACTGTCGAACGAGGCCGCGTGCAGCCAGGATCTGGTCGATGTCGAGCGCGCGTCGCGGTTCATAGACCACGGTGACGTGTTCGGCGGTCAGATATTCCTCCGGCGACCGGGGTGCGGCACGCTGCGATGCATCGTAGAAGACCCGGTAGCTGTCGTTGAACAGGCGCTTCTGCAGCACATCGGCGGCGTCCGGCGGCCGTGGCGAGATGATCAGGTCGCAGTAGCCGTTGCGCAGCATGTCGGGTGAAGGAACGCCCGACGGAACCACGCGCAGGCTGACCTGCGGCGCCTGCCGACGCAACTGCAGCAGCAGCGCAGGCAGCAGCAGGTCGCGCTGGAAGTCGTTGGCGGCGATGGTGAAGGTCGTGCGCAAGCTTGCTGGATCGAACTCGGCCGAGGTCGCGAAGCGCCGCATATCGTCGAGCAGGGCGCGCGCCTGCACGGCGAGGGCCTCGGCGCGCACGGTGGCGACGATGCCGCGGCCCGATTTCACCACCAGCGGGTCGCCGACGATGGTACGCAGCTTGGCGATCAGGTGCGAAACCGCAGACTGCGTGACACCCATGCGCTGGGCTGCGCGCGTGATCGAGCCTTCCTCGACGACGATGACCAGCAACTGCAGCAGCTTGCCGTCCAACTGGTGATGATCGAAATGGCTCATGGATTCGCCGCGGGCTCGTGCATGGATCCTGGGATTGAAATTCGCTGTAATCATAGACCGATCGCACCTCGGCGCTGGCGCACGCAGGCCCGTGCGACGGCGCTCGCGACGGTCATGGAGCTGCCGCCGGTGCTGCAGATCAGCCTCAGCGTGCGGCCGCTATTTCGCCGACGCCGGTGCTATGCTTTCGCGCGTCGCACACCACCCGCAGGAGCGCGCATCGGCGTGCTCCCATGTCAAATCCGCCAGCGCGTGCAAGGTTCGTCAACATGAACGATTACATCCCGGAGCCTCGGAACGTCCTGGGAATCGATGGCATCGAATTCATCGAGTTCGTCACGCCGCAGCCGCAGGCGCTCGGCGGCGTGCTGCAACTGCTGGGCTTCGCGCCGGTCGCACGGCACCGTTCGCGCGAAGTCGCGCTGTATCGTCAGGGGCCGATGAATCTCATCGTGAATGCCGAGCCGAGTGGTTCCGCGCCGGCCTCGACTTTCCTGTCGGCGGTGGCGTTCCGCGTCCGTGATGCCGCCTTCGCGATGCGCCATGCACTCGATGCCGGCGCGTGGGAGGTGCCGCGGCGCGCGGCGGCGATGGAACTCAACATTCCCGGCATCCTCGGCAGTGGCGAGAGCTCGATCTACTTCGTCGACCGCTTCAAGGATTTCTCGATCTACGACGTCGATTTCGTGCCGCTGCCCGGCGTCGATCCCGGCCCGCCCAGCATCGGCGGCCTGCATTATTTCGGTGTGGTGCAGGCCGTCCGGGCGTTCCGCAGCGCCGAGTGGGTCGATTTCTATTCGCAGATCCTGGGCTTCCGGCCGCTGCCCGAGGGCCAATACTTCGGCATCCTGCCCAAGGGCACGCTGCTCGAAAGCCCCTGCGGCGGCTTTTACATCCAGCTTGTCGAGCCGCCCGAGGGTGCCGAAGAGGTGCACTGGGAGGAGGGCCTGGTGCGCATCGGCTTCGGTGCGCCCGACGTGCCGGCGGTCACCCGCGAGCTGCAGCGGCGCGGCGTGGTGTTCATCGACGAAGGCACCCTGCATCCGGGCGAAAAGGGCGCACTGACGCAGGTCTATCTCGGCAGCGTCACCTTCGAACTGGTCGCAAGCAAGCCGCGGGCCGCCGCGGGCGGCTGACCACGGGCCTGGTAGCGCCGGGCAATTGTCATCACGGATTCCACTGGAGAGGCTGGTCTTGGACTTCGATTCCGTTGCGCTGGATATCTGCGGCATGGCCGGTCCGCTGGAGGTGCGGCTGAACGCGGCGATGGGCCGCGGGTTCCGGCAGGTCGTGCTGTCGGCCGCGGACCTCGCCAGCCATCCGCAAGGCGTGGACATGGCGATCCGCATGGTGCGGGAATCCGGTGTCGGCGTGCTTGCGCTGCGCCAGCTCGACGATTTCGAGGGCCATGCGGGCGCACTGCACGAATACAAGCTTCATGTCGCCAAGGCCCTGCTCGGTCTGTGTCATGCGGTCGGCGCACAGTTGCTGGTGGTCAAGGCAAGCTCGGCACCCGACGCGGGGCTAGAGCGCGAGCGCATCGTACGCGACCTCGCCAAGTTGTCCGCGCTGGCGGTGCCCAAGGGCATACGCATCGCCTACCGGGCAACGCCCGGCTCGGCCGTCGCGGCCGATCTGGTCGGAGCGGAAGGGATCGTGAATGCAGTGGAACGGTCCAACTTCGGCCTCGCCCTCGACACCGGCGACCTGTTCACCAGCGACGGCGGGCTCGATGCGCTGGACCGCTGCTATCTCGACCAGTTCTTCCTCGTCGAATTGTGCGACCTGATCCGGCTCGACAACGCGGCCGTGGGCGAGCGCCACCTGCGCGTGCCGCCGGGGGATGGCGCCTTCGGCGACGACATCGTCGAACTGATCCGCCGCCTGCGCGTCATCGCCTACGGCGGCGGCTTCTGCATCAGCGCCACCAACGAGGACTATGCGCAACTGCCTGCCGACGTCGTCGTCGAGCGTGCCATGGCTTCTCTGCAGTGGCTGCTGGCCCTGCTGCGCCATGTCGACATGCCGCGCCGGCGGCCCGCCGCGGCGATCGCCCAGGGCAGACCGCGCACCTGACGGAAGGCCCGCTCCATACGATCGCGGCGGCGCATTTCTGCGCCGCCGCCCTCAATCACCGCTGCAGCCTGTTCAACGTTGCGAGCGCATGTGCGACACCATGCGCGCAGGCGCGTTGGGGATGCCATATCCGTCGTAGCCATCGACGCGCTGCACGATCTCGAAGAAGAAGCGCTCGGCGAACACATCGGTGAAGACGTGGAAATATTCGCCCTCGTCGCTGCGGTCGTACAGGATGTCGAGTTCCTGCAGGCGCGCGACGAAGTGGTCGTCGAGCGGGAAGCGCGTCGGCAGGTCGAGGTAATAGTTGGGCGAGATCGGGATGAAGCGCACGCCGCTCTCCTTCATGCGGCGCACGGTGGCGAAGATGTCGGCACAGGTGAAGGACACATGGTGCACGCTGGCACCGGCCAGTTGCGACATCGTGCGCGCGGTGTGGGTTGTGTCGCTTTCCGACACGCTCAGCACGAAGCGCAGCTTGCGGTCCAGCGTGGCGACGCCGCGGGTGCTGATGAGGCCGTAGGGGTCGACGAGGTCCACGCTCTCGCCCGGATCGGCGCCCAGCACCGTGCGGTAGAACAGCACCCAGGCGTCCTGGCGCAGTTGCGGCAGGCCCTGGGCGATATGGTCGACGCTGCGCAGATCGGCCGCGCTCGCCGCGGCGACGGCTTCGTCCTCGAGCAGGAAGTCGATCTCGAACAGCCGTTTCGAGCCCTGGCTCGAGGGCACGAAATAGATCAGGCTGCCATCGGGTGCACGCACTGCGGGGATCTTCAGTTCGTTGGGGCCGATGCGTCCCTCGAAGCGCGGGCAGCCGTAGGCGGTGGCGCGGTTGAGCGCACGCACGCTGTCCTCGGTGGCGATGCCCAGCGCACAGATGGACGGGCCATGCTGCAGGAAGTGGTTGCGCGCGAAGGAGCCCGGTTCCGCATTCAGGATGATGTCGATGTCGCCCTGGCGATAAAGCGTCACCGCCTTGGAACGGTGCTTGCCTGCGCGGCGGAAGCCGAGCGCACCGAGCACGCGCGCCAGCGCACGCTCTGCCTCGGTGTCGACGGCGAATTCGATGAAGGCCAGGCCGTCGAGCGCCGGCAACTGCGGCGGATTGAACAGTTCCAGCCGTTCGGCAGCGGCCTTGCGCGCGGTGGTCAGCGCGTCGTCCGTGGCCACGGTCGCGAGCCGGTTCTTCGCCGCCTCTTCCAGGAAGAGCAGCGAACGGTAGGCGTCGATGGCCGTCGGCCGCGTCGGCGCGGCGCGGAAATGGTCGTTGAACACCTCCAGCGACAGCGGCCCGGTGTAGCCGGCGAGCAGCAGTTTCTCGATGAAGCCGGTCAGGTCGAAGTTGCCCTGTCCGGGGAAGCAGCGGTAATGCCGGCTCCACTGCAGCACATCCATATCCTTCACCGGTGCGTCGGCCAATTGCACGAAGCTGATCTTCTCGCCCGGGATGTCGGCGATGCCGGCCGGGTCGTCGCCGAGCGACAGCATGTGGAAGCTGTCGAGTACGATGCCGAGGTGGGGATGGTCTGCTTCCTTGACGATCTTCCAGGCGTGCCGGTAGTGGCGCACGTGGCGTCCCCAGGCCAGCGCCTCGAAGCCGATCGACAGATTGCGACGAGCGGCGCGCTCGGCCAGCTCGTGCAACTGCGCGGCCGAGCGCGCGTCGTCGGCGATGGCGAGCGGCGACACGTTCGAGCACACCAGCAGCAGCGGGGCGCCGAGCTCTTCCATGATGTCGAACTTGCGCTCGGCGCGGTCGAGGTTGCGCCGGAACTGCTCGTCGCCGACGCCTTCGAAGTCGCGGAAAGGCTGGTACAGGTCGATGCCCAGGCCGAGGTCGTGGCACATCCTGCGCACGTCGGCGGCCGAACCATGGTCGTTGATGAAATCGGCCTCGAAGATTTCGACAGCATCGAAGCGGGCGGAGGCGATCGCCTCGAGCTTTTCTTCGAGCGTGCCGCTGAGGCAGACGGTTGCGATCGATCGACGCATCGGGTGTTCCTCGGGTGGTGTGCGTTCGGCGCAGTGCGCGCCGATCGATTTCAGTTCTTCGACGCGACCATCGACAGGAAGTGTGCGCGCATGCGCTCGGCGTCGGGCTCGAGTCCGGTGAAGTGGCGGAACGCCCCCACTGCCTGGAACACCGCCATGCCGCCGCCGTCGAGCGTGGCGCAGCCCTTGGCGCGGGCGACACGCAGCAGCTCGGTCTCGAGCGGGAAATAGACGATCTCGGCCACCCAGATGCGCGCCTCGACGAGCTCGGCAGGCAGCGGCAGCCCGGGCAGCTTGGCCATCCCGGTGGGCGTGCAGTTGATCAGTCCATCGGTTTGGGCCATCGCCTGCGGCAGGTTGGTATCGGCGAGGCAGCGTCCGGCGCCGAAGCGTTCGCTGAGGCTGCGCGCCAGTTCCTCGGCGCGGGCCGGGTCGATGTCGAACACGGTGAGCTGCTGCACGCCCAGCGTCAGCAGCGCGTGCGCCACTGCCGCACCGGCGCCGCCGGCGCCCAGTTGCACCGCCTTGTCCATCTTCACGCCCGGCAGGCCGCGGCGGAAGCCCTCGGCGAAGCCGGAGCAGTCGGTGTTGTGGCCGATCAGGCGACCGTCCTTGATGACCACGGTATTCACCGCGTTGAGCGCGGCAGCCTCGTCCGAGAGCTCGTCGAGCAGCGGGATCACCGCCTGCTTGCAGGGGAAGGTGATGTTCAGGCCGGCGTAGCCCATGCGCTTGGCGGCGGTCAGAAGGTCGCCGAGGTCCTGGACGCCGAGGCCCAACGGATCGAGGTCGATCTTCTTGTAGACGTAGCGAAAGCCCTGGGCTTCGCCCTCCTGCTCGTGCATCGCCGGGGTCAGCGAAGCCTGGATGCCCGCGCCGATCAGGCCGCAGACGATGGAAGGATGGTTCGGAGTGGTCATCGTGTGTCTTCCGTGGATTCTGGTGTGAAGGTTTGCGTCCCAAGGCCGCAACGCATGGTTTGAACTCTATTCGCTGCGGGGTAGCGACAACAGGCGGCCGCCGGTGCAATGTGCGCCACGCGCACAGAACGGGGCGCGCTGCCCCGGCGCTCCTGCGCACCCTGCTCAGGCGGTTGAAGGTCCGAACAGCCAGAGCAACGCACTGAGGGTGAAGAAGGACGCGATGGTGGTCACCAGCAGCGCGACCGCACTGAGGTCTTCGTGTCCATAGGCCTGCGCCAGCGTCGGGTAGATGCCCATCATCGGCATCGCCGCCAGCAGGACGGCGGCCATGCGCAGCACGGGATCGATCGCGGCGAAGCCGAACAGCGGCAGGGCGCTGATGGCGAGGACGACCATCAGCGGATGCAGGATCAGCTTGCCGATCACGATAGGCGCGAGCCTGACGCCCACGCCTTGCAGCGGCACGCCGACCAGGGTGCCGCCGACCACGAACAGGGCGAGCCCGCTGCAGGCGGCGGCCAGCATGTCGATGGTGCGCGCCGCCACCGCTGGCAGGCTCAGTCCGAGCAGTGGAACCGTCAGTCCGGCAAGCATGCCGAGGATCAGCGGGTTGCGTGCCAGGCGCGCGAGCGAGCGCGCAAGCGAGCGCCACTGGTTGCCGGATTCGCGTCC
This sequence comes from Pseudomonadota bacterium, assembly GCA_018240585.1. Classification (GTDB taxonomy): domain Bacteria; phylum Pseudomonadota; class Gammaproteobacteria; order Burkholderiales; family Rhodocyclaceae; genus Thauera. The sequence goes on from JAFEFM010000140.1 coordinate 9,877, forward strand.
GCGGTCGGCGAGGAAGAGCAGCATGGGGATGATCAGCAGATTCTCGACCACCATGTTGAGGGCGAGCGCAACACCGGCGACGGGCGCCAGCGTCAGCAACAGGATCGGATATCCCACGTAGCCGCTGTTCGAGCACGCCACACCCATCGCGCTGACTGCGCTCACGGTCGGATTCTGCCGGGTGATGCGGCGGGACCACGAATAGCCCAAGATGATCATCGCCAGCGAGCCGATGAAATAGCCGGTCAGGTAGGTGAGGTTGAGGATCTCGCCGAGCGAGCGCTGCGACAAGGACTTGAACAGCAGCGCCGGCAGCGCGAGATTGATGACGTAGCGGCCGAACACGCGCATGTCCGCCTTGGAGAACAGCCCCAGGCGGGTGAAGCCGTAGCCCAGCAGGATCAGGACATAGATCGGTGCGGTGGTGGCAAGGATGTCGAGCATGGATGGGCCTCTTCGCACATGGGGCCCCATGTGCACCTGCGGACGGAAGATGATCTCTGCCCTGTTCGTCGGCTTGGTGGGGATCGTTGCCGATGGCATGCCTGTGCGCTCAAAAACGACTTTGGCTGCAGAGCGGGAGCGCGCACATTGTAGTCATCGCCGTGCTGCAAGCCGCCCGTGCTGCGGGCAGACGTGTGCGACTGGCGCACGCTATTGCCTTCTGCTTCAGCGGTTCGGCGTGTGCGCCGGGAAGGGGCCTCGTGGCCTGGCTGCAATCGGGTTGGGCCTGACTTGCGTGCGGTCGTGAATGGTCCTACGGTGCGCTACGCGCACGTCGAGTCGGTGTGCGGCAATCGTCGAAGGAGGCAGCCATGAACGCGCATCGGACACAGGACCGCGCGGTGACGCCCGGGCCGGCAGGGCAGAGCGGCGGGGAACTGGGCGCCGCCGGCGGCGAGGATGAGCTTCGCGAGCAGCCCGACGATGGCGCGCCGCGCAAGGGCGAGCACGATCGCGATTTCGTCACCGCCCTCGCCCGCGGCCTGGCGGTGATCCAGGCCTTCACCAACCAGGGCCGGCAGTTGACGATTTCGCAGATCAGTTACCGCACCGGCATCACCCGTGCGGCGGTGCGGCGCTACCTGCACACGCTGACCGCGCTCGGCTTCGTGCGCTGCCAGGACGGTACGCGCTTCTCTCTCGGCCCGAAGGTGGTGTCGCTCGGGAACGCCTACCTGTCGGGTGCGCCGCTTGGTGGCCAGGCGCAGGCTGTGCTCGATGAGTTGAGTGATGCGGTGGGTGAGGCGTGTTCCATGGCGGTGCTGGATGGATGCGAGATCGTGTATCTCGCCCGGGCGACCTCGTCGCGCATCATGTCGCCGTCGCTCAACGTCGGCAGTCGTCTGCCCGCCTATGCGACTTCGATCGGGCAGGTTCTGCTCGCCCATCTTGCCGAGACGGAGCTGGAAGGATATCTGGCCCGGGTGAATTTCCTGCCGTTCACCCCCAATACCATCGTCACTGCGGCGGCCCTGCGGGCGACGCTGGAGGACGTCCGCCGCGACGGCTATGCGATAGCCAACCAGCAGATGGAGGTGGGGCTCAGTTCGATCGCCGTCCCGATCCACGATCGGGCGGGCAATGTGGTCAGCGGCATCAACGTGCTCGCCAACAGTGCGCGGACCAGCGTCGCGCAGATGCGCAGCAAGTTTCTCGAGCCGCTGCAGCAGGCGGCCAGGAAGCTGGGCGACAAAGCCTGCGAGCGCGGCTGAGCACGCCGGCATGAAGCATCGCGAGCCCCCGCACCCTTGCGGGCGGGGGACCTGGCGGCGAGGGCGGGCGACGTGTGCTCAGACCGGATCGAACACGGGCACGTTCGCGTTTTCCGCCAGGACGGGCACATCCGCATCCGGCGTGCAGTAGTTCAGGAAGCTCGGCGGCAGCGCGCCGCCCCAATACACGCCGGTGCCGCGCTCTTCCTCGTTCCAGGTCACGGTCTCGAAGTCGGGCGCGGTGACGATGAAGCTGCCCGAGTAGATCTCGATGCGGTTGCCGCCCGGTTCGTACGAGTACAGGTAGAAGGCCTGCGAGTTGTTGTGTTTCGACGGCCCGGCTTCGATGAAGATGTTGTTCTCGGCGAGGATGTCGGCGGCGCGCAGTACGTCTTCGCGGTTGTCGATCCAGAACGACATGTGGTGCATGCGGCCGTGGGCGCCCTTCACGTCGAGCACGTAGGCCATCTCGTGGTGGATCTGGCCCAGGCTCATCCACGAGCCGATCTCGGTCTGGCC
>JAFEFM010000141.1 GCA_018240585.1 Pseudomonadota bacterium
CGCGTGCCCAGCCGCCCTTCGACCGCCGCCTGCGACAGCATCGCCGCATCGTCGATCATGGCGTGCAGGTTGGCCTGCACCTCGGCGAGCGCCGACTCGATCTCGCCCAGCTCGTTCTGATTGCGCACCTCGATGTTCTCGTCCAGCCGGCCCAGCGCGATGCGATGCGCCGTCTCGGCGTTGCGCCGCAGGCTGCGCAACAGGCCGGTGACCTGCAGGCCGAAGACGACGGCTGCCAGCAGCACGGCGAGCGTCATCACCACCGCGATGACGAACTGCCTGGCAGCCGCGTCGTGGCGGGCGTCCGCATGTGCCATCAGCTCGCCGGCGATGCGGTCCTCTTCGCCTTTCAGCAGATCGATCTTGCGCGTGATGGTGTTGAACCAGGTCGCCGGCTCGATGCCGAAACCGCCCGTTTCCATGCGCTCCAGCGCGACCCCGCGCATGCGCGCGGTCTCGCGGCCATGCTCGCTGTCGAGCACCGCCTGCAGCGCGTCGGCCCAGGCCTTGGGAGCCATCGAGCGGAAGTTGGACAGGTAGGTGTCCTGTGCGGTGAGGATGGTGATGATGCGACGGCGCAGGCTCACGTCGGCGGGCCCGTCCGAGGCGAACAGGCCGTTGATCGACGCGCGCTCGCGCCCGGCCTGCTCCTTGGCCAGCACGAACATCAGGTAGGCCGACATGCCACGCGAGAGCTGCACGTCCTCGGCGGCGTTGGCGGCGATCTCCACCGCGGCGACGAGGCCTTCGATGGTGCCGGTGTAGTAAGCGAAGGAGTCCGCTCCGCTCAGGCCCAGCCCGGCGATCCTGTCACGCGTGCCCTGCAGCTCGCCCAGCCGCTGCTGCGCCGCCGACACCGCCTTCAGGATGGAGTCGCCCAGCACGGCCGGGTCGGCCTTCGCCAGCCAGGCATCCAGTTCCTGGCGCGACTTGTCGGTGCTCGCCTGCTGCTGCGCCAGCTCGGGCTTGAAGCGGGCCCCGCGCGAGCCGATGTAGCCCGCCGACAGCCCGCGCTCCTTCTGCAGCTCGTGCACCACGCCGTTGATGCGAACCGACAGCGCGGCATATTGCGTGCCGCGGGCCATCGCCTCGCTGGCATGCCACTGCGTCAGCACGTCGCGAACGGCGTAGAACAGCACCGCCGCGATGACCAGTGCAAAGAGGAGGAAGAGGCGCAGGCGGATCGACCGCCAGCCGTAGGTTTGTGTGCTCATTTCATGAATTCCGCAGATCGCGAACGCCCCGCCCCGCCGCAAGGCGGGAGCGGGTCACTGGTCTTCGTTGCCGGCGTCGTTGCTCATGCCCGCGAGCATGGCCATTTCCTCGGTCGACAGCACGCGCTCGACATTGAGGATGATGACGAAGTCGCCATTCACCTTGCCCATGCCCTGGATGAAATCGGCCCGGATACGGGCGCCGAAGCTGGGGGGCGGCTCGATGTCGCCGCGCGGGATTTCCAGCACCTCATTGACCGCATCGACGATGACGCCCAGGTCCTGCCGGTCTTCGCCGCTGCCGAGTTCGACGATGACGATGCAGGTGCGCCGCGATACCGCCGAAGTGCGGCCGCCGAAGCGCGCCGACAGGTCGATCACCGGCACGACCGCGCCGCGCAGGTTGATCACCCCGCGGATGAAGGCCGGCATCATCGGAATCTCGGTGATGCTGCCGAACTCGATGATCTCCTTGACGTTGAGGATCCCGAGCGCGAAGACCTCGCCGCCCAGGCTGAAAGTGAGATATTGCTGAGGGCTGTCGTCGACGACAGCCTGGGGTCTGGTCTGTGCCACCATCTGGCTCATGGCCTTGCTCCTGCGTGTCGGTGC
>JAFEFM010000142.1 GCA_018240585.1 Pseudomonadota bacterium
AACACCAGATCGGGCGCATCGAGCGCGATCTGCAGTTGCGTCGCCGACAGGCGCTGCAGTTCGGTGCCGGTGATGACGACCGGTTCGGCCGACTGCACCAGGCCGATCTCGCGCGCCACCGCCACTGCCGTCTGCGGATGGTCGCCGGTGACCATGATCACGCGGATGCCGGCCTCGCGGCAGGTGCGGATGGCAGCCGACACTTCCGGACGCGGCGGATCCGCGAGCGCGACCAGGCCGCAGAACACCAGTTCGCGCTCGGCCAGCGTGTCCTCGCCCGGCTGTCCGGCATCGCGCCAGGCGAAGGCGATCACGCGCAGGCCGCGCGCCGCCATGTCTTCCTGGGCCTGCCGGACGGCTGAGCGCCGGGTGGCATCGAGCGGCTCGGTGCCGCCATCGAGCGCCATGCGGGAGCACAGCGGCAGCACCGTCTCCGGGGCGCCCTTGCAATACAGGGTCCGCTTGCCCGCCGCGTCCTCGACCAGCACCGACTGGCGCATGCGGTCGCTGTCGAACGGATGCTCGTCGATGCGGCGCAGGCCCCGGTGCGGCGCGCCCAGCCGGTCCGCCATGGCGACGAGGGCGATTTCCATCGGGTCGCCCTGCAGCGTGTGACGCCCGTCGACGATGGAATCCTCCAGGCTGTGGCAGGCACCGGCGGCGGCGGCGAGGTGGCGGTGGTGGCCGCGGGCCGCCGCGTCGCGTTCGAAGTCGGCGAGCGGGCGCAGGTGCATGCCGGCCAGCAGACTGTGCACGCGCATGCGGTTCTCGGTCAGCGTGCCCGTCTTGTCGGTGCAGATCACCGTCGCCGAGCCCAGGGTTTCCACTGCGGGGAGGTGGCGGATCAACACCCGGCGCCGCGCCATGCGCTGCGAGGCGAGCACCAGTGCCAGCGTCAGCGTGGGCAGCAGGCCTTCGGGCACCATGGCGACGATGATGCCGATCGAGAAGATCAGGTCGCGCCAGAAGGGCATGCCCAGCAGCGTGCCGATGACGAGGAAGGCCGCACCGATCGACACCGCGATGAAGGCGATGCGCCGGCTCAGGCGCGCCAGTTCGAGGCGCAGCGGCGACGCGATGTCGCCGGCCGTCTGCGTCAGGCGCGCGATCCTGCCGAATTCGGTGCGCGCGCCGGTGGCGAACACCAGCGCGCGACCGCGGCCGGAGACGACCGCCGTTCCGGCGAGCAGGATGTTGCGTGCGGCGGTCCATTGTTCGTCCGTCGAAGCCTGGGCGTCGCGCGCGCGGGGCGCGGATTCGCCGGTGATGGTCGCCATGTCGACGCGGACTTGGTGCGCCTCGATCAGCCGGCAGTCGGCCGGTACGCGTTGTCCGGCCTCGATCGCAACGATGTCGCCGGGCACAAGCCGGTCGACCGGCAGTGCCGAGACGCCGCCCTCGCGCAACACCTGGATCTGCTGCGGCAGCAGTTGCCGCAGCGCGGCGAGCGAGCGCTCGATGCGGTGCTCCTGCCAGAAGGAGAAGCTGCCGCTGATGACGATCACCGCGACGATGCTGAAGCCGACCTTGGCCATGCCTTCGCCCGGCGCCTGCCATTCGGCGAGCAGGGCGAGCGCAGCGGCGATCCACAGGATCAGGGAGAAGAAGTGGAAGTATTCCCGCGCCAGGCGCAGGCCGAGAGGCTCGCGCGTTTCGGCGGCGACGGTGTTGGGGCCGAATTCGGCGAGGCGTTGCAGGGCCTCGGCCGCGTCGAGGCCTTCGGCGCGGCCATGCACGCTGGCCAGCGCTTCGGCGACCGGCAGTTGGTGGATCTTCATCGCCTCGCTCTCTTGCCCGGCAGGCATGTCGGCGTCGTCCGCAGG
>JAFEFM010000143.1 GCA_018240585.1 Pseudomonadota bacterium
GTCGTGGCCGACATTCCGGAGCAGGACATCGGCTACCTCAGGCCGGGCCAGACGCTGAAAGTCGAGGTGGAGGCGGTGCAGGACGCCGCGCTGGAGGCGCGCGTGCGGCAAGTCGGCGTCGCGCTCGATGCAGGAAGCCGGCGCCTGCCGCTCAGGGCGCACCTGGTGGCGACGGATCCGCGCCTGCGCGCCGAGATGTTCGCCCGTGTGACGCCGGTCGACTCGACTGCGCCGCCGGCCGTGCGCGTACCGAATTCGTCCCTGCTGACATCCGGGCTTCATTCCTACGTGTTCGTGGAGGTCGAGCCGAGACGGCTGGTGAAGCGCGAAGTCACGCTCGCGATGCGTGGCCATCGCGAGAGCTACGTGAGCAGCGGCTTGTCCGGGGGGGAGCGCATCGTCACCCGTGGCGTGCTGATGCTGGACGCCGATCTCGGGGGCGATAGCTGACATGATCGAGAGGCTTGTCCAGTTTGCCCTGCAGCAGCGCGTGTTCGTGCTGCTCGCGACCGTCGGGCTGCTCGTCTTCGGTGCCTACGCGCTGAGCAATCTGCCCGTCGAGGCCTTTCCCGACGTGCAGGACGTTCAGGTGCAGATCGTCACGCAGTACCGCGGGCGCGCGCCCGAGGAAGTGGAACGCATGATCTCGAAGCCGATCGAGGTCGAGATGAGCGGCGTTCCGCATGTCACCCAGTTGCGATCGGTGTCGATCACCGGCTTGTCGGTGGTCACCCTGATCTTTGCCGACAACACCGACGACTATTTTGCCCGTCAGCAGGTGCTCGAAAAGCTGCAGAACGTGAATCTGCCGACCGGGATACAGCCGCAGCTTGCGCCGCTCACGACGGCGGTGGGCGAGATCTTCCGGTACACGGTGAAGGGCCCGGAAGGCATGCCGCTGACAGAGTTGCGCACCGTGCAGGACTGGATCATCCGCCCCGCACTGCGGCGCGTCGGCGGCGTGGCGGACATCGTCAGCTTCGGCGGCGCGATACGCGAGATCCAGGTGAAGGCCAATCCCGGGCGGCTCGAACGGCATGGGGTGAGCCTGCAGCAACTGTCCGACGCGCTCGCCAACAA
>JAFEFM010000144.1 GCA_018240585.1 Pseudomonadota bacterium
ACGCATCCGGCCGAAGTGAGCGCATGCGTGCTGATCAACGGCAGCCTGCGCGGCGTCAGCCCCTTCCACCACCGCCTGCGGCCTTCGGCCTGGCAGCCGCTGCTGTCGGTACTGATCCGCACCAGCGCGCATGCGCGCGAGACGACCATCCTGCGCCTCACGAGCCAGCGCGCACCGGCCGACGTGCTCGACCAGTGGGTGAGCCTGCGCCAGCGCCATCCCGTCCGCCCGCGCAACGCGCTGCGGCAGTTGCTTGCCGCCGCCCGCTTCCGCGCCCCGGCAACGCCGCCGCCGGTGCCGATGCTGATCCTGTGCGGCGCACGCGATGCGCTGGTGAACCCGCGCTGCTCGCAGGAGCTCGCGCAACGCTGGCACGTCCCCATCGTCCGCCACCCCGAGGCCGGCCACGACCTGCCGCTGGACGACGGGTCGTGGGTGGCCGCGCAGATACGCGACTGGCTCAGGCGCCGCACGGTCCATCCGCCCGCGGACGAGCAGACGGCGTCCTGATGCACTCGGCAAGATAGCCAACTCGCCTGTGCGCGATCCCGGGTGCCTGCGCTACATTGACGGCACAGAAGCCGCACCCTTTCGACGCAATCGTTCAGACGGGAGCCTTACCGATGAGATCCGCATTGCAGTTCCTCCTCGCCGGCTGTGTCACCCTGCTCTTGTCCGCGCAGGCCTGGGCCATGCCATACAGCAGCCTGTACGTGTTCGGCGACAGCCTGTCGGACGCCGGCAACAGTCCGTCGGCCGTCAGCAGCATCTACAAGCTGCTCGGCGGAAACTGCGATCAGGGACATCCCTGCCCGCCCTATGTGGACGGGCATTTCACCAATGGCCAGACCGCCGCCGAATACCTCGCCTCTGCGATCCTGCCCGGGGGCGCCACGCCGGCGAACTTCTTCAGCTTCGCCATTTCGGGGTCGACGACCGGCATCGGCAACTACGGCGACGGCGGAACGGCCACGAGCGCCGGCGGCTTCGGCCTGCCAGGCATGGCCCAGCAACTGGGCGCGTACTCACTCGCCTCCGGCGGCTTCGCCGACCCCACGGCGCTGTATTTCGTATGGGGCGGCGCCAACGACTTCCTGACCGCGGATTCTCCCGTCACCGCGGCGCAAAACGTCGCGCAATACGTCGCTGCGCTGGCGGCGATGGGCGCCCGCGACATCCTGGTGCCGAATCTGCCGGACCTGTCGCTGACCCCTTTCGGACAGCTTCCCGGCCTGCAGACGGTGGCGCAGGCGTTCTCGACGCTCTTCAACAGCACCCTGGCTTCGCTGCTGACCGGCCTGGATGCATCCTCGCCGGCGCGAATCATCCAGTTCGACACCTTTGCCTTCCTCAACGAGGTCGTCGCCCATCCTGGCGCATTCGGCTTCGCCAACGCGACGGACGGCTGTCTGCTGTCGGGGCCGGCGTGCTCCGATCCCGGCGCATTCGTGTTCTGGGACGACTTCCATCCGACCACCGCCGCGCACGCGGTGATCGCCGGCGCCTTCGCACGTGCCGTGCCCGAGCCGGGAAGCCTGCCGCTGCTGGCGCTGACGCTCGCTGCCCTGGCCGCCATGCGGCTCGGACGCGTGTGGCCGGGCCGCATGGCCGCGCGAGGTCTCGGCTCGTGCGCCGCCTGACCCGCGAACTGCGGCGCGAGACCTGCTTCCACGAGGCCGGTCATGCGGTCGCCTTCGCGCTCGGCGGCGTGCCGGTGCTGAAGCTGGCAGTCGCGCCCGAGGGCGCCGAGAGCTGGCGCACCGACATCCGTACCGGGCGCTGCTGCAGCGACCTGTGGGGCCTGTGCGAGAAGGCCGATCTCGTCTTTCCGCGGCCCTTCCTGCGCTGGCTCGGCAGTGAAGGCGCACTGCACCCGGATGGCCAGGGCTTCGACGACGTCCTCGCCACACCGGTCGGGCAGGCTCAGCTCGACGGCTTCTCCGCCTCGCACCGCCGCGAGATCCGCGCCCATGTCGTCGGCCTGCTGGGCGGACCGATCGCCGAACAGATCTGCCGCGGCGAGGCACACGACCTGCACCACAGGACGGACCTCGGCGACGTCGCGCGGGCGCTGCGCCTCAGCCGGCTGCTCAGCGCGCGCGATGCCTTCACCACCGCGCTCGAGCAGGCCATCGGCGCCTTGCGCGAGGCGCAAACCTGGAATCGCGTGGTGCAGCTCGCCGCGGCCCTCGAACGCCACGGCGAGTTGCGTGACGGGCTGCGTGCCTTGCTGCCACCCGCGATCCCCGGCTGGCCCTTGCCCGACATTGCGCATCCGTAGCACGCCTTGCACCGCGCCGGCGATGCTGTTGCCCTCGCATGGCGCGCGGCTTACATTCGTGCCTCGCCCGATCTGATGGAGTTGCTCGTGGATTCGTACTGGAACGCGCCGCTGTACAAGGACCTCGGCCTCGACAAGGACAGCTACGAGCTGGCCGAGCCGCAGGAGCCCGAGCATGTCAGTGGCGTCACCGTGGTCGAAGTGCGCTCGGAAGGCGCTTACTACCGTGGCTCCTATGTGCACGGCCTGTACGCCGTCGCCGATCCGGATCTGACCGAACTGCCGAAGCGGGGCCAAGCCCTCGTGCCGGTGTTCTGCCGCTGGTTCGGCGGCAGAGAAGCGGACGGCGCGGCCCTGTTCCGGATCGACGCGGCCAAGGCGAAGCTGATTCGCAACTACACCGGCTACGTGATCACGAACCTGGCCGAATTCCGCATGAAGCCGGATTCACGCTCGCGCTAGCCGTGGTTGGCGGCAAAGGCTTGCCGACGCAGACGCGGCGCTTCCAGCGACGCGTTCAATTCCCCTTCAAGTCCAGGATCGCACGCACGATCTTGCGCCGGCGCCTTCAGCGCATCTTCGACGGCAGCCGGATCGTATCGCCCGCCAGCATGAACACCCCGTAGCCGCGATGGTGCAGGGTCGGGTCGCGTGGCAGCGCCGGATCGACCCAGGCTGCGAGCACTTCCAGCACGAAAAGCTCGTAGCGCGGCACCAGCGTGCGATCGACGACGCGGCACTCCAGGCTGGCGAAGCATTGGGCGAGCAGCGGCGCCTGCACGCGCGACGCGGGCACGGGTGTAAGGCCGAAGGCGGCGAACTTGTCAGTGTCGCGCCCGGAACAGTTGCCGCAGCCCGTCACCGCGTCACCGATCTGCGCGGTCGGCATGCTGATCACGCATTCGCCGGTGGCGTCGAGCGCGGCGAAGCTGAAATTGCGCCGACTGACGACGCAGCCGAGCGTGGGCGGCTCGAATTCGAGCATCGTGTGCCACGACAAGGTCATCACGTTGGCCTTGCCGGCCTGACTCGTCGTCAGCAGCACGACCGGACCAGGCTCGAGCAGGGAATACACGCCACCCAGCGGGAATTCGACTTTCGCCATCGGATTCACCCTCCAGCCTTCTCTCCGTACATAAGGAAAAAGGCCGGCAAACCGGAACCCGGTTCGCCGGCCTTTGCCGACAGGTGCGGGCCTCAGCCCGTCAGGATCAGGCGCGTGCCGCCTGCAGGATGGCGTTGAGCGTGGCGCTCGGACGCATCACCGCCTTGCACTTCTCGGCGTCGGCCTTGTAGTAGCCGCCGATGTCGACCGGCTTGCCCTGGACTTCGGACAACTCGGCGACGATCTTCTGCTCATTGTCGGCGAGCGCCTTGGCGAGCGGGGCGAACTTGCCCGCCAGTTCGGCATCCTCGGTCTGCGTCGCCAGGCGCTCGGCCCAGAAGCGGGCCAGGTAGTACTGGCTGCCGCGGTTGTCGAGCTGGCCGGTCTTGGGCGAGGGCGACTTGTTCTCGTCGAGCAGCTTGCCGGTGGCCTCGTCCAGCGTCCTGGCGAGCAGCTTGGCGCGGGCGTTGCCGGTCTTGATGCCGAGGTCTTCCAGCGACACCGCCAGGGCGAGGAATTCGCCCAGCGAATCCCAGCGCAGGTGGTTCTCCTGGGTGAGCTGCTGCACGTGCTTGGGTGCCGAACCGCCGGCGCCGGTTTCGTACATGCCGCCACCGGCCATCAGCGGCACGATCGACAGCATCTTGGCCGAGGTGCCCAGCTCCATGATCGGGAACAGGTCGGTCAGGTAGTCGCGCAGGATGTTGCCGGTCACCGAGATGGTGTCGAGGCCGCGCACCACGCGCTCGAGGGTGTAACGCATCGCGCGCACCTGCGACATGATCTGGATGTCGAGGCCGTTGGTGTCGTAATCCTTGAGGTAGGTCTTGACCTTCTTGATCAGCTCGTTCTCATGCGGACGGTAGGGGTCGAGCCAGAAGATCGCCGGCATGCCCGAGTTGCGCGCGCGGGTGACGGCGAGCTTGACCCAGTCGCGGATCGGCGCGTCCTTCACCTGGCACATGCGCCAGATGTCGCCGGCTTCGACGTTCTGCGCCAGCAGCACTTCGCCGGTGGCGAGGTCGGTGATGTTGGCCACGCCATCCTCCGGAATCTCGAAGGTCTTGTCGTGCGAGCCGTACTCTTCCGCCTTCTGCGCCATCAGGCCGACGTTCGGCACCGTGCCCATCGTGCGCGGGTCGAAGTTGCCGTGCCATTTGCAGAAGTTGATCATCTCCTGGTAGATGCGGGCGAAGGTCGACTCGGGCATCACGCACTTGCTGTCGTACTGCTTGCCGTCGGCACCCCACATCTTGCCGCCCTGGCGGATCATCGCCGGCATCGACGCGTCGACGATGATGTCGTTGGGCGAGTGGAAGTTGGTGATGCCCTTGGCCGAGTCGACCATCGCGAGCGCCGGGCGGTGCTCCTGGCAGGCGTGCAGGTCGCGGATGATCTCGTCGCGCTTGGATTCGGGCAGGGTCTTGATCTTCTCGTACAGGTCGACCATGCCGTTGTTAACGTTGATGCCGAGCTCGTCGAAAAGCTTGCCGTGCTTCTCGAAGGCGTCCTTGTAGTAGATCTTGACGCAGTGGCCGAAGACGATCGGGTGCGAGACCTTCATCATCGTCGCCTTGACGTGCAGCGAGAACAGGATGCCGGCCTCGCGGCAGTCCTCGAGCTCGCGCTCGTAGAACTCGCACAGCGCCTTCTTGCTCATGAACATCGAGTCGATGATCTCGCCGTCGAGCAGCGCGACCTTGGGCTTGAGCACGATCGTCTTGCCCGACTTGGTGATGAGCTCCATCTTGACGTCGCGCGCCTTGTCGAGCGTCATCGACTTCTCACCGTGGTAGAAGTCGCCGTGGTGCATGTGCGAGACGTGGGTCTGCGACCACTGCTTCCACTCGCCCATCGAGTGCGGGTGCTTCTTGGCGAAGTTCTTGACCGCAGCCGGGGCGCGGCGGTCTGAGTTGCCCTCGCGCAGGACCGGGTTGACCGCAGAACCGAGGCACTTGCCGTAGCGCGTGCGGATTTCCTTTTCCTCGTCGGTCTTGGGATCTTCCGGGTAATCCGGGATCTTGTAGCCCTTTTCCTGCAATTCCTTAACGCAGGCCTTGAGCTGCGCGACCGAGGCGCTGATGTTGGGCAGCTTGATGATGTTGGCGTCGGGATCGAGGGTCTTCTTGCCCAGTGCGGAGAGCGTGTCCGGCACGCGCTGGTCTTCGCTCAGGAACTCGGGAAACTCCGCCAGCACGCGGGCCGACACCGAGATGTCGGCTTTCTCGATTTCAACGCCCGCGGGACCGGTGAAGGTCCGGATGATGGGCAGGAACGCGCACGTCGCGAGCAGCGGAGCTTCGTCGGTGAGCGTGTAGATGATCTTGGATTTCCCGGCAACCATTATTTCCCCTCAGTTCTGGTCTTGTAGTAGTGACCCGATGGCGGCGTATTATCGCCCAACTTGCGAGGTACGGCGGCGATGTACGGTGGCGCTCTTGCGGTCGGCGGGAACATACCACGCATCGCGGTGCGCCGCAGCCAGCACGGCGCCGATATCGCCGTCCCGGGCCTCGGGGCCGGCGCTCGCCGTCTGGCGGCCGCGGCGCGGGTGCCGGGCTGCAACGGGATCTTCTGAAGAATGGTGCCTTGGGCGAGACTCGAACTCGCACGGCTTTCGCCACTACCCCCTCAAGATAGCGTGTCTACCAATTTCACCACCAAGGCTTCGGCACCTGCTCCGCGCGACCGGCGTTGCGCCGGCTGATGTGCGTCTGCGACGCAGCGGAGGGTGCGAAAGGGGACGGATTATAGCCGGGAACGGGCGCCGCCGGTCAAGCCGGACCGCGCCGACGTTCCGCTCAGGACGCGCCCGAGCCTTCGGCACAGGGTGAAAGCGAGGTGACGACAACTGCATCGCGCCGCTCCACGCCCTTCAGCACCAGCAGCAGCACGCTGCCGATCACCATCATCGCGGCGGCGAGGTACAGCCCCGCGTCGTAGCTGCCGAGCGACCTCGCCAGCCAGCCGGTGACCGCCGGACCGATGATCTGCGCGGCGCCATAGGAGAGCGTCATCTTTCCCATCATCTTCGCCGGCCGCGTCGGGTAGTAGCGGCCGGCCATGGTCAGCACCAGGCTGACCATGCCGATGAAGGTGCCGCCAAAGAGCAGGGCGCCGGCAAGCGCGCCGAACAGTCCGCCGTCGAGCACCGGCAGCAGGATGCCGGCGATCTGCAGCACCGCCGCCATGAGCAGGGCGTTGAGTTCTCCGGTGCGGCGCGCGATGAAGTCCCACACGATGCAGGCCGGCGCCGCAGCCAGGCCGATGGCGAGGAAGCTCAGCGTGCCGCGCCCCTCCAGGCCTGGCAGGCGATCCACGATGGCGACGATGAAAGTCGCGCTGACGACATAACCCACGCCGGCACAGAAATACGCCGCCATGAACACGCGCAGGAAGAGCCGGGTCGGCGGATTGTCGTGCATCGGCTTGCCGCTCGCGGTGAACGGGCTGCGGTCCGGCCGTGGCAGCCAGCGCAGCGCCGGCACCAGCAGCAGGCAACCCAGCGCGGCGAATGCGAACCATTGCTCGCGCCAGTCGAGGGCCGGCGTCATCAATGCGACGGCCGCGGCACAGCCGGCGATCCCCAGGCCAATCCCGGAAAAGTGGATGCCGAGCTCGCTGCGATGGTTGTGGCGGATCAGCCAGTTCAGGATCAGGCCCGTGCCGAGCAGCATGCTTGCCGCGCTGCTGAGCCCGGCGACGAAGCGCGACGCCGCCCACACCGTGAAGTCGGTCGACAGGCCCATGACCAGCGTGCTCAGCACCGCGACCACCATGCCGATGCGGAACAGCCGGTCCTTCAACACCAGGTCGCTGATCAGCGACGCGATCAGCGCGCCGGACAGATAACCGGCGTAGTTCAGCGCCGCCAGCCAGCCGCCTTCGGCCAGGCCGAGCCCCGCCTGCGCCTGCATCAGGGGCAGCAACGGCGTATAGGCGAAGCGCGCCACGCCGAGGGCGAGAACGAGGCTGAACACGCCGGCGCCGAGCACGCGGATCCGCTGCTTCTGATCGTTCATGGGAATCGAAGTCATTCTTTGTCTCGGATACACCTCTCAGGATGCGCGACATCTTCATTCAAGCGAATGCGTCTGGCCAGACCGACAGAGGAAGATTTCAGATTTATTGCGCAATTTGCGAAAATGCTTTGTTACCTTCATTCCCTTGAACGGCGAGCCGGCTTGCCTCCCGTGCCACTCCGGCCCTCCGCCATGCGCGAAAACGCTGCGTTTTCGCCGAGCCCCCACCATGACCTCATTCATCAGCGGCCTCGACCCCTGGCTCCTTCTGAGCCTCATCCTGGCCCTGGCCTTCGTGCTGGCCTTCGAGTTCATCAACGGCTTCCATGACACCGCCAACGCCGTCGCCACGGTGATCTACACCCGGGCGATGCCACCTTATGTCGCAGTGATCGCCTCCGGATTCTTCAATTTCCTCGGCGTGCTGCTGGGAGGCGTGGGCGTCGCCTACGCCATCGTGCATCTGCTGCCGGTCGAGCTGCTGATCGACACCGACACCGGACGCGGGCTGGCGATGGTGTTCTCGCTGCTCACCGCGGCAATCGCATGGAACCTGGGCACCTGGTACTTCGGCATCCCCGCCTCGAGCTCGCACACCCTGATCGGTTCCATCCTCGGTGTCGGCCTCGCCAATGCGGTGATCAGCGGCATTCCGGTGGCCGACGGCGTGAATTGGCAGAAGGCGATCGACATCGCCCTGTCGCTGGTGGTGTCGCCGGTCGTCGGCTTCGTGGTCGCGGGTCTGATCCTGATCGGTCTGAAGTGGTTCAAGCCGCATTCGTCCATGCACAAGACGCCGGAATACCGGCTCGGCGACGTCGGCAAGAAACATCCACCGTTCTGGAACCGGCTCATCCTGGTGCTGTCGGCGATGGGGATGAGCTTCGTGCATGGCTCCAACGACGGCCAGAAAGGCATTGGCCTCATCATGCTGGTGCTGATCGGCATCGTGCCCGCGCATTTCGTGCTGAACCTCGACAGCACCGGCTACGACATCAACCGCAGCCGCGACGCCGCCGTTCACCTGAGCGAGTTCTACGAGCGCAACGCGATGGCGCTGACCGACTACCTGGCGCTCGGCAAGTCCAACGGTACCGACCTGCCGGCCAAGTTCCGCTGCGACCCGAAGCAGACCGAGATCACCATCGCCGCGCTGAGGCGCGACCTCGAGGGCGTGCGCGATTTCAACGAGATGCCGCCGCAGGCAAGGGTGGATGTGCGGCGCTACCTGCTGTGCCTCGACGACACCGCGCGCAAGGTGTCCAAACTCGCCTACCTGCCCGCGTCGGAGCGCAAGGACCTCTCCAACCTGCGCAAGGACCTCACGCACTCCACCGAATACGCCCCCTTCTGGGTGGTCCTCGCCGTGGCCGCGGCGCTGGGCATCGGCACGATGATCGGCTGGAAACGCGTGGTGCTGACGGTGGGCGAGAAGATCGGACGGCAGGGCATGTCCTACTCTCAGGGCATGAGCGCGCAGATCACCGCGGTAATGGCCATCGGCCTCGCCAATGTGTATTCGCTGCCGGTGTCAACCACCCACGTGCTGTCATCGGGCGTGGCCGGAACGATGGTCGCGAACCGCAGCGGCCTGCAGCGCCAGACGGTGACCAACATCATGCTCGCCTGGGTGCTCACCCTGCCTGCCGCCATCTCGCTCGCAGCCGCCCTTTACTGGGTCGCGCACCGCGTCTTCATCGGCTGAGACGCGGCTCGGATCCGCGCTTCAGCCGCCTTCGCCGTCGCGCGTGCGCACCTCGCGGATGATCTCGCCCTCGATCACCAGGCCGCCCGGCGGGTTGTCGCGCATCTGCTTGCGCAGCTTGCGCGACGTCCACCACAGGTAGGCCCACACGATCGCGCCGACGCTCACCACCACGGCGAACAGCACCACCGAAAACGTCAGCGCGAGCGCAAACACTGCCACCGCACCGATCCCGGCGACGATCTTCTGCAGCAGGGAGGGCGGTTGTGCCCGCCTGCCCGCGAAAGCCTGGAAAAGGCCGGCAAGCCTGTCGTCCTTGTACATCGCGATCCTCTGAGCGGTCGCCGCAAGGCTGCAGCGCACCGATGTCTCGTCAGAGCATGCCATGGCGCGAAAGATTCCCGCACACGTTGCATGCAAGCTCATGCGCCTAGCGGCTCCAGCGCCCACGCCCGCCGTTCTTCGCCCGGTACATGGCGCGGTCCGCCGCATTGACCAGCGCCTCGACCGAGTCGCCGTCAGCCGGAAAACGCGCGATGCCGACGCTGCAGCCCACCTGCAGGCAGCGGTCCTCCACCATGAAGGGCTGCGTCAGGGCTTCCACCACCTGCGCCGCGGCGCGTTCGCTGCCCGCGTCGATGTCCTCCGCCTGCATGACGGCGATGAATTCGTCGCCACCGATGCGCGCCACCGTGTCTTCGTCGCGAAAGACGCCGAGCAGGCGACGCGCAACCTGGCGCAGCAGCAGGTCGCCAACATCATGGCCAAATCCGTCATTGACCGGTTTGAAACGGTCGAGATCGATGAACAGCACGGCCACGCCGGAATGGTGGCGTCGGGCATGGCGCAGCATGCCGTCCAGGCGGTCGGCGAGGAGGGCGCGATTGGGCAGGCCGGTCAGGCGATCGAAGTTCGCCTGGCGCCAGATGTCGTCATCGCGGCGCCGGCGCTCCGTCACGTCGGTGATCAGGGCGACGCGGTGACGCAGGTTGCCGCTTGCGTTGTGCAGTGTCGAGATCACCGCGTGGCCGGTATAGCTCGTGCCGCCCGCGCGCACGCCTTCGAAATCGCCTTCCCAATGGCCCGTGCTCGACGGCGCGGACAGCTCGCTCATCGCGCGGTCCAGTGTGCGCCCGCGCGACAGCAGGAACACCGGGCGCTTCACCATATCCTCCTGGGTGAAACCGGTGATCGCAGAGAACGCGGGATTGACATTGATGATGCGGTTGTCCGCATCGATCACGACCAGCCCTTCATCCATGTGCTCGAGCACGCTGCGATAGTGCTCCTCGCGCTCGCCCAGCCGCCGCACGGCGCGTTCGTAGCGCTTGAGCGCAATCAGCAGCGCGGCGATGGCGAACACGAACAGGCCGGAAGACGCCACCACGCGCATCAGCGTGCGGCTGCGCTGCGCGCGCAGCGGCGCCAGCGCCGGCTCGAGCGCGATCCCCGACAGCATCACCAGCCCCGACTGCAGCCTTGTCCAGCCGTAGAGCCGAAGCACGCCATCGACTGCCGCATGCGCCACGTAGTGCCCCTCCTGGCGCTCCGGATGCAGCCTGAATTCGCGTTCGCCGGGCGCCTGCTTGGCAAGATGCTCGTTGCCGTCGAGCGTGCGCAGCAACACGTAGCCCTCGCTGTCGAGCAGGGTCAGCGTGTCGAGCGGATTGGCCTCGAAACGCAGCAGCCGCGACGACCATGCTTCCGGCGAAACGGCCAGCGCCGCCACGCCCTCGAAGCGTCCGTCATGGCGTATGGGGCGTGCGACCTGGATCGACCACTTCTTGCTGAGGCGCCCGATCACCGGCCTGGCGATCACCAGGCGATCTTCGTCGCTCGCGGCCAGCGCGCGGAAGTACTCGCGGTCGCCGAGGTAGTTGCGCGGCGCCGTGCCAAGCGAGGAATAGGCGAGATAGCCATCCGCTCCGATCACGAAGGCCTGCAGCAGCAGATCCGAGGACATCGCCGCATTGATGATGCGGCCCTGCAGGCTCAGCTCGGCAGCCGACTCGGCACCCGCCGCCTGCAGCGCGCGCAGGGCGAGATCGAAACGCCCGATCTCGCCCTCCACCGCCTCGCCCGCGGCCCGCGCCTGGATGGTCGCCTGCACACGCAGCCGCTCCATCGCATCGCGTTCGGCGTTGCGCAAGTCGCGCAGCATGTCGTACCAGCCCGCCCCGAGGGCGAAGACGCTGGCAACGGCGATCCCCAACCGTATCGCATGCAGCGGCCGCCGCACTTGCCAGTGAAGAAGTCGTGTAAGCAGAGGGGATTGAGGCATCCAGGTCGTTTCGCGAAGTTGCGGCCCTTGCGGGTCCGGCACACCATTCTTGGCCGGCCGAGCGCCGGAATTCAGGATGCTACACCGCACCGCCGCCCTCGCGCCGCACCGCCATTCGACACATGAGGAAACAATGCCTCACGTCTGCGCGGGAGCTTTCGCGCGGCACCCATGTTCCAATTTCCCAACCGAAAGGAATGGAACGGATCCGTCCGGCCGGTGCAACGACAAACAAGGAGAACGCCATGAATACGCGCAAGCTCATTCCTGCCCTGCTGATCGCCGCAGCCTCGATCACTGCGACCGGCTGCGCCACCTGGGACCACATGTCCTCGCGCGAAAAGAGCGCTGCCACCGGTGCTGCGGTCGGTGGTGTGGCTGGTGCCGTCGTCACCGACGGCGGTATCCTCGGCACCGTGGGTGGTGCCGCGGTCGGCGGCCTGATCGGCGACCAGCTCGGCAAGGACAAGGATCGTCGCCGCTGACGCGGTTTCGCCTCGCGCCCGCGGGCGCGGCCGGTAACATCCCGCCTTACGACGAACCCCGCCACGCGCGGGGTTCGTCGTTTCTGCTCCCACCCGCTCGGTCCATGAACAGGGAGGGCACGGCCTCCGCGCGCTGCCATACACCAATTCGTACAAAAATTCTTTGCTTGAACCGGCATCCGCACGGGTTTAAAGTGGTAATCAAAATACTTCTTAAACCCTGGCTGACGGCGGCATCCGCTGCGGGCAGCCTGGCCCAACGACATGCCCCAAATGCCAGAACCGTCCACAACCCAGCGCGTCATCCCCATCCAGCCGCTCTACGCCGCCGAACCCAAGGTCTATCCGCGCAGCGTCAAAGGCCTCTTCCAGCGCTGGCGCTGGGTCTTCCTGTGGCTGACGCAGATCGTCTTCTACGGCCTGTGCTGGCTGCCCTGGAATGGGCGGCAGGCGGTGTTGTTCGACCTCGACACGCGCCGCTTCTATGTTTTCGACCTCGTATTGTGGCCGCAGGACACAATCTACCTGGCGGTGCTGCTGGTGCTGTCGGCGCTGGCGCTGTTCCTCTTCACCACCGTGGCCGGCCGCCTGTGGTGCGGCTACACCTGTCCGCAGACGGTCTATACGGAAATCTTCCTGTGGCTGGAAAAGCTCGTGGAAGGCGACCGGCCCAAGCGGATGAAGCTCGATGCCGCGCCCTGGTCGGCGCGCAAGCTCGGCATCAAGGGCAGCAAGCACATGCTGTGGCTGCTACTGTCGCTATGGACAGGCTTCACCTTCGTGGGCTACTTCACCCCGATGCGCGACCTGTGGCAGGCGGTGATCAGCTTCTCGCAAAGTGGCTGGGAGACTTTCTGGATCCTGTTCTACGCCGGCGCAACCTATGGCAATGCCGGTTTCATGCGCGAGCAGATGTGCAAGTACATCTGCCCCTACGCCCAGTTCCAGTTCGTCATGTTCGACCCCGACACGCTGATCGTCGCCTACGACGAAAAGCGCGGCGAACCGCGCGGCGGGCGTTCGAAGAAGCAGGCAGCGGCAGCGACGGCGGCCGCGGAACAGAAAAGTCAGGGCGACTGCGTCGATTGCGGCATCTGCGTGCAGGTGTGCCCCACCGGCATCGACATCCGCGACGGCCTGCAACTGGAGTGCATCGGCTGCGCCGCCTGCATCGACGCCTGCGACCAGGTCATGGACAAGATCAGCCAGCCGCGCGGCCTGATCCGCTACTCCACCGAGAACGCGCTCAAGCAGCAATTCTCGCGTGCGACCATCCTGCGCCGCGCCATCAGGCCGCGCGTGCTGATCTACAGCGCGATCTTCCTGTCGGCGCTGGGCGCCACCGCGTGGTCGCTCGCGACCCGCGTTCCACTCAAGCTCGACATCCAGCGCGACCGCGCGGCGCTCTCCACCGAAGCCGCGGACGGCGCGACCGAAAACACCTTCCGCCTGCAGTTGATCAACGCCAGCGAACAGCCGCGCATCTATCGCGTCGCCATCGACGGCCTGGACGGCATCCACCTCGCCCAGCCGCTGGAAGTGGAAGTCGCCGCCGCCGCCACCGCGTCCGCCACTGCCCGCGTGCAGGTCGACCCCGGCGCAGCCGCTTCGGGCTCCCATCCGGTACGCTTCACCGCGACCGATACGACCGACCCCGCGGTCAGCGTCAGTGAAAAGGCCAAATTCTGGATTCCGTGACGAGCGAGACGAGCATGGCAGAAACCCCCGTGGCCGCAGGGCCGCTTGCAGACCACATCCTCGGCCAGATGGCCGAGGCCCTGATCTACTCCGACCGCGACGGCATCATCCGGCGCTGGAACCGCGCCGCCGAACAACTGTTCGGCTTCAGCGCCGAGTCCGCGCTCGGCCAGAGCCTGGACCTGATCATCCCGGAGAAACTGCGCGCGGCGCACTGGCGCGGCTTTCACGCCGCAATCGAGAACCGCCACACCCGCCTCAATGGCAGGCCCACGCTCACCAGCGCGCTGCATCGCGACGGGCACAAGCTGTATGTGGAAATGAGCTTCGCGCTCGTCGCCGACGGCGACACGGTGCTCGGCTCGGTCGCCGTGGCGCGCGACGTCACCGAGCGGGTCACCCGCGAGAGGGCCGCAGCCTCCCGCTAATGACTTGATATAATTGCGCTTGTCCCGCCTCGCCCGACCACGGGCAGGCGGCTTTTGTTTTCTGCCGACGAGCGCTGATGACCACCACTCCCTTCCCGCCCGAACTGCTGCGCGACGTCGAAAAGCGCCGCACCTTCGCCATCATCTCCCACCCCGACGCGGGCAAGACCACGCTGACCGAAAAGCTGCTGCTGTTCGGCGGCGCGATCCAGCTCGCGGGCACGGTGAAAGCGCGCAAGTCCGCCCGCCACGCCACCTCCGACTGGATGGAGGTGGAAAAGCAGCGCGGCATCTCGGTCACCAGCTCGGTGATGCAGTTCGAGTACCAGGGGCACACCATCAACCTGCTCGACACGCCGGGCCACGAGGACTTCTCCGAAGACACCTACCGCGTGCTGACCGCGGTCGATGCGGCGGTGATGGTGATCGATGCCGCCAAGGGCGTGGAAGCGCAGACGATCAAGCTGCTCAACGTCTGCCGCCTGCGCAACACGCCGATCATCACCTTCGTCAACAAGCTCGACCGCGAGGTGCGCGAGCCTTTCGATCTGTTGGCCGAGATCGAGGACGTGCTCAAGATCACCTGCGCGCCAGTGACCTGGCCGCTGGGCATGGGCAAGGCCTTCCGCGGCGTGTATCACCTGCTGCAGCAACAGGTGCTGACCTTCACCCCGGGTGAGGAGCGGCGCACCGACGGCGAGATCATCAAGGGCCTGGACAATCCCGAGCTGGATGCGCGTTTTCCGATGGAAATCGGCCAGTTGCGCGAGGATGTCGAGCTGATCGACGGGGCTTCGCCGCCGTTCGACCTAGACGAATTCCTTGCCGGCAAGCAGACGCCGGTGTTCTTCGGCTCCGGTATCAACAACTTCGGCGTGCAGGAGATCCTGCAGTCGCTGATCGACTGGGCACCGCCGCCGCAGGCCCGCATCGCCGCCGCAGGCGCAGCGGCCACG
>JAFEFM010000145.1 GCA_018240585.1 Pseudomonadota bacterium
CAGCCGGTGTTCGGCCTGCTCGGCCGCGTCTATCCGAAGGCCGACTGGGCGCCGCGCGTGCTCCGCGCCAAGACCACCTTCCAGGCGCTTGCGCGCGACTCCACCGAGGCCTACTTCCACTCGGTGTCGCTGATGCGCGACGACATGCGCCGCAGCCTGTTCACCCCGGGTTTCCGCAAGCAGCTGGCTGGCTACAACGCCATCGACGTGTTCCGCCGCCACGCCGCCAACGTGAACACCGACGACCCGCTGGCCTTGATCCAGTACCTCGACCTCAAGACCTATCTCGTCGGCGACATCAACACCAAGGTCGACCGCGCCAGCATGGCTCACTCGCTGGAAGTGCGCGAACCGCTGATGGACCACAAGCTGGTCGAATGGCTCGCCACGCTGCCCTCCGGCCTCAAGATCAAGGGCAACGAAGGCAAGTACCTGTTCAAGAAGGCGATGGAGCCGCTGCTGCCCAACGACGTGCTGTACCGCCCCAAGATGGGCTTCGCGGTGCCGCTCGCGCGCTGGTTCCGCGGCCCGCTCAAGCAGCGCGTGCGTGACGCGGTGCTCGGCGACACCCTGGCTGCCACCGGTATATTCAACCGCGACTACCTGCAGCACCTGGTCGACGCCCACCAGTCCGGCGCGCGCGACTACAGCGCGCCGCTGTGGACCGTGCTGATGTTCGAGGCGTTCCTGCGCAACGTCGGCGCGGCAATCCCGCGGATGGTCTCGCCTTCAAATGCAGGAGCGGGCTTGACCGCGACCAGCGCATGAAGGCGCGGTCAAGCCCGCTCCCACGGGGAGGGCTGTTGCATGTAACGATTTCGGCGTCTATGCTGAGTGACATGTAACGGTTCATCGGAGAACAATCATGCCTGCATCAGTTTCGGAACGCGTCGGACGCTATCGCACCAACCTGCGCGAGGCCGGCTTGCGTCCGGTGCAGATCTGGGTGCCCGATACCCGCAAGCCAGGCTTTGCAGACGAGTGCCGCAGGCAGTCGATCCTGCTCAAGGCAGACCCGCTCGAACAGGATGTGCTCGACTGGATCGAGCAGGCGGCCGATACGGACGGCTGGAAATGATGCGCGGCAAGCTGCTAACCGTGGCCCTGCAGGGCGATTACGGAAAGCCCCGGCCTGCCGTCGTCATCCAGTCCGATCTGTTCGACGAACACCCCTCGGTCACCGTGCTGCCGCTCACCAGCGAGCTGCGCGAAACGCCGCTTTTCCGCATCACCGTGGAGCCCTCTCCCGACAATGGATTGCAGCGACGCTCGCAGATCATGATCGACAAGATCCACACCGTCCCGCGCACCAGGCTCGGCAGCATGCTCGGCAAGCTGTCCGATGACGAGCAGGTCGCGGTCAATCGGTCCCTGATGTTGTTTTTGGGACTGGCCTGAGCAGGATTTTCCATGCGCATCCTCCACATCCTCGACCACTCCATCCCGTTGCACAGCGGCTATACCTTCCGCACCGCCGCCATCCTGCGCGAGCAGCGGGCGCTGGGGTGGGAGACTTTTCACCTCACTTCGCCCAAGCAGGGCAAGACCGCGGCCGAGGTCGAAGACGTCGATGGCCTGCGTTTCTACCGCAGCCCTGCGCTGGAGCCGGGCAGGGCGGGCGTCAATGAGTGGCGCCAGATCCGCACGGTGGAAGCGCGGCTGGAGCAGTTGGCGCGCGAGTTGAAGCCCGACGTGCTGCATGCGCACTCGCCGGTGCTCAACGCCATCCCGGCGATCCGCGTCGGCAGGAAGCTCGGCATCCCGGTGGTGTACGAGATCCGCGCCTTCTGGGAAGACGCCGCCGTCGACCACGGCACCACCAACGAAGGCAGCCTGCGCTACCGCGCCACCAAGGCGCTGGAGACCTGGGCGCTCAAGCGCATCGACCACGCCTTCACCATCTGCGAAGGCCTGCGGCGCGACATCGTCGGCCGCGGCATCCCGGAGTCCAAGGTCACGGTGATCCCCAACGCGGTCGATATCGAAGGCTTCCAGCTCTCCGGCGACGCCGACCCCACGCTGCGCCGCAAGCTCGGCCTGGAAGGCGCCACGGTGATCGGCTTCGTTGGCTCCTTCTACGCCTACGAAGGCCTGGACCTGCTGCTCGACGCCTTCCCCAGGCTGCTCGCCCAGCGCCCCGAACTGCGCATCCTGCTCGTCGGCGGCGGCCCGCAGGACGCCAATCTCAAGGCCCAGGCGCAGCGCCTCGGCATCGCCGACAAGGTCGTATTCACCGGCCGCGTGCCGCACAGCGAAGTCAGCCGCTACTACGACCAGATCGACCTGCTCGCCTACCCGCGCCACTCCATGCGCCTCACCGAGCTCGTCACGCCGCTGAAGCCGCTCGAGGCGATGGCGCAGGGGCGTCTGTTCGTCGCGTCGGACGTCGGCGGCCACCACGAACTGATCCGCGACGGCGAAACCGGCAAGCTTTTCAGGGCCGGCAGCGCCGATGCGCTCGCGGACGCCATCCTCGACATGCTCGCCCACCGCGACCGCTGGCCCGCCATGCGCGCCGCGGGCCGCCGGTTCGTCGAGGAAGTGCGCAACTGGAAGAACAGCGTCGCCAACTACGCGCCGGTGTATCGCCGCCTGGCGCAAAGGAAGGCCGCTTGAACAGCGTATTTGTCAGGCTGATGTCCGGACGCTACCATGTCTCAGTGTCCAGCCCGAGGCGATCATGACTTCACCGAACCTGTCGAAAACCGAGCGGATCGACGTCCGCACCAGCGGCCCGGTCAAGCTGCTCCTGCAGGAGGCCGCCCGGTCCGTCCATAAGAACGTCAGCGAATTCCTGCTCGATGCCGGTGTCACGGCGGCCAACCTCGCGCTGTCGGAGCGTCGCCAATTCGTGCTCGACGACGAGCGCTGGAGCGCGTTCCAGGAAGCGCTCGATCGCCCTGTCCAGCCCAAGCCGCGGCTCGCGAAGCTGTTGTCCGAGCGCGGGGTACTGGGTTGAGCAGTGTCTACGCACCGATCCGCAAGCTTGCCGCGTCCGACGTCGTGGAAGGCTTCGATTGCGGGCAGCCGGCGCTGAACCAGTATCTTGAACGCTACGCCTTCCTCAACCAGCGCGCCAACAGCGCACAAACCTATGTGTGCTGC
>JAFEFM010000146.1 GCA_018240585.1 Pseudomonadota bacterium
ACCGTTTTCGCCACGCCGGTCGCCACGGCCATCGCGGCATG
Organism: Pseudomonadota bacterium; assembly: GCA_018240585.1. Lineage (GTDB taxonomy): Bacteria > Pseudomonadota > Gammaproteobacteria > Burkholderiales > Rhodocyclaceae > Thauera. Next base: position 42 of record JAFEFM010000146.1, read on the forward strand.
CACGATCGGCGCGCAGGCGGCGCCGCCGCCGTGCGGCACGGTGGAGAAGAACTTGACGTTCTTGCAGCCGAGCAGGCGCGCGATCTCGTACTCGGGCACCTTGTCCATGGTGTAGGACGAGAAGCCCTCCACCTCGGACGGGTCGATGCCGGCATCGGCCAGCGCCGCCAGCGTGGATTCCATCGCCAGACGCAGCTCGGTGCGGCCGGAGTTCTTGGAGAATTCGGTCGCGCCCAGGCCAACGATGGCGGCGCGGCCGGAAAGGGACAGTTCCGTCATGAGTTCGGTTCTCCGCGTGTCAGGGCAGCACCAGCGTGGCCGAACCGGTCACGTGGCTGCCCATCGAGTTTCTGCCGTTCAGCGACACGTCCACCTCGCGGCGGGCCGCGTCGATACGGACCACTTCGCCGGTGAAAGTCATCGTGTCACCCGGGTAGTTGGGCGCGCCAAGCTTGATCTTGAGATTCTTGAAGCGTGCGGCCGGGCCTGCCCAGGCTTCGACGAAGCGCTCGGCCAGCCCGCTGGTGGTGAGGATGTTCATGAACACGTGCGGCGAACCGAGCTGCTGAGCCGCCTCCATGTCGTGGTGGCCGGGAAAGTAGTCGCGGGTGGCGATCGCACCGGAGGCGATCAGCGTAGTCGTGATCGGAATCGCCAGTTCGGGCAGCGCCTCGCCGGGGCGCACGTCGTCAAAGCGCTTGCTGTTCTTCGAGGTCATATTTCCATCCCAGCTTGTCGTTGTTGGCGAGCCAGTCGCCCAGTGTTTCCAGCGTGGCGGCGCTACCGCCCAGGGTGATGCCGAGCGCGCGGCTCCAGTACAGGTAGCGGTGGATCGGGTAGGTCAGATCGACGCCGATGCCGCCATGCACGTGCTGCGCCTTGTGGCCGACGAGGTGGCCGCATTCATTGGCGAGGACCTTGACCGCCAGCGCCTCGGACGGCGACGGCAGGCCGGCGTCGAGCCGATACACGAGCTGCCACAGCGCCGAGCGCAGGGCCTCGATCGCGATGTGGGCGTCGGCCATGCTCATCTGCACCGCCTGGAAAGTGGCGATGGCACGATCGAACTGGCGGCGCTCGTTGATGTACTCGACGGTGCGGCGCACCTGCTCGCTGCTCACGCCCAGCTGCAGCGAGGCGATCGCGGCGATCGCGCGCTGCTCCAGCCAGGGCAGCGCGGCTTCGGGCAGCACCGCGTCGGCGGCCAGGCGATGGGCGCGGAAGCCGAGGTCGGCGACCGCTTCGCGATGGGTGAACACGCCGGCGACCTTGTCGATACCTGCGTCGCGCAGATTCACCGACACCAGCCGGGGGCCGTCGTCGGTCTCGGCCAGCAGCAGCGCGC
>JAFEFM010000147.1 GCA_018240585.1 Pseudomonadota bacterium
GACGCCCCTGACAGGCATCCAAGGACATGAAACGGAACAGCTTAGGGGATGAAGATGAACGCACCGCAAGCAGCTCAGGACTATTTCGACAAGGCTGTCGCCCTCGATCCAGAACAAACCCGCGAACTCGCCGAAAAGTTCGACGCCCGCTTTCGTGATGACGCGCAGGCCACTCGACTCAGCTCGGCGGAAAAGGCGGCATTTCAACTTCACTTCGAGGACGAAGCACTGAAGCAGTGGCGAGCAAATGTTGCCGCACTCTATCAGCGCGAAGCCGCCTAGCGTTGCCTGAAACGATCGTTGCGCGGCGTAACCCCGGTGGAAAGGGCCGGCGCCAGGCGGATTCATCCGCAGAGGCTCCTTTCCCCATCGCGTGCGACGTGATTCTGCCCGGACCGGGAGAGGCATCAGCATTGGAGCGGGAGGTGAGCCCGAGAATCAATCGGGAGCATTCCGACTTCCGCTGGTTCAACCCCCAAAGCCTGCCCACGCGCTTCAACCATCCTACGATGGAAGCGATCAAGCGGGGTTGCTCGGCAAGATGAAGGCCTGACCCACCGTTGAAAGCGATCGCCACCCGATCGCGTGATCGTTTGCCGGCTACGTCCGGAGCGTGATCGCTTGACACCCCGAAACGCGGCATGCGCCGACTGAGGGCGGTCGCTCGACGCTGCGCTCACCGCCCGACGCATCCTCCAGAATCCCCTCGAGGATCCCCGGCACCTCGAAAAGCGCCCGGTTGTCGATACGTCTCACGTTTGCCCGGAACTCATCGAAGCGGTCGAGCAGGCGCAGAACCGCCCGATCGATCGAGCGAAAGCTTCCTTCCACCATCCCCAAGCCGTTGTCGCGGATCCAGTCGGCGTTGTATCGCTCCTGCGGCATGGTCCATGCGTTGTCAACGACGATGACGGGCAGCCCCTGCTGCACGGCTTCGCTGATGCTGCCGGGCCCCGGCTTGCCGATGAAGAAGTCCGCCAAGTGCATGTAGTGCGGAATGTCCGCGGTAAATTCGACGACCAGCCGCGGCGCCCCCTCAGGCAACTTGCGCAAACTCGCCGCCAGGGCCTTGTTGTACCCGCACATCAGGATCAATTGGGTCGTCTCGGCCAACTTCTGCGCGATGCCGAGCATGGCTTTCGAACCGTGCCCGCCAAACAGGACGAGACCCGTCGGCCGCACCGGATCGAGGCCGAGCGTCATTCTTTCGCGCATGCGATCGACGGTGGCCGATTCATAGAACTCCGGCCGGATGATCATGCCCGACGTGGCATGGATGCGTTCGGCGTCGTGGCCCAACGCGAGTGCCTGCTCGACCGCACGCGACGTGCCGCAGATGAAGTGCTGCGGCTGATCGCGTTCGATCCAGAAGTTGGGCGGCAGGTCGGCAAGGTCGGTCAGCAAGGTGACGTAGGGCACGCCGGGCAGCGTTGACGCCACGCTTTCGTAGAGCACTCGATTGAAGTTGGGGACGAGCGACACCACGAGATCGGGCTCCGTGCGAAGCCAGTGCTGCTGCAGTTGCCGCAGCAGCATCGGATGCGCGAGGCGAATCGCTCCTTGCAACAGCTTCAGCTCCTGCGACATTCCCAGGGTCCACCCTCGCGCAAGCCGCTTGTTGTACCAGTCTTCCGGCGCGCTGCCCGTCACCGAGCGAAACTTGTCCAGCGGGTCGAGCACTTCGAACAGATTGATGAGGCGCACCTGCCACGACGGCGCGTGGCTGCGCAGGGTTGCCTGCAGCGCAAGCGCGGAGGCGCGGTGCCCGCCTCCCGCGTTGAAGTAGATCAGATCCACCGTCGCCATCGTCATCCCGCTTCCGGCGCGGCGCCGTCATGCATCGAGCCCGGTACGGGGCCGACGCCCCCCTCGTCACCACCGACCGCGTCGGCCAAGCCCAACGCATGCAGCAGCCGCTGGGTGAAGTCGGCACTCGACGCATGGATGTACGCGTCCGGGACGCCGAAGGAGCCGATCAGCCGCTGTCGATCTTCGGCCCCGTAGGCGACGATGAACGGGTACATCGCCGCGCCGATAGCCGCGATGTAATCACCGTACTCGTCGCCGCAGGCGTAGCAGCGCGCGGGATTCACTGCCAGGCGTTCGCGCGCTTGGCGAAACTGCCCTGTCTTGTCCTCGCCCAGAGGAATGCAGGCGAAATGGTCGAACGCGTCGAGATCGATGCCATGACGCCGAAAGAGGCAGCGCAGCGTCTCTGCCGGCTCGACGGTCACATTGCGCGTCACCAGCCCGACGCGCACGTGCGGCGCCGCGAGCAGCGTCTGCAGGAGGGTGGCGATCCCCGGATACAGGCTGGCCTCGAACCGGTAGAACTCCGTCAGCGTCGCCAGCAGCCGCTTGCGACTCTGCTTCCCGAACTGACGCCGCAGGTTGTTGGGAAATTCGCGCAATCCGCCCAGATACTTGAAGAGCTTGCGACGCTTCTGGAAGCGTTCGAGATCGCCGATCGCCATGCCGTGACGCAGAAAGCTCTGCTCGACGGCATGGAACGCATCGATGGTCGTGCCATCGGCATCGAAAATGACCAGTTGATCTCGGTTCGGATACGCCGCCATGCACGAACGCTACGCCAATCGTGCAACAGGATTGTGACGCTGGCAGCGCGCTGGGGAATCGCAGCCGCGACCGCTCGACTGCCTCGATCGGCATTTGTCCCGGGTCTCGATCAGGAAGGCACTCCCTCACGGCCCTGTCATGACCAGTGCCTAGTGTCCACGCAGCGCTGGCATGTGCCGGCGCACCCACACGCAATCGAACCGGAGTCGATCGATGATCCGCAAGTCCCTTCTCGCTCTCGCGCTGGCCACGGCCGGCCTCCATGCCCAGGCCGCCGCGCCTTCCCCGACCGTCAACACCATCATCGGCTGGGCCAAGATGCCGGCCGCCACCTTCGCCGACGGGCCCACCTCCGGTCAGTTCGCCGGACCGAATCCATACGGCAGCAACCTGCCACCCTACGTTGATTTGCAACCGGTCCAGGGGTTTTCCGCGGTGTTGCCCGGCCCGGTCTCCGGCACCTTCCGCGTGATGACCGACAACGGCTTTGGTGCTCAGGGCAACTCGGCCGATGCACTGTTGCGCGTCTACACGACCAAGCCCGACTTTCGCACCGCACGCGGTGGAAGCGGCACGGTCTCGGCCGCCAACTACCTGACCGGAACACCCATCGCCAGCTTCTCCGGCCCGAGTCGCATCACCCTCAACGACGCCAATCGCAAACTCGATGTCAAGATTCAGGCCGATTTCGACCACTACTACAACGATGCGGCCAAACCCGAGGTCGGCGCAGAAATCAAGTTTGGGCGTCTGTTGACCGGGGCCGACTTCGACATCGAATCCGTCCGCCAGGATCGCAACTGCAATCTTTGGTTCGGCGACGAGTTCGGCCCCTATCTGATCAAGACGGACGTTTCCGGCACCGTGCTGCGCCGCGAGATTCCCCTGCCCGGCGTCTACGCGCCCCAACACAAGGATGTGGTCGCCGGCACCGCGCGCGCCAACCTCGGCAGTTCGGGTGGCTTTGAAGGCATGGCGATCAACCGCAGCGGCGACAAGCTCTATACCCTGCTGGAGAAGTCAGTCGCGGGTGATCCGGCGAAGACGCTGCGCATCAACGAGTTCGACATCGAGTCCGAGTCCTACACCAACGTGACCTATGTCTATCCGCTGGAGCCCGCCGGCACCGCGATCGGCGACATGACCGCGATCGACGACGATCGCTTCATCGTCATCGAGCGCAATGGCGACACCGCCACCAGCGGCACCCCGTTCAAGAAGTTGTTCCTGATCGACATCGGCACCGCAGCCAATGGCGGCACGGTCGGCAAGACCGAGTTGGTCGACCTCATGAACATCGCCGACCCTGACGATCTGAACCGCGACGGCAAGACCAGCTTCAGCTTCCCTTACACGACGATCGAGGACGTGCTCATCCTCGACGACCGGACCCTGCTGGTGATCAACGACAACAACTTTCCCTATGGTGGCGGGCGCGCTCTTGCATCCGACGACACCGAACTGCTGAAGATCCGCCTCGCCCAGCCCATCGAAAAGAA